>DATLQW010000207.1:0-43616 GCA_035535035.1 Acetobacteraceae bacterium
GTCAGCACCGTCTTGCTGGTGAAGCCGTTGCGCTCGTTGGTCAGTTGCTCCGGCTTGTCCGCGCCAGGCCCATAGCCAAGGTGATGGCTCAGTTCCGCCTTCAGCGACGCCTCGATCAGCGCCTGCTTGAATGCAAACCCCGCCGCGTTGATCGCTTGCTCCGTCATCGGGCCGGTCAGGAATTGGTCAACCAGCTCCTTCGGGATCGAGGGCAGCTTCGCTACGGCGCGGTCAAGCTTCCTGGCTTTGCTCGGCATAAGACGCCTCCTTGGGGTGGGTTATGCCCCTCCGCGTCATGTGTCCTCACTTCGCGGGCTGGATAACGGAACTCGAACGGCGGCTTGCCGGCTGAGTTCAGCGTTGCGGATGGCGGATGACGCGCGGCGCCGCCCCCGCTACGCTGGCGGCTTCTCGCCCCATCGGCACGGAGGCTTCCAGTTGCCCGGACCGCCGCGCGACACGCGTTCTTCGGTAAAGCTCAGCGATGTCGCGGCGGCGGCCGGCGTGGCGCCGATGACCGTGTCGCGCGTGATCAATACCCCGGACCGTGTTTCGCCGCACACCGCCGCCCGCGTGCGCGCCGCGATCGACAAGCTGGGTTATGTGCCGAACCTGGTCGCGAGCGGCGTGTCGTCACGCCGCTCGCGCATGGTGGCCGCCGTCGTGCCGACCATCGCGCACCCGATGTTCGCCGAGCTGGTGCAGCACTTCACCGACGCGATGCGCTCCGCCGGCTATCAGGTGATGCTGTCGATCGGCGGCCATGGCGATTTTGCCGAGCTTGACCTGGTGCGCGGATTGCTGGCCCGCCGGCCCGACGCCATGCTGATCACCGGCACCGACCATGCGCCTCCGCTGCGGCAGGTGCTGGTGGACTCGGGCATCCCGGTCGTGGAGATCTGGGACGTCGCGCCGCAGCCGGTGGACATGCTGGTCGGGCTGGACCATCCGCGGGCCGGCGCGGCGGTCGCGGCGCTTTTCCTCGGCAAGGGCATCGACAGTTTCGCCGTGTTCGCCGCGGACGATGCGCCCGCCCGGGCGCGGCGGCGCGGCTTCATCGACGCGGTGCGGCAGGCGGGCGGCACGCTGCTGGCCGAGCTGCTCTTGCCGGCCCCGAGCACGATCACGGCGGGACGCCAGGCAATGGGCGCCCTGGCCGCCGGGCTCACCCGCCGAACCGGGCTGTTCTGCAGCTCTGACTTGCTCGCGTTCGGCGCGATCACCGAGGCGCGGGCCCGCGGCATCGACGTGCCCGCGCGACTGTCGGTGTGCGGTTTCGGCAATTTCGAGTTGGGCGCGGCGAACGAGCCGCCATTCACGACGGTGAGCGTGGAAGGTGCCGAGATCGGCCGAACGGCCGCCGGTTTCTTGCTCCGCCGGCTGAGTGGCGCGCCGGCCCGCGATGCCGATCGCGTTCAGGTGCCGTTCCGCATCATGGAGCGCGCCTCTACCTGACTTTCCCCCTCGGTCTGGCTGTCGGTTGGCACTTTTGCGCTGCGCCGCAACATGTTATGTTGCAGCGCAGCAGAGTGGCAGGATCGCTGCGATGCGGCCAAGCCCGGCGAAAGAGAAGGGGATTCCAATGGATTACGTCGAGACCGGCGATCTGCTGGATTACGTCGCGGCCGGCGGGCTGCGCATCGCCCGCGCGCTGCACCATTTTGTCACGGCCGAGGCGATCCCCGGCACCGGCATCGACCCCGGCGCATTCTGGCAGGGGTTCGGCGCGCTGGTCCGCGATTGCGCGCCGCGCAACAAGGCGCTGCTGGACCGGCGCGACGCGTTGCAGCAGCAGATCGACGATTGGCACGGCGCGCATCGCGGCAAGCCGATCGACGGCGATGACTATCGGCGGTTCCTGCGCGACATCGGTTATCTCCAGCCGGAGCCGGCGGAGTTCGCCGTCGCCACGGCGCATGTCGATGCGGAGATCGCCAGCATCGCCGGGCCGCAGCTCGTCGTGCCGGTGACCAATGCGCGCTACGCGCTGAACGCGGCGAATGCGCGCTGGGGCAGTCTGTACGATGCGCTGTACGGCACCGACGCGATTCCGGAAGATGGCGGGGCGACGCGCGGGGGCGGCTACAACAAGGCCCGCGGCGCTCGGGTGATCGCCAAGGCACGCGCGATCCTCGACCAGGCGGCGCCGCTGGCCGCCGGCAGCCACGCGGATGCGACGTCGTATGCGTTGGATGGCGCGGCGCTGTCGGTCACGCTGAAGGACGGCACGCGGACCGGGCTGCGCAACGGGGAGAAGGACTTCGTCGGCTATCGCGGCGATGCCGCCGGCCTGACCGCCGTGCTGCTGCGGCACCACGGGCTGCAACTGGAGATCGTGATCGACCGCAGCCGCCAGATCGGCAAGCAGGATCCGGCCGGCGTTGCCGATGTGATGGTGGAAGCCGCGATCACCACCATCCAGGACCTTGAGGATTCCATCGCCGCGGTCGATGCCGAGGACAAGGTGCTGGCCTACCGCAACTGGCTGGGCCTGATGAAAGGCACGCTGGAAGACACATTCGAGAAGGGCGGGCGCACGCTGACGCGCCGGCTGCACACCGATCGCAGCTACCGCAAACCGGACGGCGGCGAGGTATGGCTGTCGGGCCGCAGCCTGATGCTGGTGCGCAATGTCGGCCACCACATGTACACCGACGCGGTGCTCGATGCCGGCGGGGGCGAAATCCCGGAGGGCTTGCTGGACGCCGCGGTGACGTCGCTGATCGCGCTGCACGATTTGAACAACACTGGTCCGTTGCGCAACTCGCGCGCCGGCTCGGTCTATATCGTCAAGCCCAAGATGCACGGGCCAGAGGAGGTGGCGTTCACCGATTTGGTGTTTGGCCAGGTGGAAGACCTGCTGAAGCTGCCGCGGCACACCCTGAAGATGGGCATCATGGACGAGGAGCGGCGCACGTCCGCCAACCTGAAAGCCTGCATCTTCGCGGCGAAGCATCGCGTGGCGTTCATCAACACCGGGTTCCTGGACCGCACCGGCGATGAGATTCACACTTCGATCGAAGCCGGCCCGATGCTTCGCAAGAGCGACATGCGCCACACGCCGTGGATCAAGGCGTACGAGGACCAGAACGTCGATATCGGGCTGGCGTGCGGCTTGCGCGGCAAGGCGCAGATCGGCAAGGGCATGTGGGCGGCGCCCGATCGCATGGCCGAGATGCTCGAGCAGAAGATCGGGCATCCGCGGGCCGGGGCGAACACCGCATGGGTGCCCTCCCCCACCGCCGCGACGCTGCACGCTTTGCACTACCACGCAGTAGATGTTGCCGCGCGGCAGACCGAGCTGGCGTCGCGACCGCGCGCATCGCTGTCCGACCTGCTGACATTGCCGCTGGCCGACCGGCCGAACTGGTCGCCCGAGGACGTGCAGCAGGAGCTGGACAACAACTGCCAGGGCATTCTCGGCTATGTGGTACGCTGGATCGACCAGGGTGTGGGGTGCTCGAAAGTGCCGGACATTCACGATGTCGGGTTGATGGAGGATCGTGCGACGCTGCGCATCTCGTCGCAGCACATCGCCAACTGGCTGCATCACGGGGTGACGACCGGCGCGCAGGTGATGGCGACGCTGCGGCGCATGGCGGAGGTGGTGGACCGGCAGAACGCCGACGATCTGCTCTACAAACCAATGGCACCGGGGTTTGACGGCGTGGCGTTCAAGGCGGCGTGCGACCTGGTGTTCAAGGGCCATGCGCAACCGAACGGCTATACCGAGTTCATTCTGCACGCGCGGCGACGGGAAGCGAAGCGCGGGTAAGCATCCCCCGGAAGAGCCGGGGGAACCGCCGATATGTCAGGTAATCTGTTTGGCTTTGCGTTCCTGTCGCAAGGCCGGGCGGGCGACCGATGCAACCGCCTTGGGGCGATTTCGCACGGATCGTGCGGTGCCCCCTACCGCGCGGCGGTCCCTGTGCCGCGCAGCAACCGATCCACGTCCGCGGTGCGCACAAGCTGGAAATCATCGGCGGCAAGGATGCGTGCGTTGACCGCCTCGATAATCTTCAGGCTGACGAACACCGTTCCGCTGGCGACGGCGTAAGTTCCGGTCACGACCTCGGCTGCGGCGGGCGGCGGATAGACGTCGCGCACTGCCCGGCTCAGCGTCATTTCGCCCTGTGTGCGATCCAGTTCGACGGCGCGCCGGAGGCGCATGTCCATCACCGGAAGCCCGCGCTGCACGAGACGGCTGCGTATCAGATCGGCGATGATGTTGCCGAATGGCGTCGAGTGGTTGACGTCCCGGATGTCGGAGATTGAGCCAACCACCGCCGGACTCGCCGCGGCGACCAGCGTCGGATCGCCCGCCAGCATCTGATCGACGGCGGCATAGGTGCGCTGGGCGAGATGGCTGGGCGCCTGGTGGGCTTCTTCCGCCTGGATTTCCTGATCGAGGACCAGGTCGGACGTGCAGCCGGCCAGTAAGCCGACAGCCATCGCCGCGAGCAAGGCTCGGACCGCATGTTGCATGCGGCGGCGATCGTTGCGAGTCGCCGAGCGGGTCATGGCACGTAACGAAGCTGCACGAGCGGCGGGCCAGCCGGAGGAACGCTGCCGGTATAGAGCGAGACGTCGGCATCGGCGATATACATCGGATAGCGCACGGCAAACACGATCCGATTGCCCTCGGCGATCGAGGCGCCCCAGGCGATTTCCGTGTTGGTGTCGGGCGTCATGGTTCGCAACAGGTCGGCGAGGATGCCGGCACCAGCCAGCACGCCGAAGCCGGCTGCCGGGGTCAAGGGTGCCTCGTTGGCCATCACCACCGCCCCGCCGCTGGCAAATCCGGCGGCGGTGAACGTCCCGTCGGGCAGCCGGTCGCGTGGCGGCCATTGCACAACGTCCACGTCGAGGTCGATTTCCGCGGCGCCCACCGGCGACTGCACCACCGCACCACCATGCCGCAGGATTTCGGCTTCCAGCGACTGCGCCACTTCATACAGGAACTGGGAGCGGGGCGTGACGATTTTGACGTAGAACGGCGTGCGCCAGCCTGACGCGGCGGCTGGGTTGGGACTGGCCGGATCAGGCAACAGGCCGTCATACATCATGTCGAGGGCGATCTGTTGCGCCACGGCCTGCCAGTCGCGCAACGCGTCGGCACTCTGCTGGAATGCTGGCGGCTTCAGCGCCACGGCCGGCCGCGTGCATCCGCCAAGCAAACCGGCGACTGCCAGAGACAGCAGCAAGGCCACAGGTTTTGCAGTCATTTTTTGCCGATCTCTGACGGTTCGATTCCTGAAGGACAAACCCACTGGACAGCGAGCCAGAAAGCGCCGGTTCGGTTACGTGGCCGTTTCACTTCGCTCGCCACGGACCGGGGCATTGGGAAACGGGCTGCTGTTGGACGGTCGGTGTCTTGTCAGTTGTGCAGTGCCGGTCAAGTTCGGCCCGAAGACCGAACTTAGCGCGCGCACGCCGACGATGTCAAACAGCAGCGGCAATCCGGTTCGGGGAAGCCGACGGCAACGCCACACAGACCGAAATCGCGTGCGCGCGATACGCAGGGGCGCAGCGGTTTCCGGGCGTCTCCTTGCCGACGCGCTACAGGCTTTGCATGCGTCCCGACCGGGACGCTGCTCCGCTGCCCGGCCGTCTGGCGCCGCGAGCAGGGCACGCTATACTCGCCGGTATCGGATCAAGGAGGAAGCCGCCCGTGAGCATCAGCATTCGTCCGCTGCACCGGCATTTCGCCGGCGCGGTGACCGGCCTGGACATCACCCAGACGCTGTCGCGCGACGCGGTCGCCGCGATCGAGGCGGGCATGGACCGCTATGCCGTACTGGCGTTTCCCGACCAGCCCCTGACCGACGAGCAGCAATGCGCGTTCAGCCGGAATTTCGGCGAGCTGGAGGTGACGCTGATCGGGCAGTTGAGCAAGCCGGAGGAACGGCGGCTCGGCGACCGGCTGGAACTCGGCGACATCTCCAATCTTGACGCGAGGAATCGGTTGCGCGCGCGGGATGACGAGAAGCGGATGTATGCGCTGGCCAACCGGCTGTGGCACTCGGACGCGTCGTTCCGCGCGCACGGCGCCGGCTATACGCTGCTGCACTCGCGTATCGTGCCGAGCAAGGGCGGCAACACGGAATTCGCCGACATGCGCGCGGCGTACGATGCCCTGGACGATGCGATGAAGACGGAGGTCGAAGACCTGATCTGCGAACACTCGATCGTGTTTTCGCGAGAGCAGATCGGGTTCGCGGTGCGGGAGGACGGGAATGCGGACAAACTGCGGCCGGTGCGGCACCGGCTGGTGGTGACGCACCCGGTGACGGAGCGAAAGTCGCTGTATCTGGCGTCGCATATCGGCGGCATCGTCGGCTGGCCGGTGCCGGAGGCGCGGGCCTTCATCCGCGACCTGATGGAACACGCGACCCAACCGGAGTTCGTCTATACGCACAAGTGGCAGGTGAACGAGCTGGTGATGTGGGACAACCGGACGGTCATGCATCGCGCTCGCCGCTTCGACGACCTGCGCGAGGTGCGCGACCTGCGCCGCACCTCGATCAAGGGGACCGGCGTGACGGCGGCGCCGGCGGTGTTGCAGGCGGCGGAGTGAAGGACGCGAGGTAATGGGTTAGACCGGACTTTCCCTCCGCTTGCGGGAGGGGTTCGTGCCGCATGTGCCGACCCCTCCCACCTCCCGCAAGGGGAGAGAGAGGCTATGTCAACCGTTGGACTGCACTGCCGGCAGGATCAATCAGCGATGCCGATCAGCATAACGCCCCTGCACCGGGTCTTCGCCGGCGAGGTTTCCGGGACCGACACGACGCGCCCGTTGTTGCGCGACGCGGTGGCGGCGATCGAAGCCGGCATGGACCGCTACGCGGTGCTGGTGTTCCGCGACCAGCGGCTGACCGACGAGCAGCAGCTCGCGTTCAGCCGCAATTTCGGTGCGCTGGAAGAAACCCGCGGCACCGGCATTTCCACGCCGGGCGAGCAACGCCTGCACCCCGCCTTCGCCGATGTGTCCAATCTCGACAAGGACAACAAGCTGCTGGAACGCGACAGCCGGCGACGGCTGTACAGCCTCGGCAACATGTTGTGGCACTCCGACAGCTCGTTCAAGGCGATCCCGGCCAAGTACTCGATCCTGTCCGGCCGGATCGTCACGAGCGCAGGCGGCGACACGCAGTTTGCCGACATGCGCGCCGCCCATGCCGCGCTCGACGACGCCACGAAATCCGAAATCGACGATCTGGTCTGCGAGCATTCGCTGATCCATTCGCGTGCGATGCTCGGCTTCACCGACCTTACGCCGGAGGATCGCGCGACGATGCGCCCGGTGCGGCAGCGGCTGGTGCGCAGGCATCCGGCGACGGGGGGGAAATCGCTGTACCTCGCCTCGCATATCGGCGCGATCATCGGCTGGCCGGTGCCGGAGGCGCTCGCCTTCATCCGCGACCTGACCGAGCATGCGACACAGCGGCAATTCGTTTACGCACACAAATGGCGGCCGCATGACCTGGTGATGTGGGACAACCGCGTCACCATGCATCGCGTCCGCCGCTACGACAACGCGCTGCCGCGCGACATGCGCCGCACCACCGTCGCGGGCACGGAGATGACGGTGGCCCAGGCGGGCCTCGCAGCGGAATGACGCATCGGAGAAATCAGCCGTGACCATCAGCATCCGTCCGATCCAATCCAGGTTCGCCGGCGAAGTGTCCGGGATCGACGTCACCCGGCCGCTCGATGCCGCTGACGTCGCGGCGATCGAGGCCGGCACGGACCGTTACGCGGTGCTGGTGTTCCACGACCAGCCGCTCAGCGACGACCAGCAGCGCGCGTTCACCCGCAATTTCGGCACGCTGGAACAGGCGCCGGGCGGGCACGTCGCGAAGCCGCACGAGCGGCGGCTGCCGCCCGACATGCAGGACGCTTCGAATCTCGACAAAGAGCAGCGGGTGTTCGCGCGCGACGACCGGCGGCGCATGTTCAATCTTGGCAACCGGCTGTGGCACTCGGACAGCTCGTTTCGGGCGGTGCCGGCGAAATACTCGCTGCTGTCCGGACGCATCGTGGTGGACAAAGGCGGGCATACGGAATTCGCCGATATGCGCGGCGCCTACGATGCGCTGGATGACGCGACCAAGGCGGAGGTCGAAGACCTGGTGTGCGAACACTCGCTGCTGTTCTCGCGCGGATTGCTGGGGTTCGACGTCGCGGACGACGAACGGGCGATGTTCCGTCCGGTGCGCCAGCGGCTGGTGCGCACGCATCCGGCGACGGGGGAAAAGTCGCTGTTCCTGTCGGCGCATGCCGGCAGCATCGTCGGCTGGCCGGTGCCGGAGGCGCGCGGGTTCCTGCGCGACCTGACAGAGCATGCGACGCAGCCGGGTTTCGTCTATTCGCACAAGTGGCGGCAGTACGACCTGGTGATCTGGGACAACCGCCAGACCATGCACCGGGTAACGCGCTTCAACGAGAACCTGGTGCGCGACATGCGCCGCACCACGGTGGCCGGCGACGCGATGACGGTAGCGCAGGCGGCCTGACGGCGGGTCAGGCCGCTGCACATTCCGCTACGCTTCGGCTGGGCGCCGGCCGGCCTCGCCCTGAACGGTTGCCTCGTCCGCCTCCTCATCGACCGTCATCGCGCGGCCGTGCGTCTCGACGCCGAGCAGGCTGAACGACAGGCCGACCAGCAGCATGCCGAAGGCGAGGAACAGGAAGGCGGGGAGCACTGCATCGCCGGTCGCTTTCGGCGACACGAGATTGCCGGTGCCGGCGATCAGCGCGAGGCTCAGGGGACCGAGGATCTTGCCGACGCCGTTGGCCGCCTGGCCAAGCCCCGACGAGCGCGCGCCCATGCGGACGCCGAACGCCTCCACCGTGTAGGGCGCGAGGTTGGAGAACCCGCCGTCGATGCCGAAGGTGGAGACGCACATCAGGACGATCAGGAGCGGCACGCCGCCGACGAACACCTGGTTGAAATACGCCGCGGCAACCAGCGCGACGGCGGCGCCGAAGCCGAACACCTGGCCGCAGCGGCGCCTTCCCATGATCGGCGAGATGAAGGTCACCAGGACCTTGCCGACCACGCCTGCGCCGGCGACGAACACGAAATACTTCGCCGCCTGCGGCACCGGAATGTGCAGGAGCAGCGCAACGATGGTCGGCCCCCACAGATAGACGCCGTAGGCGGCCGTGGAGGAGCCACCCCAGATGATCACGGTGTCCCAGAAGCGGCGCGGATTGTTGTACAGCTCCGACAGGCGTCCGGAGGGTTGGGCAGCCGGCGGCATGGTGGGCAGCGGCACCTGGTCCAGCGGCAGCCGAAGCTGGCGCGCCACCTGGGCGCGTGCCTCGGCGAAGCGCCCCTTGGCGGTGAGCCAGCGCACCGATTCCGGCACGAAGATTGCGATGGCGATGCCTACCGGGATCGTCAGCGCGCCCAGCATCGCCACGCCGCGCCAGCCGAGCGCCGACAGCAACACCGCCGATGTCGCCGACGCCACGAGCGTGCCGGCGGTGGCGAACACCACATAGAAGCTCGACAACGACGTCCGGTACCGCGTCGGCGCCTGCTCCACCACGATGGTCAGGCACGGCGTCACCGCCGCGGTAAGGCCGAAGCCCACGACGAAGCGTAGCACGGCGAACAACCCCCAGGCGCCATTGGGCACGAAGCCGATCAGCCCGGCGCCGATGCCGCAGATAAAGGTGCCCAGCACGAGTTGGGTCTTGCGTCCCCACGCATCCGACAGGGCACCCCAGATGACCGCGCCGCAGATCGCACCCAGGCCGCCGCTGTAGAGGATGACCGCGGACTGGCCATAGGTGAGATGCCATTGCGGGCCGAGCACGGCAACGAGAAATCCGACGACCAGGAAGTCGAAGAACTCCAGCACGGTGATCAGCGCGAGCAGACTGAAGACGAACCAGTAGCGGCCGTTGAGTCGGTGGGTGTCGAACAGCGACAGCAGACCTTCGGACGTTTGTCCGTTCATGGGGGCGCCTCCTCCTGGCGCCGTCGGTCGCGTTCGGGCCGAGCGGCGCCGTTGTTGCGAAGCCAACGCAATCCTGCGCCGTCTCCCAAGGAGCTGGCGCTGTCTTTTGGGCCCGTGGGCCAAATGCACGCCGACCGGCGATCCTGCGCCAGTCATTCCGGAAGGCTAGACCGCATTCCGCGAAAGACGCAAATGCCGGGTCCGCCGCTGCCGCATGTTCCGAGTCGCCACGCGGCGACGGCGCGATTCCACGCGTTGACAGAAGCCTGGCAATTGGGACAAAGACGCGGCCGAAACCGGAACAAGAGCCTGCGCCATGCTGAAGGTCTCATGCTGAAGATCTGGGGACGCCGCAGTTCGTTCAACGTGCAGAAGGTGCTGTGGCTGGTGGACGAGTTGGAACTGCCGCACGAGCACATCGACGCCGGCGGCGGATTCGGCGGATTGGATGCGCCGGGCTTCCTGGCGATGAATCCGCACGGCAAGGTTCCGGTGATCGACGACGACGGTACGGTGGTGTGGGAGTCGCACGCGATTCTGCGTTACCTCGCGGCGCGCCATGGCGGAGCACGGTGGTGGCCGGGCGATCCGGCCGAGCGGTCACTGGCGGAACGCTGGATGGACTGGTCGGCGACGACGCTGCAACCCGATTTCCTGATAGGCGTGTTCTGGGGTTTCTATCGCACGCCGGATGCGGCGCGCGACTGGCCGGCGATCCGCGAGAAAGTCGCTGCGTGCGCGGCGCATTTCGTATTGCTCGATCGGATCCTGGGGGATCGGCGCTATTTGCTGGGTGACGACCTGACGCTGGCGGACCTGCCGGCCGGCACCGCGCTGTATCGGTATTTCGGATTGGACATCGAACGGCCCGCGGTGCCGAACGTGGCAGCCTGGTACTGCCGCCTGCAAGCGCGACCGGCCTACCGGGGCCATGTCATGCTCCCGTTCGAGGAGTTGCGCGGCCGGCTGGCCTATTGACGGGTCACGGCATGCCGAAGGTCCGCCGCGCGATTTCCAGCAATGCGCGCAGGTAGTCTTCGCCGGTTTCAGGGAAGGCGTCGATGCCGATGCGCAGGCGGTAGTCGTGCGCAAGCTGGGTGAAGTCGCTGATGTCGTCGGACTCGGCGAGCCAGTTGCAGATCGCGCCGTATTCCCGGTAAGGCGGCGAGGCTTGCAGGTGCCGCAGGTCGCCGGCGAGCTTCCGCAGGCGTTGTGCGGCGGCGGCGCTTTGCCGGTCGCCGGGGTCGGTATCGACCTTGCGCAGGCGCCATTCGGCCGCGGCTTCCAGGTCGGCGATTTCCGGCGGATCGGGTTCGGTCATTGTTGGGTCTTCCGGTTTCCGTATAGGGCGGTGCAGCATATCAGACGGTTTCACCACAGGGACACGCTGGGTACGCCGTCCCCCGATCCTTCGTGTATTGGTGGCGAAGCCGTCTTGCTTCGGCACGCGCCGTACGGACACCCCGGGTCAGGTGAGGCCGGCATCTGGCGGGCCCGAACGGCCGATGCTGCCTGCATGGCGGCAAGAGCACCGGTGCCCGAACCAAGGCAGGCATGGACCCCATCCGCGCCGCCACCGCCAGGCAGGGCTGTTGGCGCGGCGAAAGCCGCGCCTTCATGTGCGCGATCAACGATCTCCTCCGCAGCGCCCGCGTCCTGCCGACCGCGACCGCACTCGATCCAATGCACCCCACGCCGCGCAGCCAATCGCCCCGCCCCGTTGCCCCCCCGTCCCTGCTCCGATAGGTTCCGCCGCCGCGCTCAACGGGAACCCAGCCCATGTCCCTCATCGCCGAACGACTCGACCGCATCCAGCCCAGCCTGACCATCGCCATTGCCACCAAGGCGCGTCACATGATCGCCGAGGGCAAGAACGTGATCAGCCTGTCGCAGGGCGAGCCGGATTTCGACACGCCGCGCAACGTCAAGGACGCCGCGATCCGCGCCATCGAAGCCAACGAGTCCCACTACACCGACGTGGCCGGCACCCCCGCCCTGCGCCAGGCCGTGGCGCAAAAGTTCAAGCGCGACAGCGGCCTGGACTACAAGCCGGAGGAGATCATCATCTCCACCGGCGGCAAGCAGGTGATCTTCAACGCGTTCCTGGCGACGCTGAACGCCGGCGACGAGGTTATCATCCCCAGCCCGTGCTGGGTCAGCTATCCCGACATCGTAAGCCTCGCCGACGGCACGCCGGTGCTGGTGCCGTGCGGCCAGAACAACGGCTTCAAGCTGCGCGCCGAGGACCTGGAAGCGGCGATCACCCCGCGGACCAAATGGTTCATGCTGAACAACCCGTGCAACCCGACCGGCGCCGCCTACAACGCCGGGGATCTGCGGGCGATCTGCGACGTGCTGCTGCGCCACCCCGACGTGTGGGTGTTCACCGACGACATCTACGAGAAGCTGGCGTATGACGGGTTCAAGCCGGCCACCATCGTGCAGGTGGAACCCAAACTGCGCGACCGCACCGTTACCATGAACGGGTGCTCGAAAGCCTATGCGATGACCGGCTGGCGCATCGGCTTCGCCGGCGCGCCGGTGGCGCTGATCAAGGCGATGGACAAGCTGCAAAGCCAGTCCACCTCGAACACCAACTCGATCGCCCAGGCCGCCGCGGTGGAGGCACTGACCGGCCCGCAGGACTCCATCGAAGCCATGCGCAAGATCTTCGAGGAGCGGCGCAACCTGGTGGTGGCGGAGCTGAACAAGGCGCCGGGCCTGAACTGCCACAAGCCGGAAGGCGCATTCTACGTCTATCCCTCGATCCATGGCTGCATCGGCAAGACCAGCCGCGGCGGCAAGAAGATCACCGATGACGAGGGCTTCGTCCTGACCTTGCTGGAGGAGGAAGGCGTCGCCGCGGTGCATGGCTCGGCGTTCTGCTATCCGGGGCATTTCCGCATCGCCTACGCCAACTCCACCGAGGAGCTGCAGGACGCCTGCCGCCGCATCCAGCATTTCTGCGAAGGGCTGCACTGATGTCCGGCCAAACGGGACCAGGCCAGGCGAGGGCCAGCCAAAGCGGGCCAGGGCTCTCGCGGCGGCTCGGCCGTGTCGAGGTCGCCGCCAGCGTGCAGATGACGATCAAGGCGCGCGAGCTGCGCGCCGCCGGCAAGAACGTCATCTCGCTCACCCTCGGCGAGCCGAATTTCGACAGTCCGCCGCACGCCATCGAGGCGGCACACCAGGCGGCGCTGAAGGGCGACACGAAATACCCGCCGCAAGACGGCACCCGCGTGTTCAAGGAGGCAATCCAGCGCAAGTTCAAGCGCGATTCCGGCCTCGACTACGCGCTGGATGAGATTTGCGTCGGCAATGGGGGAAAACAGTGCCTGTTCAACGCCATCATGGCGACGGTCGATCCGGGCGACGAGGTGGTGATCCCGGTGCCGTCCTGGATCGCCTATGCGCAGATGACGCAGCTCTGCGAAGGCACGCCGGTGTTCGTCAACTGTCCACAGAACAACGGCTTCAAGCCGCGCGCCGAGGACATCGACGCCGCGATCACGCCCAACACCAAATGGCTGATCCTCAACAACCCCAACAATCCCACCGGCGCCTGTTGCTCCGCCGCGGAACTGCGCGCCATCGCCGACGTGATGCTGAAACACCCGCATGTCTGGATTCTGTCCGATGACATGTATGAGCACCTCGTGTTCGGCGGCTTCCAGCACGCCACCTTCGCGCAGGTGGCGCCGGAATTGAAGAACCGCACGCTGACCGTGAGCGGCGTTTCCAAGACCTATGCGATGACCGGCTGGCGCATCGGCTTTGCCGGCGGACCGCGCGCGCTGATCAAGGCGATGGTGAACATGCAGGGCCAGGCGACGGCGGGCATCTCCACGGTCGGCCAGGCGGCGGCAGCGGCGGCGCTGGACGGGCCGCAAGACGGCGTGCAGGTGCAGATCGAGGCCTATCAGCGCCGCCGCGACATCGCGGTGGAGCTGCTGAACGCCTGCAAAGGCATCACCTGCCACAAGCCGGAAGGCGCGTTCTACGTGTTTCCGAATGTCGCCGGCTGCCTCGGCCACACCACCGCCGGCGGCCGGCGGTTGCAGACCGACGAGGATGTGTGCCTGGCGTTGCTCGAGGAGAAGTATGTCGCGACCGTGCACGGTGCGGCGTACCACATGAGCCCGTATCTGCGCATCAGCACCGCCACCGACGATGCGTCGCTGGTGGAAGGCTGCCGCCGCATCGCCGCGTTCTGCGAGGCGCTACGCTGACAGCCTCGCCCGCTGCGCGGGCAAGTGCGGCTTCTCCCTGGGGTTCATGCAAGTTCGCATTGACGAATCGCCCGCGTGCGTTCCTTCTGCCGCGATGGAGTTTGCGTCGATCGAGACTCTGGCACTGCCGCGCGGAACCGCGCGCGTCGAATGGCGGCGCAGCGCGCGGGCGCGGCGCATCAGCCTGCGCATCGACCCGCGTGGCGGCAGCGTCGTCGTCACCCTGCCGCCGCGCGCGGGTCGCAACGCCGGCATGGCGCTGCTGATGAGCCATGCCGAATGGGTGTCGGACCGGCTCGCGGCGCTGCCGGAGCGCGTCATGTTCGCCGACGGCGCGATGGTGCCGATCGGCGGCGTGCCGCACCGCATCCGCCACGTGCCGCAACATCGTGGTGCCGCCTGGATTCTCGACGGGGAACTGTTCGTCACCGGCGCGCCGGAGTTCCTGCGCCGCCGCGTCGTGGACTTCCTGCGCGCCGAAGCCGGCCGCAAGCTGTCGGTGCTGGTGGCCGCGAAAGCCGCGCTGATCGACCTGCAGCCACGGCGACTCGTCGTGAAGGATACCCAGAGCAGGTGGGGAAGCTGTGCGCCGGATGGGTCGCTGGCGTTCAGTTGGCGGTTGGTGATGGCGCCGGAGTTCGTGCAGGACTATGTCGCCGCGCACGAGGTGACGCATCTGAAGCACATGAACCACGGCAAGCGGTTCTGGTCCCAGTTGGACCTGCTGACGCCGCACGCCAACGCCGCAATTCCCTGGTTGCGGCGTGAAGGCGCGCGCCTGCTGCGCATCGGCTGATCCGTCAGGCGCCACTTGCGGCGGCGGGCACGCGGCGGGACTGGTCACGCGGCGAGGTCGCGCATGATCGCATAAAGGTCGGACTTGCCCTCGAAGCCGATGCCTGGAAGTTCCGGCAGCGTGACGACGGAGTTCTCCACCCGCGTGCCATCCGGGAACCCGCCATAGGGCTGGAACACGTCCGGATAGCTCTCGTTCCCGCCGAGACCGAGTCCCGCGGCGATCGCCAGCGACATCTGGTGCCCGCCATGCGGGATGCAGCGCTTCCAGCTCCAGCCGGCATCCTTCAGCATCCGCAAGGTCCGCTGGTATTCGCACAGGCCGTATGACAAGGCACAGTCGAATTGCAGCCAGTCGCGATCGGGCCGCATCCCGCCATGGCGGACCAGATTGCGCGCATCCTGATGGCTGAACAGGTTTTCCCCGGTTGCCATCGGGCCCGGATAGAACTCCGCCAGCGCCGCCTGCAACTGGTAGTCCAGCGGATCGCCGGCCTCCTCGTACCAGAACAGGTCGTAGTCGCGCAGCATCTTCGCATAGGCGATCGCGGTTTCCAGATCGAAGCGGCCGTTCGCATCGACCGCCAGCCGCGCCTTGCCGCCGAGCTCGGCGAGCACCGCCTCGATACGCCGGCGGTCGATATCGATCGGCTCGCCGCCGATCTTCATTTTCACCACCGTGTAGCCGCGATCGAGATAGGACCGCATCTCGGCGCACAGCGCTGCGTCATCCTTGCCGGGATAATAGTAGCCGCCCGCGGCATAGACGAAGACGTGCGGATCGGCTTCGATGCCGTAGCGTTCGGCCAGCAGCCGAAACAGCGGTTTCCCCCCGAGCTTCGCCACCACGTCCCACACCGCCATGTCGATGGTGCCGACCGCGACCGAACGGTCGCCGTGTCCGCCGGGCTTCTCGTTGCGCATCATGCAGCTCCAGACGCGGTCCGGATCGAGGTTTTCTCCCGTCCCGTCCAGCAGCGATGCCGGATCGGCTTCCAGGACCCGCGGGGCGAAACGCTCGCGGATCAGCCCGCCCTGGCCATAGCGGCCGTTGGAGTTGAAGCCGTAGCCCACCACGCGCCGGCCGTTGCGCTCCACATTGGTCACCACCGCGACCAGGCTCGTGGTCATCCGGGAGAAATCGATATAGGCGTTGCGGATCGGCGAGCTGATCGGCTTGGTGATCTCCCGCACATCGACAATGCGCAGTGGCATGGCGGTTCCTTTCGCGGCACGGCGGCCGGGGTTTCAGCGCAATTCCGCCACCGGCGCAACAGCCGGCGGCCGATGACCAGCCGGCGGCGGCAGCGGTATCGCCCCGCCGACCGCGATCCTGTCCGCCGCGGGATTTCATTGCCAATAATGGCCGGACGGGTATAAGCGGGCCGCGGAATTTCCATTGACCCGGAGGGACCCGGCCATGCCGATGCAAGTGGTGAATGGCGCGCAGCTCGCTTGCACGTTCGGGGCGGCGCCCTCGGTGCTGACCGTGCTGCCGGTCAATTGCACGATGGCGGACAGCATGCCGGCGGCGAACATCATGGACTATGTCCCCATGGAGAACATCATGCCGTTCGGCATGTGCACGAGCATCGCCAACCCGGAGGTCGCATCGGCGACGGCGGCGGCCCTGGGCGTGCTGACTCCGATGCCCTGCGTCCCGGTAACGTCGGCCCCATGGGCCCCAGGGGCGCCGACGGTGATGATCGCCAACCAGCCGGCGCTGGACAGCACGTCGAAATGCATGTGCAACTGGGCCGGCGTGATCAGCGTCGTCATGCCCGGGCAGACCGACACGATGGTCCCCTGACCGCGGCGCGGGACGGCTGCATCGTTCACGCCGGGCCGGCCGGCGCCCGCGCAACAGCAGCGCGACGGCGCGCGTCACGCCGCGAATTCGGGCAGCTTCATTTCATCCCATCCGGACAGGTGCTCGATCGCGCGGCCGACGCGGAACAGCATGGCCTCGTCGAATGGCCGGCCGACGATCTGCACCGAGATCGGCAACCGGTCCGATGCCAAACCGATCGGCACGCTCATCGCCGGATGGCCGGTGACGTTGAACGGAATGGTCTGCATCGGCGACGCCGAGGACAGCGCGCCCGGCGCCGCATCGAAGCGTGGTGCGGTGACCAGCGCCGAGGCCGTCAGCAGCGCATCGTGCCGGCCCAGCGTGGCGTTGACCGCATCCGTCAGTTCGCGGCGGGCGCGCAGCGCGTTGATGTAGTCCGCCGCGGTGATCGCCGCGCCGAGCACGAACCGGTTGGCGGTGATCTCGCCGTAGTCGTGCAGGCGACTTTGCAGATCGGCCTGGTGGATGGCGAAGGCCTCGGCCATCATGATGACGCGCCCGGCGGCGGTGAACAAAGCGTAGTCGGGCAGCGTAATATCCTCGACGCTGGCGCCGGCTTCGCGCAGCAGGGCGGCGGTGCGATCGATGCCGGCGACGACCTCCGGCATGGCGGTCGGAACCGCCGCGAAGAAGCCGCGCGGTATCCCGATGCGCAACCCGCCGACGCCCCGCGCCAGTCCGGCGCGATAATCCGCTACCGGAACGTCGGCGCTGGCCGCGTCTTCGGGATCGTGACCGGCCAGCACCTGCAACGCGATCGCGGCGTCTTCCACGCAGCGGCTCAGCGGCCCGCAATGGTCCAGTGTCCAGGACAGCGGGAACACGCCACGCCGCGAGACGCGGCCATAGGTCGGCTTGATCCCCACCAGCCCGCACCACGCCGCCGGGCCGCGGATCGAGCCGCCGGTATCCGACCCCATCGCCATGCGCACCATGCGCGCGGCAATCGCCGCGGCGGAGCCGGAGGAAGACCCGCCGGTGATATGCGCCAGGTTCCAGGGGTTGCGCGCCGGCGGGAACGGCAGGTCGAAACTCGGGCCGCCGATGGCGAATTCATGCGTCGCCAGCTTGCCCAGCAGCACGCCCCCTGCCTCGGTCAGTTTTGTCGCCACGACGCTGTCGGCCGCCGGCACGTGGTCGGCGCGCAGTTTGGAATGGCAGGTCGTGCGGATGCCGGCGGTGTCGTAGATGTCCTTCAGCGCATAGGGAATGCCGTGCATCGGCCCGCGATCCTGGCCGGCTCGCAATTCGTCGTCGGCGCGGCTTGCGTCGGCCAGGGCGCGCGCTTCGGTCACCAGCAGGAACGCCTGCAACGCGGGATCGCGCGCGGCGACGCGGGCGAGCGCGTCGCGCGCCAGTTGCCGCGCGGTGACGGCGCCGGCGCGCAACGCCTGCCCCATCGCGGCGATCGACAGGTCCTGCGTGTCCATCACCGGGGTTCCCCTTGGCGTTCCCGTCGGCGTTCCATTCGGCGTTCCACTGGGCGTTCCACTGGGGACAGGCGGAACACGTTGGACGGCTCGGCCGCCGCGCCGTAGCGCCCGTGCAGCAGCGCGATCTGCTGGCGCAGGTCGGCATAGGCCGCCAGCACCGTGGCCCGGCGGGCTCGCGGAACGGCGATCCCGGCGCGCGCCATCAGACAGTCGAACTCTGCCGCCAGCGCCTCGGTCGGTGTTGTGTCGGGCATGCCGGTTCCTCCAGTCGGTGGCACCGGATTATGCACCGGTGGCGCACCGGGGATACACTCCCGCGATTGCAGGAGGACGCGAAAGGATGCGCACCCAGATCGGCATCGTCGGCGCCGGGCCGGCCGGGTTGTTGCTGTCGCATCTGTTGCACCTGAACGGCATCGATTCCGTGGTGCTGGAGGCGCGGTCGCGGGACTACGTGGAGAACCGCATTCGCGCCGGCGTGCTGGAACACCCGGTCGAGCAATTGCTGATCGATGCGGGAGTGGGCGCGCGCATGCGGGCCGAAGGGCTGGCGCACGAAGGCATCAACCTGCGCGTCGATGGGCAGGACCACCGCATCGATTTCAAGGCCCTCACCGGCAAGCACGTGATGGTCTATAGCCAGCACAAGGTAGTGCAGGACCTGATCGCGGCGCGGCTCGCCGCGGAGGGAACAATCGTGTTCGAGGCGGAGAACGTCAGCGTGCACGGTTTCCAGTCGGGTGCGCCGCACATTCTTTACCAGCATGACGGACAGCGGCACCGGCTGGAGTGCGACATCATCGCCGGCTGCGACGGCTATCACGGCGTGTGCCGCGACGCGATCCCGCCCGGCGTGCTGCGCGGGTTCGAGCGCGACTATCCGTTCGGCTGGCTCGGCATCCTGGCCGATGCGCCGCCTGCGTCCGAGGAGCTGGTGTATTCCAGCCACGCGCGCGGCTTTGCCCTGCTGTCGATGCGCTCGCCCGCGGTCAGCCGGCTTTATCTTCAGTGCGCGCCGGACGAGGATATCGAGGCGTGGCCGGACGACCGCATCTGGGCCGAGCTGCAGACCCGGCTGGCGCGCGACGGGTTCACCCTGACCGATGGGGCGATCACGCAAAAGGGTGTCACCCAGATGCGCAGCTTCGTGGTCGAGCCGATGCAATGCGGCCGGCTGTTCCTGCTGGGCGACGCGGCGCACATCGTGCCGCCGACCGGCGCCAAGGGGCTGAACCTGGCCGCCGCCGACGTCGCGGTGCTGACCCGGGCGCTGGTGGCCTATGCGCGGCGCGGCGAGACCATGGGCCTCAATGCGTATTCCGAGACGGCGTTGCGCCGGGTGTGGAAGGCACAGCGCTTCTCCTGGTGGATGACGTCGCTGCTGCACCGCTTCGCCAGCCACACGCCGTTCGAGCAGCGGGTGCAGCGGGCGGAACTGGAGTTCCTGTTCGGGTCGGTGGCGGCCTCCACGGCGCTGGCGGAGAATTATGTGGGGTTGCCGCTGGTGCTGTAGCAGGACGGCGCGCAGCTTGTTCAGGTGCATGGGGTCCGGGTGCGCCGCGGCGGCCGGGCGGAGGGCACCGCAGGCTCACGGTGCACAGGGTCCTGCCGGCATTGTTCCGCGCCTCCGCGTGGCCCGGCCGGTGCCGCCGTGCGCCCGGCGCCGACTGGCCGGTGGCCATCCGGCGGGTGCGCCGGAGCAGAGGCGACGGTGCGTGAGGCAGGCTATGTTCCGGTCATGTTCCGGCAGGTGGCGGCGCCCAGGGGGGGCGGACAAGGGCACCGGCACCCAGCGTCGCGTCCCCACGTGGTCCTGCGCGCGCGACGGCGCCGAGGCAACGCCTGCTCACCTCGGCCGCTGCTCGGTACGTGGGATCGTCCTGAACTGACGCCCGAGAGCTCGCACCCGATCGCGGTGCGCCTCGCCTTCGTGGCCGCAGTATATGAACACCTTGGCCACACGTGGCATCGTTGGACGAACGTCGCGGTACCGGCCGCATTGTTGTTATCCGGGCCGGGGAACGTCACGCCTCGGCCATGGGCGTCAGGATCATGGCAACCGGATAAGGCGGCACGAGAGAACGGTACTCCCGCTCCCTATGTTGGGGGGCGCACGGGGCGGGGGAGTTGTTTCGCCGCGCACCGCGGTGTCCCGACTCCTATGGGCGAAGCCCGGCTTCACACCCCGCCCCACACCTCCTGCGCCACTTCCACGCACAGCCGCAGCTTCGCCCACTGCTGCTCCTGCGTGAGCAGGTTCCCTTCTTCCGTCGAAGCGAATCCGCATTGCGGCGACAGGGCCAGTTGCTCCAGCGGCAGGTATTTCGATGCGGCGTCGATGCGGCGCTTCAACTCGTCCTTGCTTTCCAGCGCGCCGGTCTTCGAGGTGACCAGCCCCAGCACCACCACCTTGTTGCCGCGCGGCACGAAGCGCAGCGGCTCGAACCCGCCGGCCCGGTCGCTGTCGTATTCCATGAAATACGCATCCGAGTCGATCCGGTTGAACAACGCCTCGGCCACCGGCTCATAGCCGCCGGACGCCACGAAGGTGGAGCGGAAATTGCCGCGGCAGAGATGCATGCTGATCACCATGCCCTCCGGCCGGCCGGAGATCGCCTGGTTCAGCAGGTCCGCATAGATGTCGAGCAGGTTCTCCACATGCTCGCCGCGGGCCTTCAGGCTTTCGATTTGTTCCGGGTCGCACAGATAGGCGATGTTCACCTCGTCGATCTGCAGATAGCGGCAGCCGGCGGCGCCAAACGCCGCCACCGCCTTCCGGTATGCCGCGCCGAGATCTGCGAAGAACCCATCCAGGTCCGGATACACTTTGGGATCGATTGCCCGCCGTCCGCCGCGGAAATGCACCACGCTGGGCGACGGAATGGTCATCTTCGGCACCGCGGAGCGCACATGGTCCGCGACGAACCGGTAGTGATCGACCATCGCCGGCTTCGACCAGCCGATCCGGCTGTTCACGCGCAGTGCGTGCGGCAGAATGGCGCCCTTGAACTGGATCTTCTGTTCCGGCTCGTAGATCTCCACCCCGTCCAGCCCGGCGACGAAATCGTAGTGCCAGTAGGCGCGGCGATACTCGCCATCGGTCGCGGCGCGCAGGCCGATCGCCTCCTGCTTGCGGATCGCCGCTTCGATGCAGCGGTCCTCCACGGTCCGCAACGCCTCTGCGGCGAGCGTGCCTGCCTTGTGCGCCGCGCGGGCCTCGGCCAGCTCAGGCGGGCGCAGCAGGCTGCCGACGTGGTCGGCGCGGAACGGAGGGCGGCTGCGCGGTCCGGCCTTGGCGGCGGTTTGCGTGGCGGAGCTGGACATGGAACGAACCTCCTGGGTGATCGCGGCAGTGTTCGCTCAGCCCGGTCCGCCCGTCAAAGCCGCCCGACATGGACCGGGAGCGGTGAAGCGACTATCAGAGGCCGCCCTTCCCAACGGAATCCCGCGATCGATGCTAGCCCGCTTGCTCGTCGGCCTGGCTGACTTCAGCCGCCGCAACGCCCTCGCATTTGTCCTGGGGTCCGTCCTGCTGGCCGCGTTCTCGGCCTGGATGGCGCTGCACGGCCTGGGCATCAGCACCGACACCGACCTGATGTTCTCGCAAAACCTGCCCTGGCGGCAGCGGGCCATCCGGTTCGACCACGATTTCCCGCAATTCCGCGACCTGCTGGTGGCGGTGATCGACGCCAGGATTCCCGAGGAGGCGGACGCCACCGCCGCCGCGCTGGCGGCCAGGCTCTCGGCCGATCACACGCATTTCATCTCGGTCCGCCGCCCCGACACATCGCCCTACCTGGAGAAGGAGGGCCTGCTGTTTCTCGATCCCAAACAATTAACCGACCTGATGGACCGCACCATCGACGCGCAGCCATTTCTGGGCCAGCTCGTGGTCGATCCGACTGCGCGCGGCTTGTTCTCCGCCCTGTCGTTGCTCGGCATGGGCGTGACGCACGGCGACGTGGACCTCACCCCGTACCTGGGTCCGATCCGCGCCTTCCACCAGGCGCTGGCGAACGCCCTCGCCGGTCATCCGCAACCGCTGTCCTGGCAGAACCTGCTGGGCGGCGACCTGTCCGACCTCGCTGGCCGATACCGCTTCGTCCTGGCGCAACCCCGCCAGAATTACGGCGCGCTGGAACCTGGCGGCGAAGCCACCAAGGCGATGCGCGCCGACATCGCCCAGCTTGGGTTCGTCAAGGCGGGCACCGCCCGGGTGCGGATCACGGGGCAGATCGCGCTGGCGGACGACCAGTTCGCCTCGGTCGCCCAGGGCGCCGCGGTGGGGCTGGCCGGCAGCGTGGTGCTGATCACGGTATGGCTGTTCCTCGCCGCGCGCACCTGGCGGCTGATCGTGCCGATCCTGGGCACGCTGGTGCTCGGACTGTCGCTGACCATGCTGTTCGCCACGCTGGCCGTGGGCACGCTGAACCTGGTCTCGGTCGCCTTCGGCGTGCTGTTCGTCGGCATCGCGGTCGATTTCGCCATTCAATTCTCGGTCCGCTACCGCGAGCGCCGCTTCGAGTTCCCCGATGATCCGGCCGAGGCCATGCGGCAGAACGCGCGCCGCGTCGGCGGACAGATCCTGGTGGCGGCGGCGGCGACCGCGTCCGGCTTCCTGGCTTTCGTGCCGACCAATTTCATGGGCGTGGCGGAGCTCGGGCTGATCGCCGGCGTCGGCATGCTGATTGCGTTCGCCTGCACCATGACCTTCCTGCCGGCGGCGATCACCCTGTGCCGTCCGCCCGGTGAGCAACGGCTGGTGGGATTTGCCTGGGCCGCGCCGCTCGATCCGCTGGTGACGCGCCGGCGCGGGCCGGTCCTGGCGGTTGCCGCCGCGCTGGCGGTGCTGGCCGCCGCGGTCTCGCCGCACCTGCAATTCGATTCGGATCCGCTCGACACGCAGAACCCGCACACGGAGGCAATGGAGACGCTGCGCGACCTGCTCAACGACCCGGTGACCAATCCGTACAGCATCGACGTGCTGACGCCCAACGTGGCGGCGGCCCAGGCGCTGGCGGCGAAACTGAAGACCCTGCCCACGGTGTCGCAGGTGATCGACATCGGCAGCTTCGTGCCGGACGACCAGCAGAAGAAGCTCGCCATCATCGCCGACGCGCAGTCGATCCTGGCCGCGACCCTGGCGCCGCCGGTCACGCCGGCGGCGCCGATCACGCCGGACCAGGTCCGCCTCGCGGCGAAGGCGGCGCTGGCGCAGATCGATCCGGCCCTGGCGAAGCTGCCGCCGGGCCATCCGCTGGCGGCCATCGCCGACGACCTGCGGCAATTGCAGACCGCATCCGACGCGGTGGCGATGGGGACCGACGCCGCATTGACGCGCTTCCTGCCCGACGAACTCGACCGCCTGCGCGCGGCGCTGAGTGCCACGCCGGTGACGCTGGCGTCGATTCCGCCCGACATGGCACGCGACTGGCTGCTGCCGGACGGGCAGGCGCGCGTACAGGCGCTGCCGAAGGATCTGGGCAAGGGCAGCCAGGGATTGCGCCGCTTCGTCGCGGAGGTGACGCGGATCGCCCCGAATGCCGGCGGCGCCGCGGTGACCATCGAGGCCACCAGCGACACCATCGTCGGCGCGTTTCGCGACGCCGCGATCTACGCCGTGCTGGCGATCACGGTGATCCTCGGCATCGCCCTGCGGCGGCCGCGCGACGTGGCGCTGGTGCTGGCGCCGCTGATCCTGTCGGCGCTGCTGACCCTGCTGGTGGCCGTGCTGCTGTCGCTGCCGCTCAATTTCGCCAACATCATCGCCCTGCCGCTGCTGTTGGGCGTCGGCGTGTCGTTCAACATCTATTTCGTGATGAACTGGCGCGACGGACGCCGCACGCTGCTGGGCTCGGCGACGGCGCGGGCGATCGTGTTCTCGGCGCTCACCACGGGCACGGCGTTCGGCTCGCTGGCGTTGTCGGCGCATCCGGGCACGGCGAGCATGGGCGAGTTGCTGCTGATCAGCCTGGCCTGCACGCTGGTGGCGAGCCTGGTGTTCATTCCGGCGCTGCTGGCGAGCCTGACGCCGCCGCACACCGGGCGTTAACCATCATCCGGCAGGATGCGGCGCATGTGGGGCTTGCTGGTGTTCGTGACGCTGGGCGTGGCGGCTTCGGGCGCGATGGCGCAGCCGGCGGATTGTCCGGCGCGGCCGGCGCCGGGACCTTCGCTGCCGCTGGCGATCGACCTGGCGGGACGGCCGGGTGTGCCGAGCGGGGTGACCGGCCAGGCTTTCATTGCGGTACCGATGCAGGCGCCGCAGACCGGATGCGGCGAGCAGCGGGCGCCGTCCGACGTGCTGGGTGGCGAGCCGGGCGATCTGCTGCGCGGCACGCCGGCGCGAACGGCGAGGTAACGGCAGCGTGGTGCACGCGGCGCCGGGTGGGCAGGACGTTCCGGAAGCGCGCAAGGTTTCCGCTGGTTTGCCGCTTTGGCACGAACGGGGCCGTATCATGCGCCGCATCCGGCTTGCGCCGCTTGGGCCGGGCGTTGGCTTCGGCTACGACGCAAGCTCATCGCCGACGCACATCACCGTCGTTGTGCCACCCGGCTCGCTGGTGACCCGCTCGAACGGCGCTTTGCCGCCTTGCCGGGGTCCGGCCCCGGCTGGCGGCGAAAATCGTCAGCGCGCCGGACCTGGGCGTGGCGGGCGCGGCGGCCTCTCCCGTGGCGCGGGAGAGGTCAACGATCCGCCTGCATGCTCACTTTTTTCTCTGCCGATCAAATCCGCATGACAGATCGCGAAGGTGTGACCTACACTGCGCACATGCAGCATCTCCGCACCGTCGGGCTCGGCTCGGTCCTGGCACTGTCGCTACTCTCCGCCTGTGCCGCGGCGGACCCGCTGGCCAGTTCGTCCGCGACCGCGCAGCCGGGGCGCCCGGTCTCGACCGGAGTGTTCGGCGACTTCCTCGCCGGCCGCTTCGCGTTGTCGCAGTCGGACCCGAATGCCGCGGCCACGGCCTTCCTGAAGGCGCTTGCCGCCAGTCCCGCGGATCCCGAGTTGCTGCGACAGGCATTCGTCGCGTCGGTCATGAGCGGGCGGCCGGAAGCGTTGTCGCTCGCCCGCCAACTGCCGGACAACCCGGTGGCACAGCTTCTGCTGGGGGACGCGGACGCGCGGTCGGGCGACTGGGCGTCGGCCGAGCGACGCTTCCGCGCGCTGCCGCGGCAGGGACTGACGCAGCTCCTGCGGCCGCTTCTGGTGGCCTGGTCGCAGGCCGGCGCCGGCCAGACGGACGCCGCCCTGGCCACCTTGCGCCCGTTCGTCGCGGGCCAGCGGTTCCGCGGCATATTCGCCCTGCACGCCGGGATGATCGCCGATCTCGGCGGCGACCGGGAGGACGCGGCGCGGTTCTATGCCTCTGCCCAGAGCGAAATGCCGCAAATGAACCTGCGGCTGGCACAGATCCTGGCAAGCTGGCAGGCGCGCTCCGGTCAACCGGCAGCGGCGCAGCGGACGCTGGCCGCCCTGGCCGACGGCTCGCCCGACATGACGATCGCCGTGCCGGCGCTGGAAGCCAACAGCGCCACGCGCCCCGTCGCGCGGGCGACGGACGGGATCGCCGAGGCCTACCTCGCGCTCGGCGGCGCGTTGCGCAGCCAGGATTCGCGCGATTACGCCATGGTGATGCTGCGGCTGGCGCTCGACCTGCGGCCGGGGCTGACGGCGGCGCGGCTGCTGGCCGCCGACCTGCTGAGCAATGACGGGCACGAGAATGCGGCGTTGCGGATGCTGGCGTCAGTGCCGGCCAACGATCCGCTCAACGCGGTGATCCGGATGCGCCGTGTCGGCATCGCGGTGCAGGCCGGCCGAACGGACGAAGCGTTGCGGGAGCTGGATCGAATCGCCGCGGCCTATCCCGACAGTCCGCTGCCGCCGATCCAGCGCGGCGACATCCTGCGGTCGAAGCAGCGCTACAACGAGGCGATCGCCGCCTATACCGATGGAATCGCCAGGCTCGGGCAGCCGGGGCCGGAGGACTGGCCGGCATTCTACGATCGCGGCATCGCCTATGAGGCAATGCACGAGCAGCGAAAGGCGGAGGCCGATTTCCGACAGGCGCTGCAATTGTCACCGGATCAGCCCTATGTGCTGAATTACCTGGGCTATTTCTGGGCGAACAAGGATGAGCGGCTCGCCGAGGCGCAGCGGATGATCCAGACGGCGGCCGAACGCGAGCCGGACGATGGAGCGATCACCGACAGCCTGGGCTGGGTGATGCTGCGCGAGGGCCACGTCGGAGAAGCGGTGCAACTGCTGGAACGCGCGGTCGAGTTGGAGCCCGAGGATCCGACGATCAACGGCCATCTCGGCGATGCCTACGCCGCCGCCGGCCGCGCGCTGGAGGCGAAGTATCAGTGGCAGCGCGCGCTGACGCTGAACCCCGGGCCGGCGGACACGGCGACGCTGGAGGCCAAGCTGCGGACCCCACCGGCCGCTTCCGTCGCCAGCGGTCGCCAGTAGCGGCGGACGAGGCGGCGCCCTGAGCGATTCCCGGTTTCCGAACGGCCCCCGGTTTCCGAACAGTGGGGGGCGTCCGGGCGACGTGATCGCGCGCATGTTCGCCCCGGCCAAGCTCAACCTTTTCCTGCACGTCGTCGGCCGAGCTCCGGACGGCTACCACCTGCTCGACAGCCTTGCGGTGTTCGCCGGTTGCGGCGACGTACTGTGCGCGCAAGATGCGGAGGAGCTTTCGCTGACCGTCACCGGCCCATTCGCCGCCGGGTTGGCCGGAGAAGCCGACAACCTCGTGCTGCGCGCCGCGCGGGCTCTGGCTGCGGAGGCCGGCGTGCCAGCACGCGCCGAGCTGGTGCTGGAAAAACATCTGCCGGTGGCCTCCGGGATAGGCGGCGGTTCGGCCGACGCGGCGGCGACTCTGCGGTTGCTGAGCAATCTGTGGGGCGTCGCACCCGATCCCGCGGCGTTGGAGCGGATCGCGCTGCGGCTCGGCGCCGACGTTCCGGTTTGCCTGGGTGGCGAAGCGGCCCGCATGGGCGGGGTTGGGGAGCGACTGGAACCCGCCCCGGCGCTGCCGCCCTGCTACGCGCTGCTGGTCAATCCGGGGGTCGCGGTGGCGACCGCGGCGGTGTTCCGGGCGCGCTCTGGCCCGTTCTCGGCACCGGCCAGCCTGCCGGCAGGCTGGCCGGACGCGGCGGCCATGGCGGCTGACCTCGCGGGGCTGGCCAACGACCTGGAAGCGCCGGCACGCGGCCTGTGTCCGCCGATCGGCGACGTCCTGGCGGCGATCGCGGCGCAACCCGGCTGCCTGCTGGCACGCATGAGCGGTTCCGGCGCCACCTGTTTCGGCCTGTTCGCCGATCCGGTGGCGGCCGAGCATGCGGCTGGCGCGGTGGCGCACGCGGGATGGTGGGTGCGGGCCGGCGCGCTGCGGCGGAATTGATCGCGCCGCCGCCATGGTGCTTTACGCGCCGGGGCGGCCGGGCCTATTCACCGCCCGGACTGTCGGCACCTTGGGCCGGTGGGGCGTCGCCAAGTGGTAAGGCAGCGGATTTTGATTCCGCCATCCGGAGGTTCGAATCCTCCCGCCCCAGCCAGCCGATGCGCGTGGGCGGCGTGCCTGGGGTTTCGCTGCCCTGCCCAGGGGGAGACGCGCGACGATGCCGAGCGGTCATTCCTACGATCGCAGATCGGCGTGGCTCTCGCCGTAGTTCACGTGGCGCGTCGCCCGGCGCATGTCGCAAATCGCCGTGTGGATCTGCTGCCAATGGTCCAGACCGGCGGTGTCGCCCTGTTGACGCATCTCGGCGGCACGCTCCTGGGCAATCGCCTGGGCCCGCAATCCGTGCAGGCGGATCATCATCTGGGCGGTTTCTTTTGCATCCTGGTGTCGCATGAAGGTTCCCTTTCACGGCAAATCGCCTCTGTGGAGGGGATATGCGCAGGTGGACGGGACCGCGCCAATCGCACCCGTGTGACGCGGATGAATTCCTGGTCATGTCAGCAACTATGCGATGGGAAAGGTCGGGGAGCGTCAGCCCCGAGGGTGCGGCGTACCGCCCCGATCACCCTCAGCTTCGGTGCTGACGCAGGCCGGCTTCTCCTGCTTCACGGGAGAAGTGCCGTGTCAGGAAACGTCCAGAAATAGGTGGCCGGTTGTCATGGGAGGGGCACGACTCGCGTCATTCCCACGAAAGCGAAGACCCACGCGGCATGGTTCCTTGCTTTCGCGGGGTGACGCGGAACCGTGACTCGCTTCACGTGATTCGCCTGTTTCCGGGCATCGCGCTACCGCGCCGACGCTCCCGCACCGAAGCCCAGAAACCCGGCGCCCACCACCGGCGTGCCGCCATCATTGGCGAACAGGCGCGGCGTCCGCGGGGCGGCCGGCACAACCGCCTTTGCCTGGATCACCGGGCGGCGGCGGACGGATTTCGCCGTCGTTTCCGGCGGCGAGGCCAGCGGCGCCGCGTTGGCCCGGGTGGGGGCGCCGGGCCCGCTGTCCGAGCCGCGGTAGGACAGCAGCAGGAAGGAGATGTCGTTGCGGCCGAGATCGACCGACAGTTCCATCGGCGTCAGACCCAGCACGTTGCGGGCCTCCAGTTCGGCGCCGCGGCTGAGAGCGTCGCGTGCGGCGGCAATGTCGCCGCGGTTGATCGCATCGAACAGTGCGGCGTTCGGCGACATGTCCGTCGGGATCTGGGTTGCGGGCGCGACGGAGTCGGCGTGCGAGGCGGCGCCGGGCACGGCAGGTGGCGGCGTCGCCTCCGGCTTGCTCATGTTCGGGGCCTGCGCCGCCCCCTGTTGCAGCATCTGATCCGGATCCATCGGACCGACCTGCGCCCTGGCGACCCGCGAGAATCCCGCGACCGAAGCGACCAGGACGGACAGCAGCGCGGCACTGCGCAAGATTCGGTTTGGCATGGCGGCACTATACCTCAAGCCGGATTCAACCACCAGAAGCCGCCGTTGAGATAGGCGGCAAACATCGTCCAGGCGAGATAGGGCAGCATCAGCCAGACGGCGGTCCGGCTGAACCGGACAAAGCTCCGCATCGTGAGGCCGATCAGTGCGAGCAACACCAGCATGACGGCGAGCGCCAGCGGCGGATTGTGCAGGCCGAAAAACGCCGGCGACCACAACGCGTTCGCCGCGAGTTGCCATCCCCAGAGCCGCAACGGCCGCGCCGCGCCGGAGCGGCGCCAGACCAGCCAACCGGCGACGCCGATCATCACGTAGAGCGCGGTCCAGACGGGAGGAAACACCCAGTTGGGCGGCGTGGCGGGCGGCGCGGTCAGCGACGGGTACCAAGTGTGAACCGCGCGCGTGACGAGCGCGGCATCCGCGCCGCCGACGAGCAGGCACAGGCCCACGAAACCGACCAGCGCCAGGATCGGGGAAACCGGCGTGGACGATCCCGGATAGGACCCCCACTCTTCGGGACCGGTCTGCTGGAAGACACGCATCCTTCCGCGAGCGTGAACGCACCGAACGAATGTAGGCCGGCTGGCCGCGACTCGAAAGGGCCGGTTGCCAGCCGTGCCGGTTACCAGCCGTTGACCCGCGGCCACACGGCAACCACGGTGTCGCCGCCGTCGATGACGTGGTAGCGGTCGTGCGCCGCCGCGGTCATGCAACTGTGATTGGGCGCGATGCGCAGCTTGTCGCCGATGCGCAGTTCGATCGGTTCGCCGGCATCGCGTTCGATGACGCCATGTTCCTGGTAGGCGCGCCGCACGATGGCATCGCCGAGGGGCTGTCCCGCCAGGTCCAGCACCAGGCCGTAGCCGTAGTCGCGCTGGGCTGCCTCGGTGCTGTGGTCCTTCGACAGCGCCAGGCCGCCGGCATCGACCAGCAGTCGGCCGGGGCGGCGGCCGATGATGCTGGTCAGCACGGTGACCGCGATGTCGTCCAGCCCATTGGTGCCGATCTCCGCCTGGAACAGGTCGCCGAACATATAGACGCCGGCGCGCACTTCGGTGATGCCGGCCAGGCTCTCGGCGTGCAGCGCGGTGGGCGAGCTGCCCATCGAAACGATCGGCGCCGCGTGCCCCGCACTGCGCAGGCGCTCCGCCGCCCGCACCACGCCGGCACGCTCGGCCTCGGCGATGCGGACCATGTCGCCGATGGAGCGACCGCTATAGGCGTGCCCGGCATGGGTCATCACCCCAGCGAGACGCGGCCCGAGCACTGCGGCGATCTCCAGCAGGTCGTCGTCCTCGGGCGTGACGCCGCCGCGCGATTCGCCGGTGTCAACCTCGATCAGCGTGCGCGGCGGCAACGGGTGGGCGGCGATGGCGGCGGCCGTCTCCGGATCGTCGGTGATCACCGTCACGTGCGCGCCGGCGGCGTTCAGCTTGGCGACCTGGTCCAGTTTCCGCGGCGTGATGCCGACCGCGTAGAGGATGTCGGCGATGCCGTGCGCGGAGAAATATTCCGCCTCGGCCAGGGTCGAGACGGTGATGCCGCCGGGCTGCCCTTGCAGCGCCAGACGCGCCACGTCGATCGACTTGGCGGTCTTCATGTGCGGCCGTAGCGCCACGGCGTGGCGGCCCACGGCATCCGCCATGCGCTTGATGTTGCGCCGGAGGATGGTGCGGTCGAGCACCAGGCAGGGCGTTGGCAGATCGGCAAGGTTCATGCGGGCAGCGTCCAGGTTGCGGGGCCGTCGATCGGCAGCACCGGGCGCGGCATGTGGCGCCAGGCGAAGCGCGACAGGATCGGGCTGGTGAGGCCGGGCGCGTCCACCTCGATGATGTCCTCGTGCCGGAAGTACTCGTCGAAGCCGCCACGGAAATGGCCGCGCGACGTTACCACAACGACGCGCGCGGCGGCGATGTCGAGGCCGAAGGCTTCGAAGAATATCGGGTCCGCGCACTGGTAGCGATTGGACAGCACAACGACGGAGACGCCGTTGAGATCGAGCGCCGCGGATGGGCCGAGGTCAAGCGTGTTGTCGGCGTAGTAGCCGCGCCGGCCTCGGACCGTGCCGGAGCGCAGCCGGCGCACTTTGGCGGATGCGGCGAAGGGGTGGGAAAATTCGTCGCCGCCGTCGCGGTTGAAGCGTGCGGTGAACCGCGCGCCTTCGCCGTGCCGGTGCGCCTCGGCGGCCAGCGCGGGATCGTGGATGACACCGGCGAGGGCGTCGCGCACGCCGGCATTGTGGAACGCTTCGAGGAGCCACATCGTGGTACCGCGACCGCCGCCACCGGGATTGTCGGCCACGTCGGCGAAGGCGAGCGCGTGGTCATGCCCTGTCAGCGCAGGATCATGCCCTGTCGGCGCAGGATCGTGCCCTGTCAGCGCAGGATCGTGCCCTGTCATTGCGAGCGAAGCGAAACAATCTCCCGCGAGTGAGCTGCGATCGTCCGCGGGAGATTGCTTCGCTTCGCTCGCAATGACAGGGGATCGAGGCGTCGGACACGGAACATCTGTGTGGGCTCCGATTGCCTTGGCCAGTCGGGTTGCCTCTTCCAACGACGTCAGAACCGGGCGGAAGCGCTCGCGCCGCGTCCAGCCGGCTTCGGCGATTTCACGGGCGAGGTCGTTCGCCGCCTGTTGGTCGGTGGCGGTGACCACCACGGTGAGGCCGTTGAACGGCGTGTCGGCGTAGGCGAAGCCAGCCATGACCGAGACGTTCAGCACGCGGTCCAGGTACGGTTGTTCACCCATGCGCTGCTGGCCGAGGTCGATCAGCTCGCCATGGGGACGGTTCGGCGCGTTCTTGCGGCGAGCAGGATGGGCACCGGCTGCCAGGGGCCGGCGGCATTCATGGCGGCGAGGAAGCCGGGAAGCTCGCCCAGCATGCGCGGGGCGGGCGAACGGGCCTCGTCCAGCATCGCCTGGCCGGAAAGCAAGGTGCGGGAGGCGAAGTCGGCCTCGGTGGCGACCGGGGCGAAGCGGTTGCACTCGATCGAGAAGCCGAGCAAGGCGACACGTGGACCCGTACGCATTTTCCTCTCCCGCGTCGCGGGCTTGGGCCGCGACGCGGACCAAGGGTAGGGTGAGGGTGCCGCAGGCGGCAAGCTGCGGGTCCAGGGTTCCGCTTTGCGCGGTGCTGTGTCATTGCGAGGCGCGAAGCCACGAAGCAATCCCCCGCCTGATGAGCAGCAGGTCTCCGGGCGGGAGATTGCTTCGTCGCTTCGCTCCTCGCAATGACAGGCTGCTCAGCGCCTGCACCGATTCGGATTACCGTTGATGTCCACCGACTCGCCGCATTGGCGCCGCAACCTTTACGTCTGCCTGTTCGGCTCCTTCACCAACGTGACGGCGATGACGCTGCTGCTGCCGTTCCTGCCGATCTACGTGGCGGAACTGGGCGTGAAGACACCAGCCGCCGTGGTGCAGTGGTCGGGCATCGCCTATGGCGTCAGCTTCCTGGGTGCCGGAGTGCTCGCGCCGGTTTGGGGCAGGTTCGCCGACCTTTATGGCCGCAAGCTGATCCTGATGCGCGCGTCGCTGGCGATGGCGGTGTGCATGTCGCTTATCGGCACGGCGCAGAACATCTGGCAGCTTGTCGCGTTGCGATTGCTGGCGGGATTGCTCGGCGGGTACGCGTCGGGCGCGGTGGTGCTGGTTGCCACGCAGACCCCCAGAAGCCACTCGGGCTGGGCGCTCGGCACGCTATCGACCGGCGTGCTGGCGGGCACATTGCTTGGGCCGCTGATCGGCGGCGTGCTGCCGGGGCTGATCGGCGTGCGCGGCACGTTCTTCCTCGCCGGCGGCGTCATATTCCTGGCGTTCCTCGCCACCTGCGCATTCATCCAGGAGGAAAATCCGCGTGCGGCCGGCCATCGGCGCGCCGCCGGACACAGCGCGTGGTCGATGATTCCCGATCGCCGCCCGGTCATCGCCATGCTGGTCACCGCGATGCTGCTGATGCTCGCCAACATGTCCATCGAGCCGATCATCACGGTCTATGTCGCCACGCTGATGCATGGCGGCAACGTCGTTCTGATGTCCGGCGTGGTGATGGCCGGGTCGGCGCTGGGCAGCATCCTGGCGGCGCCGCGATTGGGCCGTCTCGCCGACCGGGTGGGCGCGTGGAAGGTGATCGTGCTCTGTCTCGTCGCCACCGGCGTGCTGCTGATCCCGCAGGCTTTCGTGACGAATGCCTGGCAGCTCGTGGGGTTGCGCTTCCTGATGGGCATGTCGCTGGCGGGATTGCTACCGTCGATCAACGCGACGATCCGCCACAGCGTTCCCGACGGCGCGGCGGGCACCATCCTGGGATACGGAACGTCGGCGCAATATACCGGGCAGGTTGTCGGGCCGGTGGTGGGAGGCTTCGTGGGCGGCCATCTCGGCATGCGCGCGGTGTTCCTGGCGACCACCGTGGTGATCTTTGTTGGTGCAGGCTACAACTGGATCATCCGCCGACGCTGTGCGGCAGAGTTTCCCGGCGCTGCAGCGGAGCAGGGACCGAACCCGGCATGAGATTGCATCCGGCCGCTGCGTGTCTCGGACACCGCGCTTGCCGTCCCCCCCGCGAACCGCCGATGGTGGCCCAATTCGAGCGGCGAATGCTGTCCGCGGCGAGGGCAAGGCCCCCGAACATCGGATGTCAGAACGCCTTGAGATGGTCCCGGACGCGGAGCGCGGCGGGCGGCGAGCTTATTCTTGATGCGAGCGTTGTCGGGTTCGGGCGTGATCCGCGCGCTGTGGGTCAGATCCCTTGGATCGGGGATATCGATCAGGCGGCGCCCGGGCTTCTCGGCGGCGATTTCGGCCTTGAGCCCGGAGTTGCGGTGGATCGGCGGGACGCGGCGACGTTTCCTATGGTTCGGCCCGCAACCGGCTCGGCAGTAGTTCGCCCTGCCCTTCCAGCACCGGATAGGCCGCCGCAGCCACCAAATGGCTGTTCACCCGCTTCAGTTCCCGGAGCAGGTCCAGATTGAGCGCCCCGGCCTCCGCTGGCCCCGCCGTCCCGCGCAGCCCGGCGAAATGCGCCGCGGTGGCGGCGCTTTCGATCTCCCGGAACGCCTCCTTCTCCGCGACCAGCAGGCGCGCGGCCCGAGCGTCCTCGGTCATGAACACCGCGGCGGCGGCGCGGACCGTGCCCGCCAGGCGATGCAGCACCTTGCTCGCCTCGGCTTGCTCGGCCACCGGCAGCGGCACGCCGCGCTTCACGCGTCGCGCGACGTACCCCATGACCGCGCGGTCCACCACGTCGCCCGCCGCTTCCAGGTTGGTAACGAACACCAGCACCTCGGACAGCCGCCGATCGTCCGCCTCCGTCAATGCATCGGCATCGAGCGACGTCAGATACGCGCGGATCGCGTTGTTCAGCCGGTCCAGCACGTCGTCCAGCCGGCGCACCTCGGCGATGCGCTGGCGATTGCTTCCGGTCAGCGCGTCGGCCGCGCCGGTCAGCATGATTTCCAGCGCGTCGGCCATCCGCAGCGCCTCCCGCGCCGCCCCGGCCAGCGCGATCGGCGGGGTCTCCAGCGCCGCCTGCTCCAGGTAGCGTGGCCGCCCCGGATCGTCCGGCTCCACCCTGGCCGGCAGCATTTGGCGCAACAGCGAAGCCCAGGGCCCCAGCAACGGAAGAAAAACCACCGCCAGCAACAGGTTGAACGCGGTGTGGAAATCCGCCACCTCGCGCACCGGATCGGGGTCGATGGCAACCCACAGCGGCGCCATCCGAGGCAGCAGCGCCAGCGCCACGACCACCCCGAGCAACCGGTTCAGCAGGTTCCCGATCGGCAGCCGCCGCGCCACCGGATCGTCGCCGGACACCCCCTCCAGCACCGGATTGATCGCGGTGCCGAGATTGGCGCCCAGTACCAGCGCGAAAGCGGCCTCCGGCGGCACCGCGCCCCTGGCGGCGAACGACATGATCAGCAGTACCACCGCCACCGAGGAATGCGCCATCCAGGTCAGTCCCGCCGCCAGCAGCACGTCCAGCATCGGTTGCGTCGCCACCGCGCCAAGCACCAGCCGCAGGCTCGGCGCGTCCTCATAGGGCGTCACCAGCGTGACCAGCCGGGCCAGCGCCATCAGCATCAGCCCGAGGCCGATCGCCACCCGCCCCAGGTCGCGCGTGCGCGTCGAACCGGAGCGCCGGAATAGCAGCACGCCGAGCAAGATCAGCGCCGGCGCCACGCCGGCCACGTTGAAGGAGAAAGCCTGCACGATCAGCGTGGTGCCGACATTGGCTCCGAGCATCACCGCCAGCGCCGGTTGCAGCGCCACCGCGCCGCCCGCGGCAAACCCGGCGACCATCAGCCCGGTGGCGGTGCTGCTTTGCAGGATCGCGGTGACGCCCAGTCCGGCGGCGAAGGCAGCCAGGCGGTTGTGCAGCGCACGGCCCAGCCCGCGGCGCAGCTCCGGCCCGAACGCGCGCTGGATCCCGGTCTGCACCATGTGCACACCCCACAGCAGCAGCGCGACGGAGCCGGCCAGGTCGAGCAATGTCCAGGTCATGGCCATCCCTCACTGCGCCGGTGAACGCCGGAAGGTCAATCGACAGGCGATGACATCGGCGGCGAATGGTGGGCGCGACAGGGATTGAACCTGTGGCCCCTGCCGTGTCGAGGCAGTGCTCTACCGCTGAGCTACGCGCCCATCCGCCGTGGCGAAGCGGTTTCTAACGCGCCGTTCCGCGCCTCCGCAAGCTTGCCGCGTGACACAGCCGCGCCGCGCCGCTTGAATAGGGGAATGGACCTGCCCGTCGCCCCCACCCTGGCCCCTGAGACCGCCCCGGTCCTGGTCTCGCGTCCGGTGCACCAGTTGGTCCCGGTGATCTTCGCCTCGCCGCATTCCGGCCGCGCCTACCCCGCGGATTTCGTGGCTGCCGCGCGGCTCGATCCGCTGAACCTGCGGCGCAGCGAGGACAGCTTCGTTGACGAGTTGTTCGGCGCCGCCCCGGAACACGGCGCGCCGCTGCTGTGCGCCACCTTCCCGCGCGCCTTCTGCGACGCCAACCGCGAGCCCTGGGAACTCGACCCGGCGATGTTCGCCGACCAGCTTCCGCCCTGGGTCAACACCACCAGCGCGCGGGTTGGCGCCGGCCTGGGGACGATCGCCCGCATCGTCGCGTCGGGCGAAACGATCTATCGCGGCAAGCTGCCCTTCGCCGAGGCCGAGCGCCGGGTGCGGCTGTTCTGGCAGCCGTTCCACGAAATGCTGGAGGCGCTGATCGCCGGCACGCGCGCGATGTTCGGCGCCTGCCTGCTGGTGGACTGCCATTCCATGCCGTCGCACGGCGTCGGCCGGGTGGGGTCGAAAACCGATTTCGTGCTGGGCGACGCGCACGGCACCGCCTGCAACCCGGAAGTGACGCGGTTCATCGAGCAGACGCTGACCGACCTCGGCTACGTGGTGCGACGCAACGACCCTTATGCCGGCGGTTACATCACCCGGCACTACGGACGCCCGCGCGAGCAAGTTCACGTGGTGCAGATCGAGATCGCGCGGGAGCTGTACATGAACGAGGCGCGGATCGAGCGGCTGCCGCGCTTCGCAGCGGTGCAGCAGGACATCACGGCGGTGATCGAGGCGATCGCGCGAACCGCCGCCGGCGTTCTTCCCGGCTGATCCAGGCGCGGCTCGGGCGGTGCCGGCGGCCAAAAAAAATGGCGGCCCTTGTGGGGCCGCCAAGTTTAGGGAGGAAACGTCCAAGAAAGCAGACAGCGCGGCCAGGGGCCGCATTGCTGCGACGCACAAGGTAGTCGGTCGGTCATTCGTCTGCAAGCGATTTTTTGCAATGCAGCATTGCAGATGGATGCCGGCGCCGGCGGGGTCCAGCCGACCGGAAAGGATATGTTCATCCTTCCCGCCTAGGTTGCCGGCATGTGCCGGATCGTCGTTGCCCTGCTGGTCTGCCTGGCTGCCCAACGAGCCTTCGCTGACCCGATCGCATTACCCGCCGGCCAGCCCGGGCTGCTTTGCCAGGCGGCAATCGAGACGGCAGGGCGGGCGCATGCCGTGCCCGCCGGGTTGATGGCGGCCATCGGGCAGGTGGAAAGCGGGCGGCGCGATCCGGTCAGCGGCGCGCTGCATCCCTGGCCCTGGACGGTGGACGCCGAGGGCCAGGGCGCGTTCTACGACAGCAAGGCCCAGGCGATCGCCGCGGTGCGCGCGTTTCAGGCGCGCGGCGTGCGGTCGATCGACGTGGGCTGCATGCAGGTCAACCTGCTGCACCACCCGGACGCCTTCAACAGCCTGGAACAGGCGTTCGACCCCATGGCCAACGCCGACTACGCGGCGCGGTTCCTGGTGGAACTGCATGGGCAGACGGGAGCATGGCCGAAGGCGGCGGCGATGTATCACTCGGCCACGCCGGAACTGGGGGCGGCCTATCAGCAGAAAGTCATGGCCGCCTGGCCGGAAGCCCAGGCGATGGCCGAGGCCGCGCCGCGAGTCGCGGTGGCGCAGACCTGGGGGGTGATGCTCAACCCGGGCCTGTTTCCCCCGCCGCCGCGGCGCAGCGCGGGCGTGCGATTCCTCCCACGCCTGATGCCGGGCGGCGGGACGCCGCCGCCCGGCCGGGGATTGGCTTCCTACCGCGCGGCGCCGATCAGACTGGCTTGGCGCCAGTCCGGCGGATAGACCAGCTTTGCCGGTTTCCGGGCGGTGTTCGGGTGCTGCCCGGCCAGAAACAAATTCTCCGTTCCGTTGAGGGAGGGGGTTGGCGGGAGAGGATGGTCGGTGCGAGCCTCCGGCCGACCCCCTCCCCCCAACCCCCTCCCGAAAGGGGAGGGGGACCCTCCTGCTTCCTGCAAGTTGCCTCCTGCGAGTTGGGCAGTTTCATTCAGGGCGGGTCGGCGGCAACCGCTGCCCTGTCGAACCGCCGTCCTGGTTGCCCTGACTCGGCTCCCCCGGCTAGGGTGCGGCGGACAGATTGGAACACAGCATGAACGACCTGTTCGGCGCCGGAGGACCAGGCAAGCGCGGCAAGGCCACCGCGCCGCCCGCCTCGGACTACTCTGCCAAGGACATCGAGGTCCTGGAGGGGCTGGAGCCGGTCCGCCGCCGCCCCGGCATGTATGTTGGCGGCACCGACGAGACCGCGTTGCACCATCTGGCGGCCGAGACACTGGACAATGCCATGGACGAAGCGGTGGCCGGCCACGCCAGCTTCATCGACGTGGCGCTGGAGCCGGGCAACTGGCTGACGGTGCGCGACAATGGCCGCGGCATTCCGGTCGATCCGCACCCAAAGTTCAAGCAGCTCAGCGCGCTCGAAGTGATTATGACCACGCTGCATTCCGGGGGGAAATTCGGCGGCAAGGCGTATCAGACTTCGGGCGGGCTGCACGGGGTGGGCGCGTCGGTGGTTAACGCGCTGTCCGAAGCGATGCAGGTGGAAGTGGCGCGCGACCGCGTGCTGTGGAAGCAGAGCTACGCAAGCGGCAAGCCGACCTCCAAATTGCTCAACGCCGGGCCGGTGCACAACCGCCGCGGCACCACGATCCGCTTCAAGCCGGACACCACGATCTTCGGCGCCGCGCAGTTTTCCCCCACGCGCCTTTACCGGCTGTGCCGCTCCAAGGCCTACCTGTTCCGCGGCGTGGAAATCCGCTGGGTGTGCGACCCCACCCTGCTGAAGGGCGCCAAGGACGACACCCCGGCCGAGGCGGTGCTGCACTTCCCCGGCGGCCTGCGCGACAGCCTGGAGGCGGATATCGGCGCGGCGACGCGCGTCCTGCCGCTCCCCTGGGCGGGCGAGGCCGACCTGCCCACCACGCCGGACGGAGAATCCACCGGGCGGGTGGAGTGGGCCGCGGCCTGGCTGGATGGGGACGACGGGTTCCTGCACGCTTACTGCAACACCGTTCCCACGCCGCTGGGCGGCACCCACGAAACCGGCCTGCGCGCGGCCCTGCTGAAGGGCCTGCGCGCCTGGGGCGAGCACCGAGGCAACCGCCGCGCCGCCCAGGTCACCGCCGAGGACCTGTTGACTCCGATGGCCGCCAAGCTGTCGGTCTTCCTGCGCGACCCGCAGTTCCAGGGGCAAACGAAGGAGAAACTGACCAGCCCCGAGGCAACGCGGCTGGTGGAGACCGCGCTGCGCGACCGCTTCGACCATTACCTGGCCGGCGACCCCAGTTCGGCCGACAACTTGCTCGCCTTCGTCATCGAGCGGGCGGAAGAACGCCTGCGCCGCAAGGAAAGCAAGGACACCGCGCGCAAATCGCCCACCCGCCGCCTGCGGCTGCCCGGCAAGCTGACCGACTGCACGCGGGAGAACTCCGCCGAGACGGAGATATTCCTGGTGGAGGGCGACAGCGCCGGCGGCTCCGCCAAGCAGGCGCGCAACCGCGAAACTCAGGCGATCTTGCCGCTGCGAGGCAAGATCCTGAACGTGGCCAGCGCATCGGTGGAGAAACTGCGGCAGAACCAGGAGCTGAAGGACCTGATCGAGGCGCTGGGCTGCGGCGTCGGCGACCGCTTCGACCGCGCCAGGCTGCGCTACGGCCGGGTGATCATCATGACCGACGCCGACGTGGACGGCGCGCATATCGCGTCGCTGCTGATGACCTTCTTCTACCGCGAACTGCCGGAGCTGGTGCGGCACGGGCACATCTACCTGGCGCAGCCGCCGCTGTACCGGCTGACCCAGGGGGCGAAGTCGGTCTATGCGATGGACGACGCCGACCGCGAGCATAAGACTCGGGCGGAATTCAAGGCCGGGGCCAAGGTGGAGGTGAGCCGCTTCAAGGGCCTGGGCGAGATGCCCCCGTCGCAATTGCGCGAGACCACGATGGATCCGGCGAAGCGCACGCTGCTGAAGGTGGTGGCGCGGCCGGAGGAGCGGGCGCAGACCAACGAGCTGGTCGAAAGCCTGATGGGCCGCCGGCCGGAGCTGCGCTACGCATTCATCCAGGAGCGGGCGAAGACGGTGGAAGAGCTGGACGTGTGAAAACCTGTCCCGCCGCGCGCGGGAGGTCGAGACGCGAAACGTCGAGAGTGAGGGTGGTCGGGTCGCCACGGCGCCCTCATCCGCCACCCGCGGACAGGGTGAACCCCGCCACGTCAAACCAACCGGCTAACCGACGATGACACCCGACCGCCCCATCGTCATGGCCCGGCTTGTCCCGGCAGGCCGGGCGGCGGCATTCCTGACGGTTATTTAACGATATTCTGATGACCACAACGATCCGCACCGGTCCAAACTAACCTGCGATCGGCATTGTCGCCGTATCGGCTCCGAATATGGTGCAAGGGGGGGAAGCAGACGCGGCTGTTAGTTCCAAACCCAGGGTCGGTGTGCGACCCGCGGACTCGAGTGGACAGAGCAAGCAACGACAGTAGCTGGGGAGATGAAGCGGAATGACGTATCGAGCGATCGTGGGAACCGCGGTGCTGGTTTTGGGCGCGGCGCTTTCGGCTCATGCCGAGACCCGGACCTCGTTCGTGACCGAGAGCGGCGCGGCCGCACCGGCACCGACACCGTTCGCGAACAGTAACGGGCTGCTCCCGCCCAACTACAAGGGACCGCTGTTCACGCTCAGCCACGCCTATCCGGCAACCCTCCCGGCGGCTCCGGCCGATTGGCCCTGGCGCAAGGCGATCGGCGACGGGCCGATCACCGTGGCGAACGCCGCGGCCTATGTCGCTGCGCTGAAGCGGTATGTCGGGGCCGACATGCGCCTGATGCTGACCGATTCACCGAAATGGAATCCGGCGAGACTGCACTGGTACAATGAACCCTGGACCGGCTATCTGCGCGAGGCGACGCATGGGATGTATGTCGGCAGCAGCAATTTCGCGCCCGACCTGTTCCAGGGATCGGGGCTGACCAAGCCGTTCACCACCTATGTGCTGACATTCTACGACGGGCGGGCGGCGAATGCGCTCTACAAGGTTTGGGGCCGCACCGCGACCATGCCGAACATCAAGGCCGGAGCACCGCAATTCGCCGACGGCGGCATTGCCGTCAAGGCAGCCTTCACCACCGCCAATGCCGATGTCTGGCCGGTGATGCAGGATGCGCTGCAATGGCCGCTGTACATCTCCACCAATGCCACACTCGGGCGTGGGCAGTCGGCGCCGCCGCAACTTGATCCAACCTCGTTCTTCCAGTTCGACATCATCGTCAAGGACACCCGGTCGGCGCCGCAGACCGGCTGGGTGTTCGCGACGCTGGTGTACGACAAGGATGCGCCAGGCAAGGATTTCTGGGACAAGATGGTGCCGCTGGGCGCGATGTGGGGCAACGATCCGGACGCCGACAGTTCGAAGTCGCCGCCACCGCCCCTGACGCAGAACTGGATCAATCCGAATGCGCCGCACTATGCCACGATGACGCTGGGCTGGGGCGGCCGGCTCTCAGGACCAAACGACGGCGCGGTCAATGACTCGGTGATCGATGCCGCGGTCCCGACGGTGGCACCCAACCTGCCGTCTTCGTCCTGCATGAGCTGCCACAGCGTGGCTGAGTGGCCGATGAAATCGTTTCTGCTGCCGTCTTCCACAACCCAGATGACACCGACAAATCCCGCGGGTCACTTTACGATTTCCTGCGGCGGGTTTGTCAACTCCGACTACATGCCGATGTGGCCGCCCGGCTCTTCGGGTTCCGACGGCACCGCGCAATGGATGCACTGGTTCCAGAGCCGGCCGGGTACCCAGCCGGCCGACGCCCACACGGTAGCGTTCGACTATGACATGGTGTTCGTCTTCAAGTCGCTGCAAGCGTGGGCGTCGCAGCAGCCGGGCGGGACCGCCGGGCTCGCCGCCGCGCCGCGCCCGAGCAACCCGTTACCCAGCGGCAACTATAACGGCCGGCCGTTCGAGGCGCATTAGCTTCGCGACCGCCGGCTGGCGCCGGTCGAATGCCGTTTCGGCGCGGCGCAGGCCCGGACGCCGCCCGGACGGGCACCGTCACGCGGCGCCGGGGCGGCCGATGAGAGGAGTTGGCCCGGCCCGGCTGCGCGGTCGCCGCGGTGCTCTTTCGCGAGCTCCTGGCGCCCGGCGCCGGGCCGCGGCCGGATTGCGCCGTCCCGAGGCGCCGCCTAAGCCTCCGGCACCGGCCTACGGAGACCCCGCATGGACCATCCCCTGCCCGCCGACCCGCACGCCGAAATCCGCCAGGAGGTCGCGAAACTCTGCGCCCGATTCCCCGGCGAGTACTGGCGCAAGCTGGACCGGCAGCGGGACTATCCCACCGGGTTCGTGCGCGCGCTGACCGAGGCCGGCTACCTCGCCGTGCTGATCCCCGAGGATTATGGCGGCGCCGGCCTCACCCTGTCCGCCGCCGCGGCGATCCTGGAGACGGTGCAGGCCGAGGGCTGCAACGGCGCCGCCTGCCACGCGCAGATGTACATCATGGGCACCATCCTGCGGCACGGTTCGACCGCGCAGAAGCAGCAATACCTGCCCAGGATCGCCACCGGCGAACTACGCCTGCAGGCGTTCGGCGTCACCGAGCCGAGCAGTGGCACCGACACGACGTCCCTGCGCACGTTCGCCCGGCGCGAGGGCGACCACTACGTCGTCAACGGCCAGAAGGTGTGGACCAGCCGCGCGGAGCACTCCGACCTGATGCTGTTGCTGGCTCGCACCACGCCGCGCGAGCAAACGAAGAAGCGCACGGAAGGGCTGTCCACGCTGCTCGTCGATATGCGGGCCAGCCTGGGGAAGGGCCTGACCATCCGGCCGATCCGCACCATGATGAACCACACCTCCACCGAGGTGTTCTTCGACAATCTGATCGTTCCGGCAGAGAACCTGGTGGGCGAGGAAGGGCGCGGCTTCCGCTACATCCTCGACGGCATGAACGCCGAGCGCCTGCTGATCGCAGCGGAGTGCATTGGCGACGCCAAGTGGTTCCTGCGCAAAGCCACAGACTATGCGCGGGACAGAGAAGTGTTCGGCCGGCCGATCGGGCAGAACCAGGGCATCCAGTTCCCGCTCGCCAAGGCGTATGCGCAGATGCGCGCGGCCGAGCTGATGGTGCGCGAGGGCTGTGCGAAATTCGAGGCCGGGCTGACCCCGGGCGAGGAGGCGAACATGGCGAAGATGCTCGCGGCGGAAGCGTCCTGGGCGGCCGGCGAGGCGTGCATCCAGACGCATGGCGGGTTCGGCTTCGCCGAGGAATACGACATCGAGCGCAAATTCCGCGAAACGCGGCTGTACCAGGTGGCACCGATCAGCACCAACCTCATTCTCTCTTACATCGCCGAGCATGTGCTCGGGCTGCCGCGGAGTTACTGACGGAGGTCCCCACCGACGCCACCTTGCGCAGCGGACGGCCAGCGCGCGGAGTCGGTATTCGGGCTACGGGTGCGAACCAAAGTTGTGAGATTAAGCGGCGGCATTGCGTGATACGTTGGGGCGGTTGAGATTGGCTGGGGCGGGCGGGTTCGCGGCGAACGCGGCCCAATAAGCCTCCCCATCGCCGTTCAGGCGGTTGATCCGCAG
>DATLQW010000208.1:0-5386 GCA_035535035.1 Acetobacteraceae bacterium
GCGGACCTGATCGACCTCGCGCGCGGACGCGCCACACCGGTCTGGGGGGCCGCGGCGGGCGCGCTGTCGGACGCGCCCTCGGTGCCGATCGCGGCGCATGTCGGTTGCTACTACCTGCGCCTGATGGTGGTCGATCGGCCCGGCGTGATCGCCGACGTCGCCGCCGTGCTGCGCGACCACGGGGTGTCGCTGGAGAGTATGCTGCAACGCGGCCGGGCGCCGGGGGAAACGGTGGCGGTGGTACTGGTCACGCACGAGACGCGGGAGAGCGCGATGCGCGCCGCGCTCGACCGCATCGGCGCGCTCGATGCCGTGCTGGAACCGCCGACGATGCTGCGGATCGAGACGGGGTAGTGGTCCGATACCAACGCCTGCTTCCGGGCGTCGGCTGAGTCCGCCCACAAAGTCCAGCAACGTTCAGAACTGGTAGGCGATCGTGAGGTCGAGCACCCCGTTGGTCGCGCTTTCGGTGATCGGGCTGCGCGCGGCGCTGCCGACCAGTTGTTCGACTGCGACGTCGGCGTTCAGGAACCAGTGCTTGCGGAAGAACCATACGCCGCTCACGCCGAATCCGAACGACCTGAGCCCTGCGTCCGCCTTGTAGGGGGCGTAGCCGGACAGCACGGATTGTGCCCGGGTGATGCCGAACCAACCATTCATGTCGTTGGCATCCGCAAAAGTCGCAGTAGGGCCAGCGAACCAGAAGAAGTCCCGCGAGCTGCCCGGCATGGGCATATAGGCGCCCACATCGCCGATCCAGCCGTCGGCCCCGCCGAGATCGCGCCTTATGTCGGCGCGCAGCACCAGCGGGAATTGCTTGGAGATCACATATTCACCGAACAGTTTCGCCACCGACGCCGGCGAGATGTTGCCGAGCCCGTGCAGATGGCTGGCGTAATCGGCTGCCCGGCGTCCCAGATCGTAGGTGAGCGCGATGCCCACCCGCCAATTCCGGCCGCGCAGCAGGTTCGCGCCGATGCCTTCGCCGGTGGAAGCGAAATACCGGTCGCGATAGCGGATATCGATGGTGGGACCGCCCATCACCCGGTAGCGCTGCGCGCCATCGTACAGGGGCGCGACCGAGGTTGCCGCGCCAAGCTCGATTTGCCACCGAGGCGCCGTCGGCGTGAACAGTTCGCGCAGGGGAACCCCGGCGGAATACTGCCATTCGGCGAGCGGCGACGGGGTTTGTGCCCGGGCTCCCCGCGGCAGGGCGGCGCAGCCGAGCAGCACCATGACGATCAGCAGCAAGGTGCAGGGCGGCCTGTCGGGATGCCAGGATACGAACAGGGGACGCTGCGGAGGATGAATCCCAGGCATTCCGTTCCGATCTCAGGTCAGTTCCGCCGCGCACGCCGGCTCGTCTGACGAGGGCCTCGGCCACGACAGGAAATATGGGCCCCGGGTAAGGCCGTGAGACTACCCGGCTCCGATGTAGCGATTCCGATGAAACTCTACTATGAAGGTGCCGCCGCTTGACAGAAAAGTGACGCCGCACCGTAATGGTGCCGTTCTGTCCTGTCCGGATTCGGAACATATCGGACGGAGACGGGAGTTCGGTCGGGGCAGGACCGGCTCCCGGCAGCGTCAACGCAAGGGGGCGCAGGCCGACCGTCTTGATCCCGCACCATACCGGGGCGACGGCGCTTCCCCGCCGGCGGCCTGTAGCTTCATGCTCACGGGTACGTGTGGTCGATCGCGTCGCCCGCGGCATCTTCACGATATCGGGAGCCGGCGACGCCGCTGCCAACGCCCCCGCGCCGTGCCGCGGCGCAGCGCACGTTACCGGCAGATATCCGGAATTTCACGTCCCCGCGAGGTGGCGCCCTTTGCCGCACAAAAGGCGGTAGGTTGCATCCGTTGCGACGTACGGGAACGGCGCTGCCAGCCGCTGTCGGGCAACGGCCTTGAGGACGGGTGCAAAAGACGGACGCAGAGATGCGAATCCGCAACGGAGGAGATTGTTCGATGCACAACACACGGCGCTTGCGGCGCAGCCTGCTGCCATGGGCGGCGGGCTGCCTCGGCGTGCTCGGCCTCGGGGCCGTTCCCGCCCTGGCGGTACCCTATAGCCTGCTCACCACCATCGACATCCCGGCCACCAGCAGCAACACAACAGGGGGTCAACTGACCGCCTTCGATATCAGCTACTTCGACGGCAATACGCAGAACTACTACCTGGCCGACCGTTCCAACAACACGGTCGACGTGCTGTCGTCCGCGACCAACTCCGTCGTCACTCAGGTCGGCACGGGCTCGTTCTCCGGGGCGAAATCAAGCCCCGATATCTCCGGGCCAAACGGCGTTCTGGTCGCGAACAACCAACTTTATGCAGGCGACGGCGACAGCACGGTGCACGTGTTCAACGTCAGCGGCACGACCTATACGCCCGCAACGATCATCTCCACCGGCACCCCCTCCAATTCACGCGCCGACGAGATGGCTTTCGACCCGACCGACAACCGGTTGATCGTGGCAAACGACGCCGCGACACCCTCCCCGTACGTCAGCCTGATCAACGCGTCGACCCATACCGTGGTGGCGCAGACCGTGCTCAACGGAAGCAGCGGCACGCCCAACGCGACCGGCGGCATCGAACAATCAGTGTGGATGCCGAGCAACGACAGATTCTACACCTCGATCCCGCAGATCGGGGCCACCGGTGATCCGGGCGGTATCGCCGAGATCAATCCGCTCACCGGCGCGGTGATCCAGACCTTCGACCTGGCGAGCTTCCATATCGGCGCCTGCGGCCCCACAGGTCTCGTGAAGGGGAACGGCAACCAGCTCCTGATCGGGTGCGGCGCCGCGGGCAGCCAGACGATCGTGTTTGACCCCACCGCCAACGGTGGTGCGGGGGCCGTGATCGCGACCATTCCCTTCAGCGGCGCCGACGAGGTTGCCTTCGATCCCAGCAACAACCTGTTCTTCGTCACCGATTCCGCCGCTGGGCAGCTCGGCATCATCAACGCTGCGAACGACGCGTTCCTCGGCAGCATCACCACCGCGACGGGCGCACATTCGGTCGCGGTCGATCCGGTGTCGAACGAGCTGTTCGTGCCGCTGGGCGCGGGCGCAGGCAACTCGATCTGCCCCGGCGGCTGCATCGGGGTGTACGCCGCAGTGCCGGAACCCGGGTCCGACTCGCTGCTGGTGGCTGGGCTGATCGGGCTTGCCGGCGTGACCAGCTTCGGCTGGCGGCGGCGCCGCACCGCGCGGCGCTGAGTGCGGCAACCGGCGGACGGTCGCACGGCGCGCGACCGTCCGCCGGGCTTGCGCCGGTCCGGCAATCCGGGGCCTGATCCGCGTGCCCCATCCCACGCTCGGATCCCCCGCCGCCGATGCCGCCTGTCCGCCGGCTAGCACCGCTGCTCCTGCTCGCGGCACTCGGTGCCTGCGCCGTTGCGCCCGATGCCCATGTGCCGCCCTTCGCGCGGCTCCCCTACCAGCCGATCACCCGGCGCACCATCGTCGCGATCGCGCTGCGCGAATGGCGGCTCTGGGGCGACCCCGTGGATGACGCCCCGCCCGGCACCTTGCCGCCGCAGGCCCCCGACGCGATGCCGGAGCGGATGCCCGGCCTGTGGCAACGGGTCGGTGAATACTGGTGGTTGGGGATGAACGCCGGCACCCCGGAATCCCGCTGGACCGGCAAGCACGACGCCGCCGGCCAGGTGTTTCCCGCCGCGGTGAACGGCACCTACGCCTGGTCCGCCGCATTCGTTTCGTACGTGATGCGCATCGCCGGCGCCGGGTCGCGCTTTCCCTATTCCGACGCGCACGCAACCTATATCGACATCGCCAAGGAGATGGCGGAACATCGGGCGCACGGCTGGCTGGTGGTGGCGGAGCGCCCGGACGCCTACGCCCCGCACCGCGGCGACCTGATCTGCCTGGGCCGTGACCGGGCGTCCGGGATCACCTACGATCAGCTTCCCGCCGGGCGCTTCCCCGCCCATTGCGATTTCGTCGTGGCGACCGCACAGCCGGGCGCGACGGCGCCGGAGATCGCCGTGCTCGGCGGCAACGTCGACAACGCGGTGACGATGAAGCACGTGCCGGTGACCGCGGACGGCAGGCTGGCCGGGCCGGACAGGGTGGTGCTGGACACGCGCTATCCCTGGATGGTGGTGCTGCGGGTCCGCGCGCCGTGGCGCTGAGTGTGGAGCGCTTAACCAAGGGGGCGCTAAGCCCCCGGGGTTGGGCCGTCCGCCCCGCTGCGCTATGATCGCCGGCAAAACCATCAGGAGGATCCGATGTCCGCCTCCACGATCAGCCGCCGACAGTCCGCGTTCCGCGCCGATTTTCGCGCCCGCATCGCCCGCGCCTATTCCGGCTGGGTGCATGTCGCGTTGATCTTCGCCATCGGCGCCGGCGTGATCTTCGTCGCCGCCCGCCAGATCGCGCATCCCGCAGGTTACGAATTCCTGGTGATCCCGGCCGCCTTCGCATTGTCGAACGTGTTCGAATGGTGGATCCACCGCTTCATCATGCACCGCCCGGTGCGCGGTTTCATGGGCATCTACAAGCGCCACACCCTGGCGCACCATCAGTTCTTCACCGACATCGCGCCGAGCTTCGACTCCAGCCATGATTTCCGCATCGTCTTCTTCCCGCCCTACGCCCTGGTCGCGTTCATCGCCCTGTCGCTCCCGCCGGCGGCGGCTCTGATGGCGCTCGGGCTGCCCAACGCCGGCTGGCTGCTGCTGATCACCAACGTGGCGCTCTATCTGAACTACGAGCTGTTCCACTATTGCTGCCACGTGAAGGACGACCGGATCGTGCGGCAGATCCCGCTCGTGAACTCGATCCGCCGGCACCACATCGCCCACCACAATCCGGCGCTGATGATGGAGCGGAACTTCAACCTGACCTACCCGGTGGCGGACTGGTTCTTCGGCACGTCCGACCTCGCCTGCGGCCTGCTGCGGCACGTGTTCAACGGAACCGATATGCGGTTCGTGCGCACCGACCTCAAGCGCGTGCGGGCAGGCGCGGACGATCCGGCAATCGGCCACGCACGGACAGCAGCAGTCGAGTAGCCGCGATGGCGCTCCTGCTTCCCCCCGCACGCATCAAGCGCGGCCGCGCCAGCCTGATCGGCGGCCTGGCGACCGGGGCCTGCGTGCTGGCCCTGTGGGTCGCCGCCGCTTGGGAACTGGGATTGGGCGGCCCCACCGCCGCCGCGAGCGGGCTCGTCGCGGCAGCGGTAGTCGCAGCCTGGGTGCGGCTCGCGGATCTGTAGGCTAGTGTCCCGACTCTCAATTGGCCCCCAAAAACTCACGCAGCGGCGGCTTTGTCGAGTGCGGCGCGAGCGCGTTTGATCTTGGCGAGGATCTCGGCGCCTGCGGCCTGCCAGACGTATGGCTTCGGATCGGCGTTGCGC
>DATLQW010000209.1:0-60104 GCA_035535035.1 Acetobacteraceae bacterium
TCCCTGCTCGGGCCTTCGATCATCACCGCGCGCGTGTCACCGAATTGGTAGATGCGTGTCAGCAGAGCGACGCCCTCGCGGTCCAGCTTCTCCACCCAGGCATCCAGATCCGCGACGCTCAATCCGATATGATCCTGCAACTGTCCGCGACTGCGCACCAACGGCTGGTTGCCCTGGTTGGGGTACCAGGTCAGTACCACGTCGCCGAATTCGACCCCGGCACGCGGCGAACGGAACATGCCTTCGCGGCCCAGCGCCGGCCAGGAGCGATCAGCGCCACGCGGCACGTTGCAGGTCGCCTCGGTCACCGGCGCCGCGGCGACGCCCGCGCGTACCGGTGCGTTGAGATGTTCTTGGTACCACAGCAAGGCGCAGAGCGGGTCTTCCTGGTAGAGGTGGACATGGTTGAAGCGCTCGGCCGGATAGTTCCCGGCGAATTCGACCAGCGCGCTGTCCGGGCCGGTCATATACACGAAGCCGCCGCCGCCGGCCGGCTGGATGCCGGCGCGCCGGGCTTCCTCGATCTGTGCTTTGGTGCGGCCGGGCACGCCGCCGGTGCCGGGCCAGGTATCGCTGCTGATCAGCACGGAGCCGCCGGCATCCGTCGTGTAGAGCGGCAGCAGCTTCACCTCGGGCCGGCGCTTGAATGCCTCCACGCTGGCGCGCGCATCGGTGACGTGCCAGCCGAAATGCCAGATCGCGCTTTGCGGTTCGCTGGTCGGCGGCGCATCGGCCTGGTCGAACAGCAGCAGCACGTTGTTGGGCGATTGCAGCGCCGGATAGCCGCACCAGTCGGCCCGCCGCGTGCTGGGGAACTGCCGCGTGTACCAGGCGATCGCCGCGCCGGGATCGACCGAATTTAGGTGCAGATGGTGGAAGCCAGGGGTCGGGAGCATGATGATCCTCCGGGGCATGGCATGGCATTGCCGACGTGCCGGGCGCGACAATACACTCGCCGCAGCGAAGCACGAGGGGAGGCAACGATGGCCTACGAGACTATCCTGGTCGATACCGAAGACGGCGTGGGGATCGTGACGCTCAATCGCCCCGACACTCTGAACGCGATGAACCGCAAGCTGTCCACCGAGTTGCACGCTGCGGTGAAGGCGCTGGAGGCCGACGGCACGATCGGCTGCATCGTCATCACCGGCTCGGGCGAACGGGCGTTTTCCGCCGGCGGCGACATCCATGAGCAACGCTCGGACGACAAGCGGTACAGCCAGGCGGAACTGGACGCGATGCGCAACCCGCGGGCGAGCTATGACATCAGCGCCTGTGCCAAGCCGGTGATCGGCATGATGAACGGGCTGGCGTATGGCGGTGCGGCGGTGCTGGCGTCATCGTTGGACATGCGGATCGGCTGCGAGGCGTCGCGCTTTCGGTTTCTGGCCGCGGCGTACGGCCGGATCAACAGCACCTGGACGCTGCCGAACCAGGTGGGCTGGCCGATGGCCAAGGAGCTGCTGTTCAGCGCGCGCATCGTCGAGGCGGAGGAGGCGCACCGCATCGGCCTGCTGAACCACCTGGTGCCGCGCGCACGCCTGCGCGAGAAGACCATGGAACTGGCGCGCATGATCGCCGGCAACCACCGCGGCGCGGTGATGGGCGTCAAGGCGCTGCTGCTGCGGCAGAAGGGCGAGAGCCTGGAACGGCAATGGGCGGAAGAGCAGGATTATACGACGCACGTGCTGCGGGGGGCGAAGGCGGAGGATGCGTTCCCGGAGTTCATTGCGCGCAAGGGCCGGGCGTTGGGGTGATATGCGGCTGACAGAAATTCTCCCCCTCCCAAAAGGGGAGGGGGAGAAGTCTAAGCGCGATGCGCATCATCCAGAATCATCGCGGCGCCCTTCTCGGCGATCATGATCGTCGGCGCGTTGGTGTTGGTGGACGTGACCGCCGGCATCACCGACGCGTCGATCACCCGGAGCCGTTCGAGGCCGCGCACGCGCAGCCGATCGTCCACCACGGCCATGCCATCCGAGCCCATCTTGCAGGTGCCGGTGGCATGGAACACCGTGGAGCCGGTTTGCCGCGCATAGTCGAGCAATTCGTCATCCGACTGCACGTTGTTGCCCGGCTGGGTTTCGGCTTCGACGTATTTCGCCAATGCGGGTGCGTCGAATAGCTTGCGCACCAGGCGGAGGCCGCCAACCACGGCACGACGGTCGCGCTCGTCGCTCAGGTAGCGCGGGTTGATCGCCGGGGCGTCACCGGGGCGGCTCGATTTCGCCTCGACATAGCCTCGGCTGAGCGGGCGCATCTGCCACATGCCGGCGGTCATGCCGGGTTTTTCCTCGAGCCGCCGTCCCGGGCCAGGCGCGTAACTACCTGCCGCGAACAGGCACTGCACGTCCGGGGTCGCCGATTCTTCCAGCACCTTGACCGACGCGGCGACCAGCGAGGCGGCGTAGGTCAGCATGCCCTGGCCGTAGAAAACGTAGCGTATGACCTCGGCCACGAGCGGCAAGCCGCGTGACTTCTCATTGAAGGTCTGCGCGCCGGTGACGCGGCAGGAGATCCGCGCGAGAAAGTGGTCTTGCAGGTTCTTGCCGACACCCGGAAGCGCGTGCAGCGAGGTAATGCCGACGCGGCCGAGATGTTCCGGATCGCCGACACCGGAAAGCTGCAAAACGTGCGGCGAGCCGACCGCGCCGGCGGACAGAACAACCTCGCGCGCCGCATCGACGCGTTCGATGGCGCCGTTGCGCGAATATTCCACACCGATGGCGCGGGTGCCGTCGAGCAGGATGCGGTGCACCAGCGCGTTGGTGACGATCTGCAGGTTGGGTCGCCGCTTCGCGCTGCGCAGATAGGTGCGCGCCGCGCTTGCCCGGCGCCGCCCGCTGCGGGTCTGCTGCACCCAACCGATGCCGTCGCCGGAGCCTGGAGGAAGGTTGTTGACGTCGTCGCGATATTCCAGGCCGATCTGTTTCCCCGCCTCGATTGCCGCGCGGCACAGCAGGGGCTGGTCGGCGGTGCGCGAGGTGGACAGCGGGCCGCCTTTGGCGTGTACCGCGTTAGCCTCGCCGCCCTCCCAGTTTTCTGCCTTGCGGAAGAACGGCAGCACGTCGTCCCAGGACCAGCCGCGATTGCCGAGCTGTGCCCAGTGGTCGAAATCCTCCGGCTGGCCGCGGACGTAGATCAGGCCGTTGATCGAGCTCGATCCGCCCAGTACGCGACCGCGCGGATAGGCGATGGCGCGGCCGTTCGTTCCGGGGTCGGGTTCGGCCTTGTAGCCCCAGGTCAGCGTGGGATGGTCGAGCAATTTCAGGTAGCCGGCGGGGATGTGGATCAGCGGATTCCAGTCGCGCCCGCCGGCCTCGAGCAGAACCACGCGCGTGTTGGGGTCCTCGGTCAGGCGGTTGGCCAAGACGCAGCCCGCCGAGCCGGCGCCGATGATGACGTAATCCGATTGCATGCCTGGTTTCCTTCCCTGGCAGCTTTCGGTGCCGCCGATTGACACGCTATTCCAGGCGCGCGCACCAATCCACTTTCCGCGGGAGGGCATCGCCTTGGCCATCGATTACATCAAGCGCGACGGGGTCGCTTACATCACGCTGAACAATCCCGGCAAGGCGAACATCCTGGACAAGGCGACGTCGGACGAAATCTCCGCGGCGTGGATCGATCTGTGGGAGGATCGGGACATTCGCTGCGCCATCCTTACCGGGGCGGGCGACCGGCATTTCTGCGGCGGGCACAACCTGGCGCCGCGCGAGAACATCACCGAGGCGGAGCGCGAATACCTGCGGACGCAGCGCATCTTCTGGCCGCTGGCCGGAACGGTGCATGGGCAGAGGACCGGCGTGGATGGGCGGTTCGGCGACCATTATCCTCGGGTCTGGAAGCCGGTGATCGCCGCGGTGAACGGGTGGGCGGCAGGGGCCGGGCTGTACATCCTGCTGTCGTCCTGCGACATCCGGATCGCCAGCGCGGAACATGCGCGGTTCAAATTCTCGCTGATCTCGCAAGGGTGGCTGGGACACGGGCCGGGCGCCAGCCTGCTGGTGAAGCAGTTGCGCTACATCGATGCGATGAAGATGCTGTTGTCGGACGAGCCGATCGACGCCGCGGAGGCGTTGCGCATCGGGTTGATCAACGAAGTGGTGCCGCATGCGCAGTTGATGGAGCGGGCGGAGAGGATGGCCCGCCACATCGTGAAGCTGCCGCCGGTGGCGGTGCGCATGATGAAGGAGTTCGTGGTGCGGTTCGGCGACCTGCCGACCGACCAGGCCTGGCACGTGCAGAACCTGATCAACACCCTGCTGATCCAGGTGACGACGGACGGCGAGGAAGGCCGGCGCGCGTTCAACGAGAAGCGCCCGCCCGACTTTACCGGCGCGTTGCGGCGGCGTGGCGAAGCGTGGGAGGAGCCGTCGGCCGAGGACGCCGCGCGGCTGGACGAGGCGTATCGCAGCGGCGAATTCTGATAGGCCCTTCCGCTGTCATTGCGAGCGAAGCGAAGCAATCTCCTACGTGCTGCGGTGCGATATCCCGGAGGACGCTGCTTCGCTTCGCCGCAACGACGGCGTTGGTGACGGGACCGAACCTTCAGGATCGCGACACTAACCAAGCGCGCCGGACCGCCGCAGTGCGGCCACCGCATCACCGTCCAGCCCAACCACTTCCATCAGCACGCTGTCGGTGTCCGCTCCAAGTCCGGGGGCGGCACCGGATTGCCGGCCGAAGCTGGCATGCCACGGCAAGCCCGGCAGCACACCGGCGCCATGCGGCTCCCAGAACCCGCGCCCACGCAAGTGACTGCGCTCGACGAGATCGCACGACGTCGCCAGTGCCGCCGCCGGAATCCCGGCGCGCAGCAGTGCCGCCGCAGCGTCAGGCGCGGACTGCCCGCGCAGCCAGGCGGCCAGCGCGGCATCGATCACCGAGCGCTGCTCCATGCGATCGTTGCACCCGAGGCGCTGCATCGAAGCCAAACCAGGCACCATCCCGCACAGCACCCGCCATGCCTCATCGCTCGTGATCGCCACGCTGATCCACGCATCGTCGCCGGCACAGGGATAGACACCGTGCGGCGCGTCGCGACTGGATGCGTTGCCGGCCGGCTTCGACGTCCCCGTTAGTTGCGTCGCCAGCAGCGGCTCCGCCATCGTCCACAGCATCGCCTCGATCATCGAGAAATCGACCCGCGCAATCGCACCGCCGCGCCGCCGTTGCCACAGCGCCGCGGCGGTGACGAACGCCAGCATCAGGCCGCACATCGGATCCAGCCATGCGAAGCCGACCCGAGGCGGCACATCCGGATGGCGGTTCAGCCCGGCGAATCCGGCGTAGCATTGCAGCAACGTACCATAGGCGACGCCGCGCGCCTCCGGCCCGGTCCGCCCGAGTCCCGATGCCGACACGAATATCAGGTTCGGATTGAGCGTTTGCAGCGCCTCCGCGCCCAGACCCAGCCGATCCATCACGCCGGTCGCGAAGTTCTCGATCAGCACGTCGGATTTCGCGGCCAACGCACGCGCGACCGCAACCGCTTCCGGTCGCTTGAGGTCCAGCACGATGGCGCGCTTCGCCTGGCCGAGCACGGTGTGCAGTTCCGAAGCGCGGCCGGGGTCGCCGCGGCCGGGCGCCTCGACCTTGATCACCTCGGCGCCCATCGCCGCGAGGTAGCGCGTCGTGGTCGGGCCGGCGATGACCCAACTGAAGTCGAGCACGCGCACGCCGGACAGCGGCAACGAACCGGGTGGCGGCGCGGTCGGTTTGCGTACGGCCGGCGCAAGCGTCAGCCCGAACGGCGGTCCAGGCGCGGTGACGTCGCGGCCATCGATGGTGAGCCGGCGATAGAATCGCCGATGCGCAAGCTGCGGCGATGCGAGCAATTCCGCCGGTTCGCCCAATGGGAAGCTCGGAACATGCGCCTGCTGCGCCGCATCGGCGATCCACTGCTTGTCATGCTGTTTGCTCCACACCGACATCAATGCGTGCAGCGCATCCCAATTTGCCACGCGGCCGTGCTTGTGCACGAAGCGCGGATCGTTGCCCCACTCGGGCGATCCCATCACTTCCAGCCATGCGGCCCATTGATGGCTTTCGCGCGGCGAGATCGCCACGTAGCCGTCGCGCGCCGGCAGGATGCAAACCGTGGCGCCATTGCCATCGGCGAGGCGCTTGCGCGACCAGCTTTTGCCGGTGAGACCGGCCCGCGCCAGCTCGGTCATCGCCATGGTGGCGAGCGCTTCCTGGATCGAAACGTCGATCACCGCGCCGGGTGTGGCGCCCAATGCCGCGTGCATGCCGGCACACGCCGCGGCGATTCCGCCGATGAACGCGGATTGTTCGCCGACCGGGCGGATCGGCGCTTCGCCGAGGTCGTCAACCTGTCCGGTGAGCAGACGAGCGATGCCGCTGGCGAAGCACAAGGTCAGGTCGGTGGCAGGGTCGTCGGCTTGCGGTCCGATCTGGCCGAATGGGGAGATGAACATCAGCGCGGCCGTCTGGTTGCGGACGCGGAGATTTTCAGCATCCCGTCGCCGGGCGCGCAGCTCCGCCGGCCGGCCTTCGACGACGATCAGGTCGGCGGCTGCGAACGCATCGCCGGTTTCGGCGACGAGCGTCTTGCCGTGGTTGAGATATGCCGCGAGCGGTGTCGCATTGTCCGGATCGGTGCAGGCGACGTCCGCGCCGACATCGGCGAGCAACCGCCCGCAGACTGCGGCGGCGAGGCCCTGGCCGACCTGAAGAACGCGGAAGCCTGATAGCAAAGCCATGCAATACCTCACCGTCGCGTCGCACCAGCATCGCGTCGCGGAGCCAAATGCATGCGGTACCGTGTTATTATGGCCTGCCTTCCCGCGGGCAGAAAAGAAGGTCAGGGACGCAATCCCTGACCTTCCTCGCGGCTACACCATGCTCAGGTCGAATAATCGGAGAACGCCGCGCCGGCGAACCGCGCCCGATAGTCGGTGCGCACGTTGATCAGCGCCACCCTTCCCGCATCCACCTGCGCCTGGCCACGTTCCAGCGCCGGGCGGATATCCTCCGGCTTGGTGATGTATTCACCGTAGCCACCCAGCGCCTCGCACATCTTGTCGAACCGCACATAGCCCAGGTCGCGGCCCGGCTTTTCGCGCTTCGGATCGCCGGTCCAGCCGCCGTTCAGGCTGATCACGATCAGGATGGGAATCTTGTGCCGCACCGCGGTGTCGATCTCCATCGCGTTCATGCCCATGCTGCCGTCGCCATGCACCACGATCACCTGCTTGTCGGGACAGGCAACCTTGGCACCGATGCCGAACGGCAGGCCGACGCCCATGGTGCCGAACGGACCGGAATTCAAACGATGGCCCGGCATGAAAGTCGGCATCGTCTGGCGGCCGAAGTTCAGCGTCTCCTGCCCATCGACGCACAGGATCGAGTCGCGCTTGGCGAAGTTCCGCACTTCCTCGAGCATGCGCACGGGATGGATGTCGCCGTCCTCGGCATACTTGTTGGCGCCGGCCGCGCTGCGCTTCGCCGCCTCGCCTTCCGCCAGCTTCTGCCGCCATGTCTTGTAGGTGTCGGCGTTGACCTTGCCCTTGATGCCGTCGAGCAACTGCTGCAGCACCGCCTTGCAGTCGCCGACGATCGGGATATCGACGTAGCGTGCCGCCGAGGAGATTTCCTCCGGGCAGATGTCGATGCGGGCGATCTTCGCATTGGGTCCGAAGCGCGGCGGCGAGGCATGGCCGATGATGTAGTTCATCCGCGTGCCGAGCACGATGATCAGGTCGGCATCGCGGAACGCCGAGGAGCGCATTGCCAGGTAGGAACAGGGATGATCGTCCGGCACCACGCCACGGCCTTGCGGGGTGGTGTAGAACGGGATGCCGGCGGCTTCGACGAATGCCTGCATCTCGCCCCAGGCGCGCGACCATATGACGCCGGAGCCGGAGACGATCAGCGGCTGCTTCGCCTCGCCCAGCGCCTTCACCAGTGCCGCGACCTGACGCGGATCGCCGAGCGGGCGCGAGTCCATGATCGGACGGCCGGCATAGCTCCAATCGACCAGGTTCTCGTCGATCCTTTGATAGAGCAGATCGCCGGGGCAATCGACGTAGCAGGGTCCAGGCTTGCCGGTGATCGACTTTTGCAGCGCGAAATTGACCTGCTGCGGGATGCGCTTCAGGTTGAGCAGGCGATCGACGTGCTTGTTGCAGCCTCGCATCAGCTCGACCTGGTCGATTTCCTGGAACACCTGGCGGCCGAACTGGCTGATCGGGCTCGATCCGCCGAACGAAACGACTGGGCAGCAATCGATCAGCGCGTTGGCGACGCCGGTGATCAGGTTGGTCACGCCCGGCCCCGATGCGGCCATGCACACGCTCGGCACCTGCTTCAACCGGCTATACGCCTGACACATGAACGCCGCCGCCTGCTCGTGGCGGACGTCGATCATGCGGATGCCTTCCTTGATGCATGCCGCCTCGGTTCCCAGCATGGGGCCGCCCATGATGTAGAAGACGTCCTTGATGCCTTCCTTTTGCAAACACCGTGCGATGATTTCCGAGCCGTTCATTTCCGCCATGTCTGTTCTCCGTTGGTGGGTCGTCACCCAGGCGAAAGCGAGGGCCTGGGTTGGATGGGTCCCCGCTTTCGCGGGAATGACGAGTTCTGGTCAGCCGACCACGCCGTCGGTGCGCAGGTTGCCCACGGCGTCTTCGCCAAGGCCGAGCCAGTGGCTCAGCACGTCGCCGGTATGCTCGCCAAGCAGCGGTGCCGGCTTTACTGGTGGCGGGTTGCCGGAAAACCGCACCGGCCACGCGGCCATCTTGAACGCGCCGTTGGTCGGATGCTGGATGGTCTGCATGATGCCGCGCTGCTCGAACGTCTTGTCGTTGTACAGCTCCATGGTGTCGAGCACCGCGCCGGCGGGCACGCCGGCCGCGCCAATGATTTGCATCGCCTCGTGCTTGGTGTGCCGTTTGGTCCAGTCGGTGATCATGCCGTTGACTTCGTCTGGGCGTTCGGCACGCGCGGCCGGACTGTCATAGCGCGCATCGCCGACCAGGTCCTCGCGGCCGATCACGCCCAGCAGGCGCCGCCAATGTTCCGGGTTGGCGCGGCTGGTAAAGACATAGACGTAGTCGTTCAGTCCGCCACCCTGGGTTGGGAACGTGCCCATTGGCGGATTGCTGCCGGAGACGCTGCTGTCGGCGGCGCGACCCGCGGCCTTGCCGGTGCGCGCCTGGGCGGCGAAGGCGATGCGTATGTAGTGCAGCATCGCGTCCTGCATCGCGATTTGCAGGTGCTCGCCCTGGCCGGTGTCCTTGCGCCGGTACAACGCGCCGAGAATGGAAATCGCCAACAGCATGCCGGTGCCGGTATCGCCGAGCGACGGGCCGGGCTTCAAGGGGCGGCCGTCGCGCTCGCCGGTGATGCTCATGGTGCCGCCGCAGGCCTGGGCGATCATGTCGAAGGCGAGATTTTTCTCGTATGGGCTGCCCTCGCCGAAGCCCTTCACCTGGCAGTAGATGATCGCGGGGTTCAACGCACGGATCACGTCGGCGCCGAGGCCCAGCCGCTCGATCGCGCCCGGGGCGAAGTTCTCGCAGAACACGTCGGCCTTTTTGGCGAGGTCCTTGACCAGCGCGAGGCCTTTCGGGTCCTTCAGGTTGACGGTGATCGACTTCTTGTTGGCGTTGAACAGGAGAAAATACGGGTCGTCAACGCCGGGCTTGCCGCCGAGCTGGCGCCCCGGGTCGCCGCCTTTCGGATTCTCGACCTTCACCACTTCGGCACCGAGCCAAGCCAGCGCCTCGGTGCAGGACGGGCCGGCTTCGAATTGCGTCAGGTCCAGCACGCGCACTCCGGCGAGACAGTCCTGGCCCCTGCTGCTTGCATTCATCTGAGCGTTCCTCCATTGGGCTGCCGGGAAGGCTACCGCTTATGGTGGGGCGGCGTAAGCCCCGGGGCGCCAGGGCTGCAGCGGACTTACGCCGGACAGCGCAACGAACGGAACGGGCGATGAGCCAGAACATCTACGACGACGAGGAATTCTTCGCCGGATACAGCCGGCTGGAGCGCTCGGTCTCGGGGTTGGACGGCGCCGCCGAATGGCCGGCGCTGCGCGCCATGCTGCCGGATCTGCGCGGACTGAAGGTGCTCGATCTGGGTTGCGGCTTCGGCTGGTTCTGCCGCTGGGCTCGAGCGCAGGGTGCGACGGAGGTGCGGGGGATCGACGTCTCCGAACGCATGCTGACGCGGGCGCAGGCGACCACGCGGGACGACGCGATCGCCTATGCGCGCGCCGACATGGAACTGCTCGAGCTGCCGCCGGCGTCGTTCGACCTGGTGTACAGTTCCCTGGCATTTCACTACGTCGCCGGCCTGGAACGGCTTGTGCCGGAGGTGCACCGGTCGCTTGTCCCCGGCGGCAGGCTCGTGTTTTCGGTGGAGCACCCGATCTACACGGCGCCGGCCGAGCCGCGCTGGTCGGTAGAGCCGGACGGCGGCAGAAGCTGGCCGGTGAATGGCTATCTTTGTGAAGGCCCGCGTCGCACCGATTGGTTGGCAAGCGGGGTAATCAAGCAACATCGTACGATCGCGACATATGTCAACATGCTGCTGCGGGTAGGATTTCGATTATGCGACATCGAGGAGTGGGGTCCGACCGACCAGCAGATCGCCGCGCGGCCGGAACTGGCGGACGAGCGTCAACGTCCGATGTTTCTGCTGGTATCCGCCAGACGCTGACGGCGGCCTTCGTGCGGTTCCAGCGACAGTTCGTGCAACGCTTTGGGCAGGCGGGGATAAGATGAGAGCCCTACAGGGACGCTTTGAAACCGCGGTGGCGCTGGCGACCGAAGCCGGCGCGCTGGCGATGCGGATGCGCGCCGCCACCACGGCGACGCTGAAGGGACCGCAGGACTGGGTCACCGAAGCCGACGGTGCTATCGAACGCTTTCTCTCCGAGCGCCTGGCAGCGGCCTTTCCGGCGGACGGATTCCAGGGCGAAGAAGGCGGCGTCGTGCGCGGCGGCAGCCTTCGTTGGGTGGCCGATCCGATCGACGGCACGGCGAATTATATGCGCGACTGGCGACGCTTCTGCATCTCGCTGGCCTGCCTGGAGGACCGCACGCCGCTGATCGGCGTCATCGTCGCGCCGGCCTTGGGGGAAACCTATGTGGCACGCCAGGGCGGCGGCGCGATGCTGAACGGCACCCCGATCCGTGCGGCCGAGACCGCCGCGCTGGATCGCGCCGTCATCGAGGTGGGCTGGTCGCGCCGGCGGCCGGACCGCGACTTCCTGGCACTGTGCGAAAAACTGCTGGCACAGGGGGCAAGTTTGCGGCTCGGCGGCTCCGGCACGCTTGGTCTGGCCGAGGTTGCGGCCGGACGCACGGACGCGTATGTCGAGCTGCACATCAATCTGTGGGACGTGGCCGCGGCGCTCGTGCTTCTCGCCGAGGCCGGCGCGACGGTCAGCCGGTTTCTGGACGGCGACGGACCGACCGGCGGCAATCCGATCCTTGCCTGCGCGCCGGGCGTTGCGGAGGCACTATCGACACTGACCGGCTATGCGGCGCGCTAACGTGGCGGATCGAGGTCGCGGGCGCCGATGGTGCGCTGGCGATACTCCTCCGGCACCGCGCGCCCGAAATCGGTGAATGCGCGCTTCACGGCTTCGACGGTCGGACCGAACACCTGCTTGCGGTTTTCCCGCGCCCAGGTGTTGGAGCCGAGGATCGGATCGAGCGATCCCTGGAACACCGGCATCACATAGCGCGCGAACAGTTCGTAGCTGCGCAGCGTCTGCTCTCGGTTCGCCCATTCATGCGCGCGGAACAGGATGCCGCCGAAGCCGCCCTGGCTGTAGCCGAGCAGCCGCTGGATGCCCTTCACGACGGTTTCCGGCGAACCAACCAGTGTGGTGCCCATCTTCACGCCGTCGCGCAGTGGATCGTCGGCGCGGCCCGGTGGGCGGCCGAGCGTGTCCTCGAAATAGGTCACCGTCTCCACGCGCTCGCCCTTCTTCACCTCGGCCAGCGCCTGCTCATCATCTTCGGCGACGTGCGCGTTGACGACGACGCGCCAGTTCTTGCGATCCATTGTTTTGCCGTGCTTCGCCGCGGCCTCTTCGGCGATCTTCCATTGCGTCGCCAGGGCCTCTGGCCCACCCGGCAGTCCCGCACCAATCGACAGTACGCCCACGCCGTGGGTGCCGGCGGCGATCATGCCGAACGGCGTGATCGTGCTGGCGACGGCAATCTCGAAATGCGGATCGGTGTAGGGGCGCAAGTGCAGCCGGGCATCGCGCAATTCGAACCAGTCGGTCTTCATGGTGACCGGCTCTTCGCATTTCAGCAGCCGCATGATGGCGTCCATCGCCTCCAGCATGCGCGGGCGTTGCGTGCTGGGCTCGATGCCGAGCATGTAGGCGTCCGAGGTCAGCGCGCCCGGGCCGCATCCCATCATCGCCCGGCCACGCGTCATGTGGTCGAGCTGCACGAAGCGCTGCGCCACGAGGAACGGGTGATGGTACGGCAGGCTGGTTACCCCGGTGCCGAGCCTGATGTGCTTGGTGCGCTCGGCGGCGGCGGCGATGATCAGTTCCGGCAAGGCGATCAGTTCCCAGCCCGCGGAGTGGTGCTCGCCGATCCAGGCTTCATCGAAGCCGAGCCAGTCGAGCCATTCGAGCAGCTCGACGTCACGGGCAATGGCCAGCGTGGGGTTCTCGCCGACACGGTGGAACGGGGCGAGGAAAATACCGAATTTCAAGCCGCGATGGGCCATTGGCGCGTTCTCCGGTGCATTGTCGCCGCATGGTGCCCGGTACGGCGGAGATAGCCAAGCCACGGCAGGCCGTGGCAGGTTCACAGTCAGGTCTGACCTGGGAGGGAATGAGCCATGCGCCTGCAAGACAAGGTGGCGATCATCAGCGGCGCGGCCTCCGGCATGGGGGCGGCGACGGCGCGGCGCTTCGCCAAGGAAGGCGCCAAGGTTGTGGTCGCCGACATGCTGGAAGAGGACGGACGCAAGGTCGCATCCGACATCACGCGCGCCAACGGGGCGGCCGAGTTCATGCGACTGGACGTTACCGACGAAGCGAGCTGGCAGTCGGTGGTGGCGGCGACGGTAGGAAAATTCGGGCGGTTGGATATTTTGGTGAACAATGCCGGCATCAGCGGCAGTGCCGTGACCGACATGCTGGACACCGATGTGTGGGACCGACTGATGCAGGTGAACGCGCGCGGGGTGTTTCTCGGCACGAAATACGCCGTGCTGGAAATGAAGAAGACCGGCGGCGGGGCGATCGTCAATCTCTCGTCGATCTCCGGCAACACCGGCCAGACGATGACGCATATGGGCTACAACGCGTCGAAGGGCGCGGTGCGCACGCTGACCAAATCGACCGCGGTGCAGTTCGGCCGCGACGGCGTCCGGGCCAATTCGGTGCATCCGGGGCTGATGCCGCCGATGCGCACGTCGGGCGCCACCGCCGACCCGGCGGTGCGGGCCAAGATGCTGCAAGGGGTGCCGCTGCGGCGCGCCGGCGAGGTGGACGAGGTGGCGAACGCGATCCTGTTCCTGGCGTCGGACGAGGCGTCCTATATTACCGGGGCGGAGCTTTACGTCGATGGCGGCTACCTGGCTGTGTAACCGACCGGATGGTGGGTGCAGCGATTAACCATCTGGTGAGTTAACCCGTGCTAGGGTGACCCCCCTCGCAACGGGTACAGGAACCGGTCCAGTGCTGCCGACGCAACCACCGGAGACCGAAGCGCCGTCCGGACGACCACGCAAACCCGACGCGGAGCGGACCCGCCGGGAGATCCTGGCGGCTGCCCGGCAGGAATTCGCTGAACACGGCCTGAGCGGCGCGCGCATCGACACGATCGCCGCCCGGATGCGCACGAACAAGCGGATGATCTACTATTATTTCGGCAGCAAGGAGGGCTTGTACCTGGCCACGCTGGAACAGGTCTATGGCGACATTCGCAGCGTGGAACAGGAACTCGATCTCGACAGCCTCACCCCGTCGGACGCGGTGCGCCGGATCATCGAGTTCACCTTCGACTACCAGGAGGCACATCCCGATTTCATCCGGCTGGTCAGCATCGAGAACATCCATAACGGCAAGCACCTTGCCCAGTCGGAGCGGCTCCGCAACCTGAACATGAGTGTGATCCAGCGGCTGGACGGCATCCTGCAGCGCGGCCGGCGCTCGGGCGCGTTCCGGTCGGATATCGATCCGATCGACCTGCACATGCTGATCAGCGCATTCTGCTTCTTTCGCGTTTCCAACCGGCACACGTTCGGCGCGTTGTTCGGCTGCGACCTCACCGCGCCGGAGCAGCGAAAGAAGCACAAGCGGATGATCAGTGAGGCGATCGTTGGTTTGCTCGAATCGGCGGCAAGCGCGTGCAACCCGGCAACCCCGGCGTTGCGCCGGGCGAGATCGGCTGGGCGGTAGCGGCGCCAGGTGTCGGCGGCGGCATTGCGCCGCGTCAGGCCGTGGCGGTGGCACGGGTCATGGCCGAGAAGCAGCGCAGCATCCGCTCGGCGTCCGGCGCGATGCCGGTGAACAGGCGGAATGCCTCCACGGCCTGGAACACCGCCATGCCGCCGCCATCCAAGGTTCGGCAACCGATCGCCCGCGCGGCGCGCAGCAAGGCGGTCTCCAGCGGAAAATAGACGATCTCGGAGACCCAAAGGGCCGGGCGCAGCAATTCCACCGGCAACGGCAGGCCAGGATGGTTCGCCATGCCGACGGGGGTGGCGTTGATCACGCCGTCGGCCGCCGCGACCGAAGCGGCCATGTCTGTGCCGGCCGCCACCCTCGTGTCGCCGAACTGGCCGCCCAGCCGCCCCGCCAACGCCCCGGCGCGTTCGGCCTCGACATCGAAGATGGTCAGCCGTCGCGCGCCCAATCCGAGCACCGCCTGGGCGACCGCCGCACCGGCGCCTCCGGCGCCCAACTGCACGACCTTGCCGAGCGGCGCACCCGGCAAACCGCGTCGGAAGTTTTCCGCGAACCCCCACCAATCGGTGTTGTGGCCAATCCGCCGGCCGCCGCGCAGCAACACCGTGTTGACGGCCCCGAGCGCGCGCGCTTCCGGCGAGACGTCGTGCAGCAGCGGCAGCACCGCCTGCTTGCAAGGATGCGTGATGTTGAGCCCGCTGAAGCCCATCCGTTCGGCCGCGGCCAGCAGGTCCGGCAATGCGTCCGCGGTGAGCCCGAGCGTATCCAGATCGATCAGCTTGTAGATGGTGCGCAACCCCTGCGCGTCGCCTTCGGCCTCGTGCAGCGCCGGCGTGAGCGATGCCTGGATGGCGGCGCCGATCAGCCCGAGAAGCAGGGTCGGTTGTCTGGCGAAGCTCATCGTGCCGACCCTTTCCAAGCCGCCTGGCACCGGCGCCGATCCGGAGGTCGGTCTTTTTGTCTTGAACCGGTGCGTTGGTCCGGCTATTAACTAACTAGTTAATTCATGTCAACCGGCACGACGCGGTCCTTTGGCCCGCGCCGGGGAACCGCAACGCAGAAGAGCGCCGCCCGGATGAACACCCTTCCGCCCCTGCCGAAATCAATCGCCACGGTCTCCCTCAGCGGTACCCTGCCGGAGAAGCTGGAGGCCGCCGCGTCGATCGGTTTCGACGCCGTCGAAATCTTCGAAAACGATCTGCTCACCTATGACGGTTCGCCCGACGACGTGCGGGCGATCGCCGAGGGGCTCGGCCTGACCATCGCCATCTTCCAGCCGTTTCGCGACTTCGAAGCGATGCCGGAGCCACAGCGCAGGCGGAACCTGGATCGCGCCGAGCGCAAGTTCGACGTCATGCAGGCGCTGGGCACCGATCTGCTGCTGGTTTGCAGCAACGTTCACCCCGCCACGATCGACGATCCGCACCGTGCCGCCGCCGATCTCGCGGAGATGGCCGAGCAAGCGCAGCACCGCGGTCTGCGCGTCGGCTACGAGGCGCTGGCCTGGGGGCGGCATGTCAAGCGATGGCGGCAGGCCTGGACCATCGTCCAGACCGCCGACCACCCCGCGCTGGGCCTGATCGTCGATAGCTTCCACACCTTGGCGCTCGGCGACGACCCTTCCGGCATTGCCGCGCTGCCAGCCGGCAAGCTGTTCTTCGTGCAACTCGCCGACGCGCCTGAATTGTCGCTGGATGTGCTGTCCTGGAGCAGACATTTCCGCAACTTTCCGGGCCAGGGCCAGTTGCCGGTGGCGGGGTTTTTGCGTGCAGCGCTGGCGTGCGGCTACCGTGGCCCGCTCTCGCTCGAGATCTTCAACGACGAGTTCCGCGCCGCCCCCGCGCGCCTGACCGCGCGCGACGGGTTGCGCTCGCTGCGCCTGGTGGAGGCCGAGGCCGGTGCCGCCACCCTGCCGCCGCCATCGCTGTTCAACGGCGTGGAATTCATCGAATTCGCGGTGGACGAGGAAGCCGGCCGGCGGCTTGGCGAAACCCTGCGCAACCTGGGATTCCATTACGCCGGCCACCATCGTTCCAAATCGGTGGACCTGTTCCGCCAGGGTCAGATCAACCTGATCCTGAACAGCGAACAGGACAGCGCGGCGGCGGAGCATTTTCAGTTGCACGGACCATCGGCGTGCGCGATCGCATTGCGGGTGGACGACGCCGCGCGTGCGGTATTGCGCGCCGAAGCATTGCTCTGTCCGGAGTGGCGCGAACGGATCGGTGCGGGAGAACGTCGCATTCCGGCGGTGCGGGCGCCCGACGGAACCTTGGTTTACCTGGTGCAGCCGGAGCCGTCGGGCCGCAGTATCTACGAGGACGATTTCCGCCTGTTCCCCGAAGAACCGCCCCCGTCCGTGCTCGGCAACGTGGACCACATCGCGCAGGCCCTTCCGGTCGGCCGCATGGACAATTCCGTCCTGTTCTACCGCGCCGTGTTTGGATTTGTCCCAGAGCAACTCTGGGAGATTGCGGACCCGTATGGGCTGGTGCGCAGCCGGACGATGGTCAGTCCGGAAGGCAGCGTCCGCCTGCCGCTGAACATTTCGGAAAGCCGGCAGACCGCGACCGGACGGTTCGTCACCAGGTTCGCCGGCGCCGGCGTGCACCACATCGCGTTCGCCAGCAGCGACATTCTGCGCACCCTGGAGCAACTGGTCGCGCGCGGCGCACACATCCTGCCAATTCCCCCCAACTACTACGAGGACCTGGCGGCCAAATGGGGATTGGACGATGTACTGCTCGAGCAGCTCCAGCACGCCAACCTGCTGTATGATCGCGACGAGGACGGCGAATTCCTGCACGCCTATACCGACGCATTCGACGACCGGTTCTTTTTTGAAATCGTCGAGCGCCGCGGCAACTATCGCCAGTATGGCGCCGTCAACGCCGCCGTGCGCATGGCGGCGCAGGCGCAGCACCGGCCGGAAGCGCGGCTGACCGGATTGCTTGGCTAGACCGGTCCCGGCAAGGCGCGCGCGGCAATCAGCAACAGCCGGCACGACGCATCGGCAGCCGGCATTCGCGACGCAGCTTATGGCCCGACGTGGAACACCGCCTTGCCGCCAATGCGCCGATCCCGCAGGTCCTCCGCCACGCGTGCGATCTCGCGCCAGCTTCGTTCCGGTCCGGTCTGCGGCGTCAGCGACTTGTCGGCCACCAGCGACACCAGCAACGCCAGGTCCGGTGCGAATTGCTCCTCCGGTCCGGACGTGAAATAGAAAAAGCTCTGCAGGCGTGCGTTTTGCCCATTGCGGAAATCGGCGAATCCGATCGTCGTCGGCTCGCCGGAGGAATTGCCGTACACCACCACCGCACCCTTCTCTTCCACCAGGCGCAGTGCGGTTGCCAGCGAGGCGCCGCCGGCGGATTCCAGTACCAGCGCGAAACGGCCTTGTGCTTGGTCGATGCCGACCGCGACCTCGGCCGCGCCGAGTTCCCGCATGCCCGGCGCACGTTCCGGCCGGCCAACGACGGCGGTGACGCGCGCGCCGGACCGCGCGGCGAGCTGCACCGCGAGATGGCCGACGCCGCCGGCCGCGCCGGTGATCAACACGCGCTTGCCGAGCAAAGGCGCGCCGTGCCGCAAGGTGCGCAAGGCGGTCAGGCCGGCGACCGGCAGCGCCGCGGCGGCGGCGAAGCTGACCGAGTCGGGCAGCACAGCCATGCGGTGCACCGGCACGGCGACGCGTTCCGCCCAGCCGAATTCGTCCGTCAGCGCGATGACGCGCGCGCCGGCGGGCGGGCCGCTGCCGTCCGCCGCCTGGCGCAACACGATGCCGCTCACGTCCTGGCCGGGGATCCAGCCTTCCTCGTTGTTACGGAACGATCGCAGCTCGCCGCGATTGAGCGAAAAGGCTTGCACCGAGACCAGCGCTTCATGCGGGCCAGGTTGCGGTTCGGGCATTTGCCGCAGTTCTACCGGCGCCGAACCGTTGGGCGTGTTAGCCAGCGCGAGCATTTGCTTCTCCCCCGTCCCTCACCCTACCTTCTCCCACATCGCGGGAGACGGGGGTACTGGTAGCATGCCACGCATGACCGGTGGAGAGGCGATCGTTGACGGCCTGTTGCGGCACGGCATCGACACGGTGTTCGGCCTGCCGGGCGTGCAGGTCTATGGCCTGTTCGACGCGTTCGCGCGCGCTTCCAACCAGTTGCGGCTGATCAACGCGCGACACGAACAGACCACCGCCTACATGGCGCTCGGCTATGCCTGCGCGACCGGCCGGCCGTCCGCCTATGCGGTGGTGCCGGGGCCCGGCGTGCTGAACACCTCTGCCGCGCTCGCCACCGCCTGGGGATTGAATGCGCCGGTGCTGTGCCTCACCGGCCAGGTGCCCAGCCCGATGATCGGCCGGCTGCGCGGCTCGCTGCACGAATTGCCGGATCAGCTCGCCACGTTGCGCAGCCTGCTGAAATGGGCCGAGCGCATCGAGCACCCGTCGCAAGCGCCGTATCTCGTCGCACGCGCGTTCCAGGAGATGCAGTCGGGCCGGCGCAGCCCGGTCGCGCTGGAAATGCCGTGGGACCAGTTCTCCGCCACCGCGGAAGTCACGCCGCATGATACGTTGCCATTGCATCCGCTGCCGACGCCGGATCCGGAAAAGATCGCCGCTCTGGCGAAGCTGGTGGATGGCGCGCGGGCGCCGATGATCTGGGTGGGCGGCGGCGCCTTGCACGCTCCCGCGGAAATCCTCGCGCTCGCTGAGCGCATCGGCGCACCGGTGGTGTCGTTCCGCAACGGGCGCGGGATTGTCGATGACCGGCACAGGCTCGGCCTGACTATTGCGGCGGCTTACCGATTGTGGAAGCAGACCGATCTGCTGATCGCCTTCGGGACGCGGCTGGAAGTGCCGACGCTGCGCTGGGGCGCGCTGCCGCCCGGACTGAAGATCGCCCGTATTGACATCGATCCGGCGGAGATGCGGCGGCTGAAGGTCGATATCGGCATCGTCGCCGATACCGCCGACGCGGCCCGTGCGCTGACCGATGCCGTGCTGCCGCAGGAAAACGCCGCGCGCGCCGACGCGATCGCCCACGCCAAGGCGGAGGCCGCGCAAGCGATCCGCAAGGTGCAGCCGCAGATGTCGTTCCTCGAGGCGATCCGCGACGTGCTGCCGGAAGACGGCATCTTCTGCGACGAGATGACGCAGGTCGGCTACGTCTCCTGGTTCGGCTTTCCGTTCCATGCTCCGCGCACGCTGATCACGTCGGGCTTCTCCGGCACGTTGGGCGCCGGATTTCCGATGGCGTTGGGGGTGAAGGTGGCGCACCCGGACAAGCCGGTGGTGGCGGTGACCGGCGACGGCGGTTTCATGTTCGGCAGTTCCGAACTGGCGACCGCGGTGCAGCACGGCATCAACCTGGTGACCGTGCTGTTCAACAATTCGTCGTACGGCAACGTGCTGCGCGACCAGCACCGGCTGTTCGAGGGACGCGACGCCGGATCGCGGCTGCGCAATCCGGATTTCCAGTTATACGCGAAGAGCTTCGGCGTGCCGTCGTGGCGGGTGACCGACGCCGACGGGCTGCGCGGCGCGTTGCGCCAGGCGATGGCGGCGAACGCGCCCACGCTGATCGAGGTGATGACCGACATCAAGCAGGAGTACCAGCCCTGGGAGTTCATCTCTCCCGGACGGGGGTGAGCGAACGCTATCACGCGAGTTGACCACCGGCCGGCGGTGGCCGACCCGCAATGACAATGGAGGCGGGCGCTCGCTTCGCGTCAATCGCGATCCGCGGCAGCGGCGTCGGCGGTTCCCTCGCGCCACAACAGCATCAGTGCCGCCATCAGGGCGGGGCCGACGAACAATCCCAGCAATCCCCAGGCGCCGATGCCGCCGAGAATCCCGAGCAATACCCAGATGAACGGCAGCCGCGTCGTGCCGCCGATCAGCACGGGGCGGATGAAATGGTCGGCGGCAAAGCTCACTACCAGGCCGAAACCGAACACGGCGATGGCGGCCAGCGCCGATCCTTGCGTCAGCAGCAGCAGCGCGGCGAGGCCGAACAACAGCGGCGCGCCGAACGGAATCATCGCGGCAATGGCGGTCAGCAGGCCGAACAGGCTCGGATGGGGGACGCCGGCGACTGCATAGGCGATGCCGAGCAAGACGCCCTCGCCTAGGCCGACCAGCACCAGGCCATCCACCGTGCCGTGTATCGAGGCGACCATCTGTTCGCCGATCCGTTCGCCGCTCGGCCCGAACAAACGGCGGCTGGCGCCGCGCATTTGCGCGATGAGGCGCCGGCCGTCGCGGAACAGGAAGAACAGCGTCATCAGGGTGAATCCGAACAGCACGATGCGATGCAAAAGCAGCGAGCCATACTCACGACTTTTGGCAAACAGATCGCCTTGCCCGACGCGTTGCAGCAATGCCGACGCGCCAGCGGGATCGCCGAGATTGCTCGCCCACCACGCTGTCGCCTGGTGACCCATCAGCGGCAGGTTCGGAAGAAAATACGGCGGCGGGATGCCGTTCTTGCGCGCCTGCGCGATCCAGGTGAACACACCGTGCGCGTCGCGGCCCAACGGCACCGCCACCAGCACCAGCGGCAGCAGGAACACCAACGCGACGCCCAGGGTGAACAGTGACGGCAGCAGCACATTGTGGCGCCCGGGCGGGAAGCGCACGCAGGCGCGGCGATAGAGCGGCCAAAGGGCGATGGCGAAGATACCGGCCCAGACCAGCGCCGGCAGGAATTCGTGCAGCGTCCACAGGCCGAGCAAAACCAAGGCCATGGTCAACGCGGCGCGGGCGGCGCGTTGCGCCGGGGTCGGGGCGGGTTCCTGCGTGGACTCGTCCATGTCAGCGCCTCCCGATGGCCATCAGCGGAAATCCCGTGTTGCTACCTTGATGGATCTGATCTCGCGCGGATCGGGGCCGCTGGGATGCTTGATGTGGTCGGCTCGGGTGCATGACACCGGGAAGTTTTCCCCGCGCTGCCCGACACTGCGCAACAGGGGAGACAAATCGGTCAGATGGTCGGCCACGACGTGGATCACCTCGCCTTCGCGTTGCACCTTGCCGCGGCATGCCAGCATGCTGGCGGTCAGCACCAGGCGGCGCTGGCGGTCGAATACGGACGGCCAGACGATGAGATTGGCATGGCCGGTCTCGTCCTCGATGGTGACGAACAACACGCCGCGGGCGCTGCCGGGACGTTGGCGCACCAGCACGATGCCGGCAACCGTCAGGTGCTGGCCGTCGCGCGCGTTGGCCAGGTCGGCGCAGCGGATGATGCGTTGGGCCTGGAGGTCGGCACGCAGGAACGCCACAGGGTGGCGGCGGAGGGAAAGGCCGGTGCTGCGGTAGTCTTCCACGACCTCGCGGCCGGCGGGCATGGGGGGGAGGGTGACGGCGGGTTCGGAGAAACCCCTCCCCTCAACCTCCTCCCACAAGGGGAGGGGGAGCGCTGGTTGTCCCCTTGTGGGAGGGGGTTGGCGGGAGGGGTTCGCCTGGAAGGGGGCGGCATCGAACAGCGGCAGCCGCGCATCCGACAGGCCGCGGATCGCCCACAGCGCCTGCCGCCGGTCCAACCCCAACGCACCGAACGCGTCCGCCTCGGCCAACCGTTCCAACGCCGCCACCGGCACGTGTGCGCGCCGCCACACATCTTCGACCGACCGGTACAGGGCAGCACCGCGGTGCGCGACGACCTCGTCGGCATGCTCGCGGGAAAATCCCTTCGCCATGCGCAGCCCCAGCCGCACCGCCAGATGTTTTTCGCCCGCCGGCTCCAGCGCGCAGTCCCATCCCGAGGCGTTGACGCACACGGCCCGCACTTCCACCCCGTGCAGCCGCGCATCACGCACGATCTGCGCCGGCGCATAGAACCCCATCGGCTGCGCGTTCAGCAGCGCGCAGCAGAACACGTCCGGATGGTGGCATTTCAGCCAGGCCGAGGCATACGCGATCAACGCGAAACTCGCCGCGTGGCTCTCGGGGAAACCGTAGCTGCCGAAGCCCTCGATCTGACTGAAGGTTTTTTCCGCGAAGTCCCGCGTGTAGCCGCGTTCCACCATGCCGGCGATCATCTTGTCGTGGAAATGATGCACTCCGCCGGTGAACTTGAACGTCGCCATGCTGCGGCGGAGCGCATCCGCCTCGCTCGGCGTGAAGCCGGCGCAGACGATCGCCACCTGCATCGCCTGTTCCTGGAACAGCGGCACGCCCAGCGTCTTTTCCAGCACGCGGCGCAGCTCCGGCGTCGGATAATGCACCGGCTCGATGCCCTCGCGGCGGCGCAGATAGGGATGCACCATGTCGCCCTGGATCGGCCCCGGCCGCACGATCGCCACCTGGATGACGATGTCATAGAACGTGCGCGGCTTCAGCCGCGGCAACATCGACATCTGCGCCCGCGATTCGATCTGGAACGTGCCCAGCGTGTCGGCGTGGCGGATCATCTCGTAGGTGGCGGGGTCCTCGGCCGGGATGCTCGCCAGATCGAGGCGCAGGTCGCGGTGCCGTGCCAGCAGGTCGAAGGCGCGGCACAGGCAGCCGAGCATGCCCAGTCCCAGCACGTCCACCTTCATGAAACGCAGCGCGTCGATGTCGTCCTTGTCCCACTCGATGACCTGGCGGTTTTCCATGCGTGCCGGCTCGATCGGGACAAGCTCGTCCAGCCGGTCCTGCGTCAGCACGAAGCCGCCCGGGTGCTGCGACAGATGCCGCGGAAAACCGATCAGCGTGCGCGCCAGTTCCAGGGTCAGGCGCAGTTTTCGATCCTGCATGTTGAAATTGAGTTCGGCGGCATGGTCCTCCTCCACACCGTCATCGCCCCAGTGCGAGACCTGCATGGCAAGCGCGCCGGTGACGTCCTCGGTGAGGCCCATCGCCTTGCCCACGTCGCGGATCGCGCCGCGGCCGCGATAGCGGATCACCACGGCGCAGATCGCCGCGCGATGCCTTCCATAGGTGTTGAACACCCACTGGATGACCTCCTCGCGCCGTTCATGCTCGAAATCCACGTCGATGTCGGGCGGTTCCTTGCGCTCGGCACTGATGAAACGTTCGAACAGCAGGCCGGTTCGGGTGGGGTCGATCGAGGTGATGCCGAGCACGTAGCACACCGCCGAATTGGCGGCGGAACCGCGGCCCTGGCACAGGATGTCCCGCGAGCGGGCAAAGCGTACGATGCTGTCCACGGTAAGGAAATACGGCGCGTATTGCAGCGTGGCGATCAGGTCGAGCTCGTGCCGGAGCTGGCGCGTCACGGCATCCGGCACGCCGTCGGGATAGCGCCGCGGTGCGCCTTCCATCGTCAGTTGCTCGAGGGTCTGCTGTGCGGTCAGGCCGGGGAAGCGCACCTCGTGTGGATATTGGTAGCGCAGTTCGTCGAGCGAGAAGCGACAGCGTCCGACGATCTCCTGGGTGCGTGCGACGGCGTCCGGGTGCTGTGCGAACAGCCGCGCCATGTCCGCCGGCGGCTTCAGGTGACGATCGGCCGAGCGCTCGCGACGAAAGCCGGCATCGTCGATGGTGCAGCCCTCGCGGATGCAGGTCAGCACGTCCTGCAGCACGCGGCGCTGCGGCACGTGGTACAGCACGTCGCCGGTGACGACGGTGGGAACGCACGCCTGTTGCGCGCGATCGGTAATTTTCCGGAGCCGGACCGCGTCGTTGGGGCGGCGTTGCAGGGTGAGAGCGACATAGGCGCGGGTAGGGAAATCCGTACTCAGACGCTGAAGTTTTTCGATTGTGGGCGGGCTGCACAGGATGGCGATCAGGCCGTCGCCATGCGCTGCCAGATCGTTCCAGTGCAATTCACACGCGGCTTTCCCCGCGCGGCTCTTGCCCAGGGAAAGCAGGCGGCAGAGGCGGGACCAGGCGGGGCGGTCGGTGGGATAAACCAGGACGGAGGTGCCGTCGGTCAGATCCAGCCGGCAGCCGACGACCAGACGCACGCCGGCTTCCTTCGCACGTTGGTGCGCCCGGACGATGCCAGCGAGCGAATTGCGATCGGTGATGCCGAGCGCGGGCAGGCCGAGCATGGCGGCCTGCGCGAACAACTCCTCGATGTGCGAGGCGCCGCGCAGGAAGGAGTAGTTCGTGGTGACTTGCAGTTCGGTGTAGGTGGCTGTCATGGGAAGAAAGCTGGTAAGGGTCGGGACTGATTAACGGTTTGGTAAGAGTACGGGGTGATACTTGGCTCTTCATGCAGCGCTTTGTACGGGACGAACCATATGTGATTCGCCAAGCTCACGAAGATCTCCAAGCCCACAAAGAAGAATATGGTTCTATTCCGGAGGATCGCACCAATTGTATCATCGGATTGGCAATAAAAATTCATCGAAAGCTTGGTCCGGGTCTGCTGGAAGAAGTGTATGAGGAATGCCTGTGCTGGGAACTTGAGCAAAACGGCCTGACTTTCGCGCGTCAGGTACCTGTGCCTCTGGTTTACGAGGGTATCCGCCTGCCACGTGGATATCGCGCCGATGTCGTGGTGGAGGATGCCGTTATTATCGAAATCAAGTCGATTGAACACATCCTGCCTGTACATACAGCCCAGATGCTGACCTACCTTCGATTGAGTGGATGCCGGATCGGCCTGCCGATGAATTTCAACACCAAACTCCTGAAAGATGGGCTGCACCGCTTCGTTCTGTAAGAAAACCTTCTTTGTGGGCTTTGTGATTGAATTTTCTGCCGCGAAACGCACAGACCCGTCCTGACGACCCGCCCCACCCACCAGAAGCAACCACCCTTCGCCCACCTCCAAGTCCTTCCCCTCAGAAAAACCCGTGCAGGAACCAGCGTAGATCCCCCGTAGCGACATCCTCCCCATCGCCCCGGCGGAACAGCCAGAAACGTCGTCCCTCCTCATCCTCCACCTGGAAATAATCGCGCACCGAGCGCACTTCCCCCGCCCGCTTCCACCATTCGCCGGCGATGCGCTCCGGCCCGTCGGCGCGACGCACGCGATGCCGCACGCGGCGCCAGGTGAACGCCACCGGCGGCTGATCCGGCAGCAGCGCCATTGCGTCCACCGGCTGCGGCGGATCCAGCAGCCGCACCGGCCGCGGCAGATCCGCCGGCCAGGTCGTGCGGCGTGGCGGCGCCAGGGCCGGCACCCGGCGCACCGAGCGTTCCGGCACGTCGCTTTCCACCGCGGCGGCGCGCCACACAAGCGCGGCACCCAGCCGATTTTCCAGCCGGTCCACCAGGGCCGACACGTCCTGATCCGCCGATTCGGCTTCGGCGAGCGGCACACTGGCCTGCGCGTAGGCGAGCGGCTCGGCCAGCGGCACCACCAGCCGCATCGCCTCCACGCCCAGGCCGGGATCGACCCGCTCCAGCTTTTCCCCCAGCAACCGCGCGAGGTGCCGCGGGTCGCGCGAGGGCCGCGCGGTGCCGATGCGCAGGCACTGGACCGAGCCATCCACGCGCTCGAACAGCAGATCCAGCCGGCGCGCGCCCTGCCCGAGTTTTTCCAGGGCAGTGCAGACTGTGCAGGTCAGGCGGGCAATCACCGCGGCGAAGGCTTCGGCGGTCAGCAGCGGCTCGACGAAGCTCAGCCGCGCCTGCACCAGTTCCGGCGGAAAGACCGGCACGATCGGCTCGAACACCGTGCCCAGCGCCTGGTCCAGCCTTGTCGCGACCAGGGGGCCGAAGCGGCGGGTCAGTGGCGCGCGCGGCGTGGCGGCCAGTTGCGCCACACATTCGAAGCCGAGCAAGCGCAGGCCGTCGGCGTGGGCGGGCGGCATGCGCAGGGCTTCGATCGGCAGGGGCGCGAGGGCGGCTGGCGTTTCGCCAATCGGGACGACAAAGAGGAAGGGAAGGGAAGAAGCAAAGGGAGAGGGAAAAGGAAAGACTCCTCCTCCCTTTTCTCCTTTCTCTTTGGGTGTAGCGAACCGCGCCACGGCATGTGCCGCGCCGGGCGTGTCGGCGACGGCGGCACGGGCAGCCACACCCTGGGTGGCCAGCCGGCCGGCCAGGTCGCGCAACAGCTTCGTCTCGCCACCGTGCAGATGCGCGCAGCCGGTGACGTCGAGCCAAATTCCGTCCGGCGCATCGGCCGCGCTCAGCGGCGCGTAGCGCAGGCACCAGGTGGCGAGGCGGCCCAATGCAGCGGCGTCGGCATCCGGCGCGGCCGGGTGGATCGCCAGGCCGGGCACCAGCGCCTGGGCCTGGGCGAGCGGCATGCCGGCACGCAGGCCGAGCGCCGCCGCCGCCGCGTCCGCCGCCGCCACCACTATGCGGCGCCCGTCATGCGCCGCGGTGACCAGCGGCCCCTCAAGCGGAGCGGCGCCATGCCGGCGCAGCCGATCCGTCGCCAGCGTCGGCAACCAAACCGAGACGACCCGTCGCATCGCATGCCTCCACGATCCAGGACTTTTTCCCACTCCCGCCGCGGCAGCGCAGCAGCTCCAGCCGCCAGCGCTGCCGTCCCAGGCCGGGCGTATCGGGCGTATGGGGCAACGGCGGCGGCGACGGCAGGGCGGCGATCCGCCAGCTTGTGACGGCGGCCGACGGCTCCGCCAGCGCCGGGTCGTCGTGCTTGCGGCTGCGGCGCAGGGCGAAGGCGATGGTGCCGGCGGTTTCCGCGGCAAGCTGCAGGCGGCGCGAGGCGGTCAGCGTCAGGCGGCCGCCGATTTCTCCCACCACGCCGGCGAGGTCGGGTTGGCGCAGGCCCTCCTCCATCGCTTGCAGGACGGCGTCCGGCTTGCCGGCCTCGGCGTAGATCACTCGGTCGGGGTGCAGGCCGGCGGCGGCCAGGCCGGGAGCGAACAGGTCGGCGTGTTCCACCACCCACAGCACCGGGCCGGACTGGCGGGCCAGGATGCCGGCGACGAACAGCGCCGCGGCGGCGCCATGCTCGGTGTCCGGGCCGGCGCCGGCCGCCTCGTGCAGCGCGCCGAGCGACAGGCCGCCCCCCAGCAGGACCGCGTCGATCGGCGGGCCGAGCAGTAGGGCAGGGCCGCGCGGGCGGGGAGGGCTGTGCCCGATGCGGGCAATGCGGGCCCGAAGGGTCTCGATTAGGCCGGCGGCGGGCGGGCCGGCAGCGGGCGGGTTGGGGATCGACAGGTCCATCTGTTCACCCGGCTGAGGCGGCGGGGAACGGGAACATATATAGAACCAGAGGGCCGAGTCGAGTCGAGAAAATGCAGGGGGCTGATAGAGATGGCGCAAGGCGATGCCCAACAATCGCCGCTTCCAGGCAATATCCTGGACAGGCAGCGTTTTGCCCAGGCAACCGAGCCGCCGCGTCCGCGCCCGGGCAGCACCACCGCGTCGTCAATCAGCGAGGCGTGAACCGCCCAACAGGTGTCTTCCTGCCAGCCCAACTCGCCGCGGAGCCGGGTATTGCCCGCACTGCCGCCAAGCTGACCCAGAGTTTCCGGAGAACGCTCGCGCAGCACCTCGCGGACCGTTCGCTCACGACCCCCATCCCGTTTCTTGCCGCCCGCCACCCGCCGCCCGCCGCTTTTCGCGACAGCGATTGATCCGGGTGTGACATTCCGCGCATGAAGCCGCAGACCTCGCTCGATCAGGTCGCTCCCGCAAGACCCCCGAGCAATGCCCGCCCCCGTTACGCCTTACTCGTACAACGCCTCATGCCGCGCCACCTGCGCGCGGTAATTCTCGCGATACCGGTCGCTGACCGCCTGGTGCACCGCCAGCGCGACCGCATCGCGCTCCGCCGCCGGCGGGTCGATCAGGTCGAAATTGCCGTAGCGATCCTCGCCGCGCACCAGCATCGCGCGCAGCCGCAACGGGCCGTTCACCCGCACATGCGCCGGGATGTAGTTCAGCCCGATCCCCACCCGCCGGTGGCTGGCGTTGTTCGGTGCCGAGCGGTGCACCGCCCACTCGTGGTGCACCGAGAATTCTCCCGCCCGCAGCGCCATCGCCACCGGGTTCGCCTCGTCGAACGGCTCCATGATGGTCTGGCCGGCGCGGTTGATGCTGTTCGGCAGGCCCAGCGGCGCGTGGCGCAATTGGCGCGGGGCGCCGCGGCTGGACAGTTGCTCCATGCAGCCGGCCGCCGCGCTGGCATCGGTCAGCGCCACCCAGGCACAGACCTGTTCGTGCGGTTCCAGGCCGAAATAGGTGCCGTCCTGGTGCCACGCGGCGAAGGTCGGAGAATGCGGCTCCTTGATGAAGAAAGTGCTGGTCCAGACCAGGATGTCGGGGCCGATCAGGTCCTCGACCGCGTCCAGGATGCGGGGATGGCGGATCAGCGCGTTGAACCAGGGGGAATGGGCATAGGCGTGGGAACGCCATTTGATGTCGGCCTCGGCGACCGGCCCGCCCAGTTCGGTTTCCAGCCGATCGAGCCCGGCGAGGCAGGTCGCGACTTCTTCCGGTGTCAGGGCTGCGACGGGAAACAGGAAGCCGTCGTAGCGATAGGAGTCTACCTGTTCCCGGGCCAGTGCCTTCATGGTTTTCCTCCGTCGTCGGCCACGCCTGATCCTGTTCTACGCCATCCCCGCGAGGGCGGCGACCCAAACCATGGTTGGGTCGTCGCTTTCGCGGGGATGACGAGTACGCGCCACGGGTTGAACTGCGCCGCCCTCTTGCGCCACCCCTCGCCGCCGTGTATCACGGCTCCAGTTGCAAGTCATTCGCACTTGCAAGATGGGAGGGGCGCCGCATGTTCGTCAGCCTGATCATCGTGTTCCGCGAGGCGATGGAAGCCGGCCTGATCGTTGGCATCGTGCTGGCGGCAACCGCGGGCGTCCCCCGCCGAGGCCGCTGGATCGCCGGCGGCATCGCCGCGGGTGTGGCCGGAGCCAGCCTGGTGGCAATGTTCGCCGCGGCGCTGTCCAACGCATTCGAGGGTGCCGGCCAGGAGGTGTTCACCGCCGCCATCCTGTGCTTCGCGGTGGTCATGCTGAGCTGGCACATCCTGTGGATGTCGCATCACGCCCGCGCCATGGCCGCTGAACTGCGGCAGGTAGGGCAGGCGGTGCGGCTGGGCCAGCGCTCGCTTGCCGCATTGGGCGCCGTCGTCGCCGTTGCGGTGATGCGCGAGGGGGCGGAGGTGGTGCTGTTCCTGTATGGCATCGTCGCGGCGACGCACACCGCCCCGCTGGCGCTCGCGACCGGCGGCGTGGCCGGACTGGTGCTGGCCTGCGCCACCTCCTGGCTGCTGTATCGCGGTCTGGTCATCATCCCCCTGCACCGTCTGTTCCGCGTCACTAATGGGCTGATCGCCTTGCTCGCCGCCGGCATGGCCGGTCAAGCCGCCGCCATCCTGCATTCGGCCGACCTGCTGCCCGGCTGGGGCGAGCAATTGTGGAACACCAGCTTTATTGTGGCCGACGACAGCTTCCCGGGGCGCAGCCTGCACGCGCTGATCGGCTACTCCGCCCGGCCGTCCGGCATCCAGCTCGCGGCCTGGCTCGCGACGCTGCTGGTGCTGGCGGTCGCCTCCCGCGCCCTGAGCCGCCCGCCTGCGCGTGCGGCGGCGGCCGCGGTGGCGCTGCTCGCGCTGATGGCGGGCGGCACGCCAGCCCGCGCCGGTGAGCTGCCCACCCTGGTGTTCCACAATCATCGCTTCGAACCGGACCGCATCCACGTGCCGGCGGGGGTAAAATTCCGGTTGCACGTGAAGAACACCGACAACACGGCCGACGAGTTCGAGAGCGTCGATCTCAACCGCGAGAAGCTGGTGACGCCGGGCCAGACCATCACCGTGTTCCTCGGCCCGCTGTCTCCCGGCACATACAAGTTCTTCGGCGACTTCCACCAGGATACCGCCCAGGGCGTTCTGGTGGCGAAATGACCCGGCTCCTTGTGGGACTGGCCGCGGCGCTGGCGCTGCTGGCACCGCCTCGGGCGGCGCGCGCCGACTACCATGTGGTCTCACCGTATGAGATCGACCTTGGGGAGCTGGAGATCGAGCACAACGGCGACGCCGTGTTCGATCGCCGCGCGGACCAGACCGGGGCGACCAGCTATACGCTGGAACTCGGCACCGGCCTGGCGCCATGGTGGCACAGCGAGATCGAACTCGGCTTCGACCGTGCCCCGGGCGGCGGCCAGCCGACCCTGCTGACGCAGGCGGTGACGGAGAACATGTTCCAGTTGACCGAGCCGGGCGAGGACTTCCTGGATACCGGCTTCTACATCGAGTACGGCCAATCGACCACGCGCGGCGGCGCGGCGGCGCCCAATGAGGTGACGTTCGGCCCGGTGTTCGGCAAGGATATCGGCCGCACCACGCACATGCTGAACCTGTTCCTCACAAGGCAGCTTGGGCCGGACCAGACCAGCCAGGGCCTGGAGTTCAGCTATGCTTGGCAAAGCCGCTGGAACCTGTGGGCGGCGCTGTCGCCGGCGGTGGAGATCTACGGTGATACCGGCACGCTGGGCAGCGCACCGGGGTTTTCCCGCCAGCAATTGCTGACCGGGCCGGTCGGGGTCGGCCAGCTCAGCCTGAACCAGCTCGGTCTCGGCCGGGCGGGGCAGATCAAATACGAGGCCGGCTGGCTGTTCGGGGCCACGCCGGCCACCGCCCACGGCACGCTACGTTGGCGGTTGGAGCTGGAAATTCCGTTCTGAGGCCGCGGCGGCGCAATCCGCGCCGGGCCGGCATATTTCCCTTTACAACCGGCACAGCCGCATCCCAAGCGCGCCCGCGGCTCGCAAGGCGGGCCGGAAGCGAACAGGAAGGCGGGACAAACCGCCTTTGACGCAACAGGGAACAAACACGTCAGTCCGGCGGCACTTGATGGTGCGGCACGACGGAACCGCGGGGTTTACGATCTGATACCGTAATCAGTAACATTGCGCGCAAAGCCACTACGGCGACCTCGCCGGATCCGTGCTTTCGCACCGCCGCCCGGGCTGCGACCAGTCCGGGAGGACGCCATGACAGCGCCAACGCTGACCGCCAATTATGTGCTCGGGCGGAAACATGCTCGGGCGGAAACTCGACAGTATCCCATTCAGGGGTTACCATATATTGGTGATCGCCGTGCTTGCCCTCGTGGGCTTTGTCGAGGGCTACGATCTGGTGATCACCGGCTCGCTGCTGGTGCTGGCGAACGAGCCGCCGCACCTGACCGGGTCCGACATACGCTGGCTCGCCGTCCGTCCCACCTTCATGCTGTGCGTCGGCGGGTTCGCGTCCGCGGCGGTATCGGACCACTGGAGCCGCAAGACGGTCACGCTGATCGGGGTGATCGCGACCACATTCTTCACCCTGTTGATCCAGCTGGCGCAAGACGCCGAGCAACTGATCATCCTGCGCCTGTTGACGGGCCTTAGCGCGGGCGGTGCGGTTTCGGCGGCGTTCCCGATCGCCGCCGAGCTAATGCCGGCGCAGCACCGGCGCACCTATGGTGCGATCTATGAGATGTCGCTGACGAGCGCCTTTACATTGGTGCCGTTCATCGTCTTCGTGCTCGCCGGCAACCCCGACGCCTTTCGCCTGCTGGCGCTGCCGGGCGGGCTGACGATAACCGTCGTGCCGGTGCTGGCGTATTTCGTGATTCCCGAAAGCCCGCGCTGGCATTTGGGCAGAGGCCGCCCACAGATGGCGGCCGACATCGTCAACCTGATGATCAGGCGGTGCGGCGACCTCGTGCCGTCGCTGACCGTGGAGGCACTCGGCGACCACCGTGACACCGCCCGCCAGAAGCTGCCGCCCTTTTAGGCATTGTTCGCTCAGGGCCGACTGCGCTGGACGACGGTCGGCATTCTGGCCGGGATCTGCGTCGGCACGGCCTATTTCCTGATTTCGGTCCTGCTGCCAAAGGCGCTGGTCGATCAAGGCGCGGCCGTCAGTCTGAGCTTCGGGCTCAGCTCGCTGGTGTTCTTCGCGAGCATCCCGGGCAGGGCCTTCACCGGGTTCCTGATGGAGGTCGTCGGGTGGCGCTGGACGATCGCCTATGCGCTTGCCGGTCGCTTCCTGGCATTTTCCTGATGGCGATGGCGCACCGGGCAGGATCCTACGCAACGGTCGTGATGGTCACCGGCGCGTTGATCACCGGCGTCACCGTGTTGTCGGCCTTCACCGCGACCCGCGTTTACCGCTCCGAACAGTTCCCGACCGCGCTGCGCGGGTGCGGGCACATCTTCGGCGAGTCGTTCGGACGGCTGTTCGCCGGGGTGCTGGCACCCTTTGTGCTGGAGCCTTACACAGCCTCGCCGACGATCTTCTTCGGCACGATTTTCGTGGTCGTGACGATCGGCGCCTTCATCCCGCTGGCGTTTGGCCGCGAGACCATCGGCCAGCTTGAAACGGTGACCGAGGAGGTTCGCGTCGCGGTGGCCTGATTTTCCCGGCCAGGCCGCGCGGGCGACGCGCATTGCCACGCGCGTATCGGCAGCGGCCGGCAGGTTCGCCAGGCTGCCAGGCCGTTCGCCGGTGAGGTGCTGCCTTGAGGGCCGTCATCAACGAGGATCGCAGCCGTATGTTTTCCGCCTGGGATTGCGTGTCCTCGATCGCGTCCCACACGCGATCGAAGCGTTTGTCGCTCGGTGGCCCGGTTGCTTTACCAAATCCCGGTACCGCCTGGCGGCCAGGTCGCGGTTTGGCTTGCTGGTTTCCGTGCCTCGATCTGCTGACCGGCCTCGCGACAAGCAGCTGCCGGAAAGGTCGGCCACCCCTGCCTGGCCCACGTCGACGCCCCCACGCGTCCTGGGCCTGACGCGGCCATGGGCCCGCCGTCGCCAGCGTGTCCGTCACGCAATGAAGTGAGACTGCCACCGTCACGCGGCAGGCACCGCAGCCCTTGCCCCGGCCCCGGATCACGTCCAGGGCGATCCGTGGCTCTTGCGCGGAACCTCAGCCGAGAGTGCTCAGCACTTCCTCGTCCGAGGGGAACCGGCCGGTCGCCTTCTTCGAATAGGCGAGCCTGCCGTCCACCGTGATCTCGAAGACTCCGCCGCCGCTGCGCTTCAGGTTTACCCGAGCGGCGGGTTGCGTCTTCACGATCATGTCCCGCGCCCGACGGGCGCGCGGTTCATAGCCTCACTGACCGCAATATTCGATTTGAACGTGCATGCTATCGGTCTCCTGTGCTGTGGACGCCGCCGGCAGGGTGGCAGGCACGGCAGGCTTTCGGCAAGACCCCGCCAAAAGAACCCGCTCCCGCGACGACGCCCAAGGCGCCACCTGCGACAGGCGCCACCTGCGCCAGTGTCGCCACCTGCGCCAGTGGCGAAGTCCCGCTCCGTCGGGCACACTCCGCCGCATGAGCGAACCCCGAATCATCCCCGTCATTCTGTCCGGCGGTTCCGGCACGCGCCTTTGGCCGGTCTCCCGCGAGAGCTTCCCCAAGCAGCTATGGCCGCTCACCTCCGAGCGCACCCTGATGCAGGAAACCGCTTCGCGCGCCCGCGGCCCCGGCTTCGCCCCGCCGATCGTCGTCTGCAACCACGAGCACCGCTTCCTGATCGCGGAACAATTGCGCGCCGCCGGCGTGGCCGATGCCCGCCTGGTCCTGGAGCCCATAGGCCGCAACAGCGCCCCCGCCATCGCCGCCGCCGCGCTGCTGGCGGCCGAGGACGACCCGGACAGCCTGTTGTGGATGCTCGCCGCCGACCACGCCATCGCCGATGTTGACGCCCTGCACCGCGCGCTCGACGTCGCCGCGGTGGCCGCTCGCGCCGGCCGCTTCGTTACGTTCGGCATGCGCCCCACCGGCCCGGAAACCGGCTACGGCTATATCGAGCGCGGCGACCCGTTGCGCGACGCACCCGGCGTGCACGCCGTCGCCCGCTTCGTGGAAAAACCGGACGCCGCCACCGCCGCCCGGCTGGCCGCGGACGGCCGGCATCTGTGGAACTCCGGCATGTTCGTATTTACCGCACGCACCCTGCTGCAGGAGTTGGAGGCGCACGCGCCGGACGTGCTGCCGCCGGTGCGCCAGGCGGTCGCGGCACGGCGGGCCGATCTCGACTTCATCCGGCTGGACGAAGCGGCGTTTACCGCCGCGCCCTCGATCAGCCTGGACTACGCGGTGGCCGAGCGCACCCGGCTCGCCGCGGTGGTGCCGGCGGATATCGGCTGGTCCGACGTGGGAAGCTGGAGCGCGCTGTGGGAGTTGGGCGCGCGCGACGCGGCCGGCAACGTGAGCATCGGCGACGTGCTGCTGGAAGACGCCCGCAACTGCTACGTGCGCAGCGACGGCATGCTGGCCGCGGTGGTCGGTCTGAGCGACGCCGTGGTGGTGGTGACCGAGGATGCCGTGCTGGCAATGCACCGCGACCAGGCACAGGACGTGAAGAAAGTGGTGGACCGCCTGAAAGCCGCCGGGCGGCACGAGGCGGTGGCGCATAATCGCCTCTACCGCCCTTGGGGTTTCTACGAGAGCCTGATCCAGGGCGACCGCTTCCAGGTGAAGCGCATCGTCGTGACGCCAGGCCACAGGTTGTCGTTGCAGAAACATTTCCATCGCGCCGAGCACTGGGTCGTGGTCAACGGCACCGCGCGGGTCACCCGCAACGACGAGGTGCTGATCGTGCACGAGAACGAGAGCGTTTATCTGCCGATGGGCGCCACGCACCGGCTGGAGAACCCGGGGAAGATTCCGCTGACGCTGATCGAGGTCCAGTCCGGTGCCTATCTCGGCGAGGACGACATCGTGCGCCTGGAAGATACCTACGGGCGGAGTTGATGCCATCGGGTCGTTGCGGACGCGGCAACTCCAAGCCGGACGCGCGGCTACTGCTCATGCGGAGGGTTGCGTCGTTGCTGAGCACGTCGCAACGAAGGCAGTTGGCGGCGACGCGAGAGCACTCAGTCCGGGTCCGGTCCCTCCACCGCCGCGTAGCCGCTCCCGAACGCCGCGTCGCGCTGCTGGAATGCGTATTTCACCCCGTGCACCCGCATCGTTTCGCGGAACGCGCGCGCCTTCGGGGCCAGGTGGCCGCGCGCATCTATTTCGGAACCGATGCGTTGCAGCGTGCGCGCACCCATCAGCTCCAGCCCGAGATTGACCAGCCGCTTGTTGGCCGACAGCAAGTGCGGATCGACCAGCCCCATGCGATCGGCCAGCCGCATCGCTTCGGATTCCAACGCCGCCGCCGGCACCGATTTCAGTGCCAGCCCGATCCGCGCCGCGTCCGTCCCGGTGAGGCTGTCACCAGTGAACAACAGCCGCTTCGCCCATTGCGGTCCGCAATGATACAGCCACATCGAGCCGGGCGGCGTACCCAGGTCGCGCACCGGCGGAAAGCCGATCCGCGCGTCGTCCGCCACCAGAACGATATCGCAAAGCCACGCGAGTTCGGTACCGATGCCGATGCAGGTGCCATGCACCTGCGCCACCACCGGCTTGTGCATGTCGAACAGCGCCATCCGCAACCGCTGCCCCTGCTCCAAACGCCAGACGTCATCATCGATTTCTTGACGGCCGCGATAGTCCGGCCCGCGTCCGCTGGAATATTCGGACAGGTCGGCGCCGGCACAGAAATGCGGCCCGGCGCCGCGCAGCACGACGCAATGCACCGCGTTGTGCTCGTCCGCCTCCAGCAGCGCCGCGTTCAATTCGCGCAGCAGCCGGAGGCTGAGCGCGTTGCGCTTCTCCGGCCGGTTGAGCGTGACGATCGCGGTTGTGCCGCGTACCGCGTAGATGATGTCCTCGAACTCCATGGCGCGCCCTCCCGGTGTTGCCGCTGCCGCGATCAGAGGCGTACAGTCGGCGCGACGCAACCGCCCGGGGAAACGCCGCCATGAAGATCGCCCGCATCGAGACTTTCTTGTTCGATCCCGGCACGGCCAAGAACCTGCTGTTCTGTCGCGTGGAGACGGAAAGCGGTCTGCACGGCTGGGGCGAGGCCTACGTCACCCCCGGCAAGGAACCAGTGACCGAGCACCTGCTGCAGCACATGGGAAATTACGTCATTGGCCGCAGCGCGTTCAGCATCCGCCATACCGCGCAGGTGCTGTTCGACGATTTCGCGATGCGCCGGGCGTCGCTGGACCTGCTGTCGGCATGGAGCGCCATCGAGATCGCGCTGTGGGACATCGTCGCCAAGCACGCCAACCTGCCGCTGTACAATCTGTTGGGCGGCGCCTCGCGCGAACGCGTGAAGGTGTATGCCAACGGCTGGTCCAGCGGCAGCGAAACCATCGAACAGAACCTGGAGCGCGCGCTGAAGGTGAAGGCGATGGGCTTCACCGCGCTGAAATGGGACCCGTTCCCGGGACCGTGGCGCAGCTTCATCCATCGTGAGGACGAAGACCACGTAGTGCGCTACGTCAAGGCGATGCGCGAGGCGCTGGGTCCGGATTTTACCCTCCTGGTGGAAGCGCACCGCCGCTTGGCGCCGATCCACGCCATCCGCATCGGCCGGCGCATCGCCGAGTTCGACATCGGCTGGTATGAGGAACCCTGCCTGTGCGATAATATAGAGCTGGTCGCGGAAGTGCGCCGCGCGCTGCCAGGCGTGCCGATCGTCACCGGCGAGGCGATCTATTCCAAGGAAGGCTTCGCCCAGGCGCTGGCGGCGCGCGCCGCCGATATCATCAACCCCGACATCTGCAACTGCGGCGGTCTGTCCGCGATGCTGGACATCGCCGCGATGGCGCAGCCGCACGCGGTGGCGGTGGCACCGCACAACTATAATTCCACGCTGGTGGGGCTGGCCGCGACGGCGCAGCTCTCGGCGATGATCCCGAATTTCTGGATCGCCGAGTGCTTTATCAATTTGAAGCCCGCCTGCGACGCGATCGCGGTTGCGCCGCTGGTGGTGCGGGACAGCTTCGTCGATCTGCCCACCACGCCGGGTCACGGCATCGACATCGACGTGGCGAAGCTGCGGGCGCACCCGTATCGCGACATGGGGTCGCGCACCGGCAAGGGGCTGCGCAGCCACACGGAGGAATTCCCGCGCAAGAACTATGTCGTTGGCGCGACGCGGACGGGATACTGAGGCCAACCGGCCGAAGGAGTGCGTAATGGCACGAAGCAGGGAAACAGCGTCGGCCCTGGTCGAATTCGCTCATATGCAGTGGATTGTTGCGGTCATCGTGATAATCGCAACAGTCATGTCTGTAGTTGAAATAGCCTTGTTTCTCGCATTTGGCGTTGAAAGAGATTTTCTTGAGATCGCCAAGCTTCTTGCCGACGCCAGCGTGGCAGCAATCGCGCTATACGCAATCAAGTTCGCCAAGGACCACGCCCACCATGCCAGGCTTCACGCGGAGGAACTTGAGAAAACGCGCAAAGTCCAGGTGTACATGGAGATAATAACATTCTGGAATTCCCCGCCTATCAGTGCTTCAAGAGAAAAATTGCTCGCGCTCGCACGGGAACACGCAAAGCTGCGATATGGAGAATTCTGCCTGTGCGATGACTATATCAATTACAAGCTGGTTCGGATGAAGGCCGAGGATTATTCCGAGACCGTTCGCGTCATGGAATTCCTGGAATACATCGGGCTTCTGTGCAACGAAAACCAGGTGGACAAAAGGCAGATTTTCAACTTCCTGGGATCGCGAATATCCCAGATCATCGAAACCTTCATGCTGTCTCACATCTCACTGGTTCGGAGGCGGAACAGGAGCAGTAGCAATTACGCTTACGCCCTCTATCTGGTGGAAGAAGCGAAGCGCGCGCAAAGCGCCGAAAAATTCAGCGTCGGTGGCTACGGCCACCCGTAAGCGGACTCCGCCCAGAAAGCGGATCCAGCCGTCCCTTCGCCAGCCTAATGGAAGGGGTCAATAGGCTCCTTCGGCCAGTCTGCACCGCCACGCATCGTCATCCCAAGGACAGCCGCCATGTCAACGCCTCCAAAGCTCCGTCGGTTGAGCATAATGCCCCAGATGGGGGGCCGCAAGCCGGATTTCCAGTGCCATAATATGGTTCCAATTCAGTCAATTATGCCCCTGTTCCCGGCTGGTCCACCGGTTCCGTCAGGAACCGTTCCACCATCGCCATCGCGCTGTCCCGATTGGCCAACTGGTGTGCGCGCTGCTGGTTGCGCGCACCGGACGTCAGGTAGAACCGTTCGTACAGCTCCACGCGCGAGGCCAGCGCGGTCCCGGCGTAATCCCACGCCAGGCGGAACAGACGGATGCGCCGCTCGGCGTCCATGTTCTTCGCGCCATGCAGATACTTGTCGATGAACGGCCGCAACCCCGCATCCTGCAGCATCCGCCAGGTCGGCGTGGCGAGCAGATTGTGCGAACCGAGCAGTTTTATGATTTCGTTGGCGCGCGGCATCCAGGTCGGCATCATGGCGCGCAACGCCATCAGCGGCGGGCCGTCGGGAAACCACACGCCGTCGCCCCACTCGTTCGGATGGTCCTCCGCGGCGCGCACCGCGCACTGCGCCAGCATCGAATAGCTCCACAGCTCGCCCAGCAACTGCTGCGCAGTGGGGCTGGTGTCGCCGATCGCCTCGGTCATCGCCGTGGCCAGGCCCCAGGCGAATTCCAACTTGGTCTGCGCCCGCACCATGGTTTGCTGCATGACGTTCGGGTTCCAGCTCCGCGTCATCACCTGGTTATAGACCTTCACGTTGCAATCTATGAAAATCCGGTCACGCGGAATTTCCACGTCGTCGAAGATCAGAAACGCATCCTGCTCGTCGAAGCGCGATGACAACGGATGGTCGAAGCGGTTCGGCGTGCCGGCGCAACTATCGCGGCAGATGAACTTCAGACCCGGCGTCGCCATCGGAATGCAGAACGACAACGCGAATTTTGCCCCGTCCTCCGGCAGCGGACGCCCCGGATACACCGCGAGCTCGTCGGCGAACGGTGCCAGGGTGGACAGGATACGGGCGCCGCGCACCACGATGCCATGCCCGGTGTCGGCCACCTTGTGCAGGATGATGTCGTTGTCCGGGCGCGGGTTCTCATCCTTCGCCTTGTCGGTGGTCGGGTGGATCAAGGTGTGGGTCAGCGAAATGTCGTGCCGGCGGAGGAATTTCTGGTATTCCACCAGCCGCGCGGCGCCGGCTTCGTTGCCATGCTCCGCCCATTCATGGGCGCAGCCGGCGAACCCCGCATAGGTCACGTTCATGTAGTCGGGCGTGCGGCCCATCACGCCGACGGTGTGTTCGGCGATGCGGCGCAGGCCGCGATGGCGCCGCCGGATGTCCTCCTGCGAGCGCGGAATCATGTGGCTGACATTGATCGGTTCGCCGGTTTCCGGATCGGGAAACAGGCAGTCGCCGGCCGCCTCGATCTGCAGGTCGAACACCGCGGCGAGGCCCTTGGCCGCGCCGGCGAAGTCGGGGTGGCTGACCACGTCGTCCACCCGGCCGTCGCCGATCCAGATCTCGCGGTCGTCCTTCAGGCCGCGGAGCAATTCCGCACCGTTGCGCGCCGGCATCCGCCGTCCCTCCATTGGTTTCGCGCGGAATGATAGTCCAAGCCGGGCAGTCGGCCCATGGCGTCGCTGTCCCCGGTGCACGCGCGTAGCGTGCCGCGGTGGCTGGTCGGGTCGATGCCCGGCGGTGCGCCCTGGCCTTTCGGATGCTAGAGTGCAAATGATCGTCGCAGGAGCCCGAACGTGTCCACGCCCCTGGTGCCGCCTGAATTGCTCGATCCAGTCGTGGCCTATTTCTGACCGCGGCGGGTGATCCTGTTCGGCTCGGTCGCGCGCGGAGACGCGGGGCCGGACAGCGACATCGACCTGCTGGTGGTACTGGATGACGACGCGCCGAAGGAGAAACTGACCTACCGCGCGGGAATGGAGGCGCGCAGGCCCTATCAGAACCCAGCAGACGTGATCCCATGCCGGGAGGACATTTACAGGCGCTTCAGTAGAATCGTCGGCACCCTGCCTTACGTAGCCAGAACCGAAGGGGTGGTCGTGTATGAGCGGCGATGATCGTGAACTGGCGCATGATCGTCGCCTCATTGCGTTACGATGGCTCGCGGTAGGCGTTGAAGACTTGCGCGTCGCCCGGCTTTGTCTTGACGCCGCTGAACCATCACCTGTCGCGTCCGCGTACCACTGCCAGCAAGCAGCCGAGGAGCTCGTCAAGGGCCTGCTCGTGTTGGCCGATGTACCCTTCACCAAGAACCACGACCTTGAGCGTCTCGGCATTCAGGCCGCACCGAACTATCCGCGGCACGCAGACCTGCTCGCAGCGACTTACCCGTTCACCGCCTGGGCCTTTGCCTTTCGCTACCCTGGGCAGACCCCGAGATACCGGAGGATCCTCCCACGCCAGAGTTGCGGGAGGCGATGGCTGTGATCGACCGCCTCGCTGACTATCTGCGCGCCTGCATCCCGCCCGAAACTGACCCGTGACCACACCGGCGGCACGCGCCGGTGGCATTCAGCCGCGCGGCTGCGCCGCGCTTCGCCGCGCCGCCTGCACCACGGTATCGAGTGCCCCCAGGAACCGCGAGCGATCCTGCTTGGTCAGCGGTGCCGGTCCGCCGGTCGTCATGCCGAGTTCGCGCATGTGCCGCGCCACCTCGCGCCCGGCCAGCGCGTTGCCGATATTGTCCCGCGTCCACAGCTTGCCGTTCGGCGCCAGCGCATAGGCGCCCTTCTCCAGGCAGCGTGCCGCCAGCGGAATGTCGGCGGTCACGCACACGTCGGCCATCGTGACATGCTCTGCGATCCAGTCATCCGCGGCATCCGGCGTCGCCGCCACCGTGATGATCCGCACGTTCGGCCGGGCGCCGGGACGGATCGGGCGCGATCCGTTCGACACGATGAACACGCGCAGGCCGAGCCGGTCCGCCACGCGGAACACCTCCTCGCGGACCGGACAGGCATCGCCATCGACATGGATGTCCGTCATGCCCCGGCCCGGCTCTTGCCCCGGTCAGCCCGCCGCATCCCGCCCGTACCGCTCGGCATCTTCCGCCAACAGCAGGCGGTCGCGTAGCAGCGTGGCCGCGCACTCGCGCACCGTCGCCGCATAGGCCGCGGCATCAGCGTAACGTTCCGCCAGCGACGGACGCGGATCGCCCGCGCGTTCCCGTGCCGCGCGCGTTTCGGCGAACGCCAGGAACGTGCCGTCGCGATCCGCCGGCTCACCCTCGGGATAGGGCGGCGCGTAGTGGTTCCAGCCGGTGAACGTGCCGCGCGGCACGGCGATGTCGGGCAGGCGGATGCCGGCGCGTTCGTTGCCGTCCGCATCCACCTGCGGCACCAGCGCGCGCCAGGTGCGCGGCGGTGCCTGCGGCTGCGTCCAGTCCGCCAGCGGCGCCACGTCGTTCGCCGCGTGCGGCGGCGCGAGGCCCGGCACCGCCGGAAACGCCATTTCCTCCGCTGGCACCAGCGAGCCGTCGGCAATCCGCGGCAACCGGCTGTCGGGTGGCGCGCGATCTGTCACCACCCATTCGTCCAGCGCCACCAGCAGCGCGCGGATCGCCGGCATCGGATCGTGCCAGTTGCGCGGATTGACGCAGGGGCCCTTGTCGCGCGGCATGTTCGCCTTGCCGCCGTGCTGGGTGCCCGCCAGCAGGTAGCCGCGCACGTTCGCCGGGAGTGCCGCGTCGCGCGTGCCGAGCGGATCGGTGTGCAGCAGCGAGGCGCCCTTCTGCCAATACTCGGTCGAAGTGTTGGTCTCGATCAGCTTCGGATCCGATGCTTCCCCCCGCAGCAGCGCGCCGCTGGCGCCGCTGATCGGATCGACCATGACGGCGGAAGAAAACGGAAATTCGACCTCGGGGAAGTCGTGGTCCTCGTGCCAGGTGCGGGTGCGGAACGGCTGCGCGAACGGCGTGTTGTGGAACACCCGGCCGATGCCGGCAACATGGGTGAACACGCCGTCGAACACGCGCGCGCCGTGTTCGTCCGCGTTGAAGCCCTGCGCGATGTGGTCGCGCAGATAGCGGCCGGCCTGCGAGATGCCGAAAGCCAGCGTGTGGGTCACCGCGCGGCCGAGCATGTCGCCCCCGTGGCGGCGCAGATGGCTGATCAGGTCGCGCGTCGCGGCGAAGCCGATGCCGAGCACCCGCGGCTGCGTCGCGTCATAGTGCAGTTCGTAGATGGAACCCTGCTCCGGCAGCGTGTCCTCGGGCAGCAACCGCACCGAGCGCGCATCGACGAACGCGAACGGCACCTCCCGCTTCGCTGCGGTTTGCGCGCGTCGCACCGTCAGTGTCGCATTCCGGCTGGCGGCTTCGTGCGACAGCCGGAATGCCTGCAACGCGCCGAGGCGGGTGCCGGAGACGAACTCCTCGCGGATGCGCCGCACGATCGGCCTTCCCCCGTCGGTCGCGACCGGCGCGTCGAGCGACAAGCCGGTGGCTTTCGGTGCGCCTGGATCCCAGCCCGACCAGACCAGCGAAAAACCCAGCCGCAGCGGCAAGGCGTTGCCGAGTTCCGCCGCGGTCCGCGGCGTATTGCCCGCCGCGCCGGCGCACAGATTGGCGAACAGCATGATGCGGCCACGGTTGTTCACTTCGTACAGCATGCGGCCGTTGCCGCGCGCCGGATCGGCCGGATGCAGGATCACGAAGTCGCTGCGGTACTCCACCTTGCCCGCCGCGTTGCGCGGTGCCTGGTCCAGCAGCGCGATGCCGCGATTGCCCGGATGCAACGGGTCCAGTTCGCCGAATGCCGTGCCGTTCAGCCGCGTATAGGCGCCGGAGGCGCCGAATTCCGCGCCTCCCGCCAGGCTTTCCTGCCCGCGGATTTCGACAGCGGTGATCATTGTTGCGCCTCCCGATGCAGCGCCGCCTCGGACCGTGCCTGCAGCGCCTCGAATGTCAAACCCGGAATCATGTCGCGCACCACGAAGCCGCACGGCGCGACGTCCAGCACCGCGAGGTTGGTATAGACCCGCTGCACCACGCTCTTGGCGGTCAGCGGATAGGAACAGGCCCGCACGATGCGTGAGGCACCTTCTTTCGTAACGTGCTCCATCGCCACCCACAGACGTTTGGCGCCGATCGCCAGGTCCATCGCGCCGCCGACCTGCTTCACCGGTTCGTCGGGCGCGCGCGCCCAGTTGGCGATGTCGCCGGTCTCCGACACCTCGAACGCGCCCAGCACGCACAGGTCCAGATGGCCGCCGCGCGCGATGGCGAAGCTGTCGGCGTGATGCACATAGGCGCCGCCGGTGCGCAGCGTGACGTGCTGCACGCCGGCATTGATGAGATACGGGTTCACGGCGTCGGGCGCCGGTGCCGGACCAATGCCGATCACGCCGTTCTCGGCATGGAAGATCACCTCGCGATCATGCGGCACGCAGTCGGACACCGTGGTCGGAATGCCGATGCCCAGGTTGACGAACCAGCCCTCCGGAATGTCGCGCGCAATGCGGGCGGCGATGCCCAGGCGGTCGAGCGGCTGGAATTCGCTGTCGGCCATTTTCTCCCCTTCACTCCGGCACGTGGATCACGCGATGCACGAACGGTCCCGGCGTGTGCACGTGTTCCGGCGGAATGTCGCCCAACGCGACCACGTGGCGCGCCTCGGCGATCGTCATCGCGGCACCCATCGCCATCACCGGGTTGAGGTTCCGCGCGCTCTCGCGATAGGTCAGGTTGCCCCAGCGATCGGCCTGCCAGGCTTCGATCAGCGCGACGTCGCCGCGAAGGGGAAATTCGATCAGGCAGTTCTTGCCGTTGATGACACGGGTTTCGCGGCCCTCGGCGAGGATGGTGTCGGCGGCGGTCGGGGTGAAGAACGCCTCGATGCCGGCACCGGCCGCGCGGATTCGCTCCGCCAGCGTGCCTTGTGGGACGATCTCCAGCTCCAGCGCGCCCTGCTGGTACAGCCGTCCCGCCAGGCTGGCCGGACGCACGAAGCTGCACACCATCCTGCGAATGCGGCCGAGCTCGAGCAGATGCTCGATTTTGCTGCCGTCGCGGCCACCGGCAACGATGACGATGGTCAGGTCGCGCGCGCCCTGCGCCGCGAGGCCGTCCAGCAGCGCGGCCGGCGCGCCGACGTCGCCGAATCCGCCGACGAGCACGGTCGAGCCATCTTCGATACCGGCCATCGCGTCCGCCATCGAGGCGACGAACTTGTCGATCATCCTGTCGGGGCCCCTCTCCTGGCCGGGCAACCTAGCGGGGCGTCGCGAACCGGTCGAGGGAGCAGACTGGACGTGCCGCGGTGGGAACGGCAGCATCGCGCGGCAAACTATCGTCGGAAATCTGCGGGTGGCGCTGGTCCTGCCGGGTCCAGCCCGGCGCATTTCGCCTGTTGGAGCATCCGGCACCCCACAGACAGGCAGCAAGCCAACCGACCGAGGAGGCCACCCATGTCCGACGGCACGTTTTACATCGGCAACCGCCGCTACTCGTCCTGGTCGATGCGCGGCTGGCTCGCGGTGCGTCTCGCCGGCCTGGATGTCGAGGAGGTGGTGATCCAGTTCACCCGTCCCGGCCCAACGCCGGCGATCCACAACCTCTCGCCGAACGGCCTGGTGCCCTATCTCGAGCACCGCGGCGCGCGCGTCTGGGAATCGCTGGCGATCTGCCACTACTGTGCCGAACTGGCGCCGGCGCTGTGGCCCGCGGACCGCATCGCTCGCGCGCACGCATGCTCCATCGCCGCCGAGATGCATGCGGGGTTCCGCGAGTTGCGCCAGGCGATGTGGATGAACCTCGGCCGCGACTTCGCCGGGCTCGGCCGCACGCCGGGCGCCCTGGCCGACATCACGCGCATCGCGGCGTTGTGGGCGGAGACCCGGCGGCGATACGGTGCCGGCGGACCATACCTGTTTGGCGCGGCCTTCACCGCGGCGGACGCCATGTATGCGCCGGTGGTGGCGCGGTTCCTCACCTGGAAGCCCGAGCTCACTCCGGAGACGCGCGCCTATTGCGACGCCGTGCGCGCGCATCGGCTGGTCGCGGCCTGGTATGCCGCGGCGGCGGCCGAACCGGTGGAATGGCTGGTCGCCGACTACGAAAACTCGCCATGAGCGATGCCGCGGTTCCGGAGTATCGTGACGGCCGCCTTGTCCTATGCCGCGCGGGTCAGCCGCTTGACGAAGGCCGACAGCCGGTGGCGGCGCAGTTCGCTGCGCGCCTTGGCATCCGTGGTCATGTAGTTGAGCTGCAGGCTGTAGCGCTGGCCGGTGAACATCTTGTGGCCATGCCAGGACGCTGCGGAGTTTGGAAACACCAGCAGCGTGCCGTTCACCGGCGGGACCTCGACGGCGTAATCCTCCAGGTCGTCGCGACCGCGCAGCAGGCGCAGGCAGCCGTCATGCCGCTCCCACGAACCGGCCGCGGGATTCAGGTACAGCAGCACCGTGACGCGCTTGGCGGTGGAGTCGCAATGGATGCGGCCGTCCCGCTCGGTGGTCCAGGCGCGCAGCGTCAGCATGGTCGGCGATCCGGCCAGGTCCAGCCCGAATTTCTCCTCGATCGCCGCGCGCAGCGTGTTGCTCTCGAGTTCGGCCATCAGCGACCGCGCGATCGGGCCGAGCGGCAACCCGGTCACCGGAAACGAGCCGCGTTTGCCCAGCGGCGGCAGGTCGTCGGCCACCGCGCGCAAGGTGGCCGGCGGCACGAAATGTGGCACCACGACATGCGGAAACGGATCGTCCGCCACAGGCGTGGCGTGGAGGGCGGGGTAGTCGAGCAGGGTCATGCCGTCTCCTGGTGCGCGCGGCGCGAGAGCAGGGCCTCGGCGAGGTCGATGAGGTCGTCGGGCCAGTACTCTTCCGGGCGTGGCTGCGCCACCCCCAATGCGACGTCGGGACGACAGGTCAGCACCGCCAGCGCCGCAAGCGGTGCGAAGGCCTGACGGCCGATTGCCGCACCCCGCAACGCTCCGGCCAAAGCGGGGTTCGTGGGAGGGCCGCCGGCCATGCGCAGTACCTCTGCCTCGCCGGCACCGGCGATGCCGGCGGCGATCGCGGCCGCCAGGGCGGCACCGCGCGCCGGGTCGGCGCCGGTTCGGGCCGGTTCGGCCGCTGCGGCGGCGGCAATCGGACCGGGCGAGGCGATCGCCAACGGCACCAGGCGGAGCAATCCACCGCCGGAGGGCGGCGGCGCCCCGGCAGCCAGGGCACGCGCCACAAGCAGGGCGGTTTCTCCGTCCGGACCTAGCTGGCCGGCGATCCTGCCCTCCGCCGGGGCCGCGCTGTCGCCGATCAGCATGCCTAGCAGCGCGCCGATCGCGCGGTCCAGCGCCACGTTGTCCGGCGCGCGCGGCCAGGCCAGCGTTACCCTCGGCTCCCGCCGCGGTTCCGCGCTGCCGCGCCAGGTCCGGGCGCGCAGCGTCGCCACGGCGGCTGGCGCACCACCGAAACAGGCCGAGGGGCGACTTTCGCCCAGTTCGGTATAGGTGACCGGCACGCCGTCCTCGGCCACCAGCACACCGCCCGCTGCCAGCAGCAGGGCGTGGCCCGCCGCCACGTCCAGCGCGTTCACCGGCCGCAGCGTCAGGGTGCCGATGCCGTCGCCCACCGCCACCCGCGCCAGTCGGTAGGCGATCGAGGGCAGCGGCATGAACCGTGCGGGCGCCACCGCGGTGCCGTGCCACACCGGCCGCTGCCAGGCGCCGTGGTTCAGGAACACCACGTCGCCCGTCGCCAGGTTTTTCTCCCGCAGGTCGGTCGCCACGGGCCGGCCGTTGCGGGTGATTGCGCCGCCCTCGGCCCAGGCGATCAGGTCCGGGCCGCGATCCGGGCTCAGCGGCGCGAACACCACCCCGAGCGCCGGGTTTCCCGCCCGCAACAGCGCGACCGAGACGGCGCTGCCGCGGCGGCCCTCGAGGAAGGCGCGCGTGCCGTCATGTGGATCGACCAACCAGCAGAAGCCGTTGGGTGGGGCTTCCAGCACGCCGGCTTCCTCGCCGACGAAGCGGGCGGGGAGCAGACCGGTCAGGCGGTTGCGGAGGAAAAGCTCGATCTCGTGGTCCACCGGCGCGGTCACGTGGTCGGAGAAGCGCGGGCCGCCCGGGCGGCAGAACTCCGCGGCGACCATTCGGCCGGCGGTTTCCACCGCCTCGACGACGTCCGGCAGGATGGCACGCGGGGTGGGGGTCACGGCGGCTCCTTTTGGCATAGCGGTCCGCTTGGTGGCGGAATGCGCTTCGCTTTTGCGCCCTGCCGCGGGCCGCGCCAATCCGGAGCGGTTTTGCCCGGACCGGGATCGCCATTGCCGGTCCGCGCGGTTGACGGCCGGACGCGTCTCACTGGCGTCTCGTAGTCCAGCATAAGTCTCGCAAATCGTGTAGGGGAGACGATGACGCGCTGAGTGGGACGGTCCTGGAGGGCCGGCGGTACAGGCCAGTGGGGATCGGCATATTTGGCGGCGAGGCTGGCTTTGGCGGGAGCCAGCCAAGTGAGCCTGGCGACGGTGATGCGGTTGATGGCCGGCGGTGTCTCATTGGCGTCTCGTTGTGCCGAACTGGTCTCATGGCTCCATGCAATGATACGATACCGCATGTTGGGACTCGTCTGAAACTGAACCTGGACCGGCTGTTGCCGGCATTGGCGGGAGACGGCGAGTTGACATCGTAAGGACGGCGCGGTCGCGGCGGACGACCTCCTGCGGCGCGCGCTCGCCCGGCGGGAGGAGCGTTGCGCGCTGGGTGTGGACACGGTGACGGCGGGGGTCCCGACGATTGTCTTGTGGGATTGGGGGATTCGGTCGCGGCCGGTGTTGCATGCGGCCATGACATGGCGTTAGTAGATCGCGCTAACAAGAGGCCGCGCCCTGTCGGCTGCCATGTCCGGTCAGGGTGGCAACGCCCATCTGCGCACCGAGCTTCAGGCGGTCGGGCCGCCTTGCGCTGGGCGCCGCACCGGAACGCCGCCCGGTCCCTTGGCGCCCCGGATCGACGTGCCGGCCTGGCCGGAGGCACGGGTTCGCTGGCTGACACCAAAAGCCCGAGAGATTGACTCTACGAGGGCGAGTTGCGCCGCCTCCGTGTCACTGCGAGGAGCGGAGCGACGCGGCAATCCCCCGCGTGAGGAGCCGCCGCCACTCACGCGGGAGATTGCTTCGTCGCTGCGCTCCTAGCAATGACAGCGGGGGGGGATGACAGCGGGGGGAGGCAGTGTCCGCCCGGTACCAGCGTTATTCGTCGTCCGACGCGAGCAGGGCAGCGTTGCCGCCGGCGGCGGCGGTGTTGATGGAGACGACACGCTCTTCGGCGAAGCGATACAAGGTGATCGGGCCGCCGGCTTTCGGGCCGGTGCCCGACAAGCCTCGCCCACCGAACGGCTGCACGCCGACGACCGCGCCAACCTGGTTGCGATTGATGTAGGCGTTGCCGATGCGCAGGTGCTCCACGATGTGGCGCTGGGTGGATTCGATGCGTGTATGAACCCCAAGCGTCAGGCCGTAGCCGGTGGCCTCGATCGCCTCGAGCAGCGCGTCCAGCCGGTCCGCGGCGTAACGCACGACGCACAGCACGGGTCCAAAGATCTCGGTTTGCAGGTCGCGCACGCTGTCCAGCAGGGCGGCGCGCGGCGCGAAGAACGTGCCATGTTCGGTACCTGGTGGCAGGGTCAGGCCGAACAGCGGCGACCCACGCCCGGCCGACGCGCGCACCAGTGCCGCGCGCGCCGCCTCGTCGATCACCGGCCCGACATCCGTTGCCGGATCGAGCGGATCGCCGATCGCCAGCGCTTCCGCCGCGCCGTGCAGCATGCGCAACACGCGATCGGCAATGTCCTGCTGCAGGCACAACAGCCGCAGGGCCGAGCATCGCTGTCCGGCGGAACCGAACGCACCGGCCAGCACGTCGGTCACCACTTGTTCCGGCAGCGCCGAGCTGTCGGCGATCATGGCATTGATGCCGCCGGTCTCCGCGATGAACGGCACCAGCGGTCCGCCGCGCTTCGCCAGGCTGAGCGCGATCGACAACGCGGTATCCGTGCCGCCGGTGAACGCCACGCCGGCGATGCGCGCATCGTTCACCAGCGCCTGGCCGACGCTGCCGTCGCCTTGCAGCAGCGCCAGAACGGTCAGCGGCACGCCCGCCCGATGCAGCAGCCCCACCGCGCCCGCGGCAACCAGCGGCGTCTGCTCCGCCGGCTTCGCGGCCACCGCATTGCCGGCGGCCAACGCGGCAGCGACCTGGCCGACGAAGATGGACAGGGGAAAATTCCACGGCGAGATCGCCGCGAACACGCCGCGGCCGCCGAGCTCCCAGGTGTTGCGCTCGCCCGTCGGACCGGGCAGTTCGCGCGGTAAGGCGAATTGCTCGCGGGCCCGTGCGGCGTACCAGCGGCAGAAATCCGCGGCCTCGCGAATTTCGGCGATGCCGTCGCCGAGCGTCTTGCCCGCCTCCCGTGCCAGCAGCGCCAGCAGTTCGGCGCGCGCGTCTTCGATCAGCGCGGCGGCGCGTTCCAGCACTGACGCACGATGCGCGCCGCCGGCGGTATCCCAGTTCCGCCATCCCGCGTGCAGCCGGTGCACGGCCGCATCGATCTCCGCCGGGGTAGCGTCGGTAACCCGTCCGACCACGATGCGCCGGTCGGCGGGCGAGCGAATCTCGCGCGTCCCGACTGTCATCGCGAGGTCCGAGCCAGACCTCCTCCCCTTGAGGGCGTGGGTTGGGGGGAGGGGTGCGTACAAACGTGATCCGTGGCTGTACGTGCCCCTCCCCCCAGCCCCCGCCCTCAAGGGGAGGGGGAGGACTGGGTCGGGCCTCGCGATTGCAGAGAGCAATGCGGGCAGCGTGTCGCGATCCGCCAGATCGACGCCGGCGCTGTTCCGGCGATCGGGATACAGATCGCGCGGCAAGGGAATGCGCGGGTTGGGTGTGAGCCCGACCGCGCGCACCCGCTCGGCCGGATCGTCGATGATCGCTGCTTCCGGCACCGACGGATCGACCAGCCGATGCACGAAGCTGGTGTTGGCGCCATTCTCCAGCAGGCGCCGCACCAGGTAGGCGAGCAGCTCCTCATGCGTGCCGACCGGGGCATAGACGCGCACCGGACAGGCGGGGCCGACGATGCCGTCATACAGCGCCTCGCCCATGCCATGCAGGCGCTGCATTTCGAATGCCGCATCGCCGGCGCTTTCCAGCACGAACGCCACGCTGTGCGCGTTGTGCGTGGCGAAGGCGGGATCGATGGCGTCGCCGGCGGCCAGCATGCGCCGCGCATTGGCGAGCCAGCTCACGTCGGTCGCCGCCTTGCGGGTGAACACCGGATAGTCCGCGTGGCCTTGCACCTGCGCCAACTTGATCTCGGTGTCCCAGTACGCGCCCTTCACCAGTCGCACCGGGATGCGATGCGCGGTGCGGCGCGCCAGCGCGGCGACCCAGTCCAGCACCGCCGGCGCACGTTTCTGGTATGCCTGCACGGCCAGTCCCAGCCCGTCCCAGCCGGCCAGCCGCGCATCGGCCAGCACCGCGGCGAAGACATCCAGGCTGAGTTCCAGCCGTTCCGCCTCTTCCGCATCCACCGTCAGGCCGATCGCGTGCTGCTTCGCTGCCCGGGCCAGCGTGCCCAGCGCCGCAATCAGCGCCGGTACGCAGCGCGGCTGTTGCAATGGTTCGTAGCGCGGATGCAGCGCGGATAGTTTTACCGAAATCTGCGGCGCATCCGCGGGCCCGCGTCCGGCCGCGGCCCGGCCAATGGCGGCGATCGCGTCGCTATAGGATTGCAGGTAGCGTCCGGCGTCGGCGTGCGTCTTCGCCGCCTCGCCCAGCATGTCGAAACTGTAGCGCCAGCGGCGACCTTCCGCGGTGTTGGCGCGCGCCAGCGCCTCCTGGATCGTGCGGCCCATGACGAACTGCCGCGCCAGCACGCGCATGCCGCGCCGCAGCGCGATGCGGATCACCGGTTCGCCCATGCGGCGAAGCATGCGGGCGATCGCCGCGGCGATGCCGTGTTGCGCTTCCTCCACGGTCAACACGCGGCCGGTCAACATGAAGGCCCAGGCCGAGGCGTTCACCGCGAGCGAATCGCCGCGGCCGAGATGTTGCTGCCAGTCGCCACCGCCGATGCGATCCTCGATCAGCGCGTCGGCGGTCGCGGCGTCGGGGATGCGCAGCAGCGCCTCGGCGAGGCATAGCAGCGCGACGCCCTCGGCGGTGGCGAGGCCGTATTCCTTCAGGAAGTCGCTGACGTCGGCGCCGGGCCGATACGCGGCGCGCGCGGCCCGCACCAGCGTGCGGGCACGCGTCCGCACGGCGGCGGCTTGCTGCGACGGCAAGGTTGCGGCCGCGACCAGCGGCGCCAGGACGGTTGGTTCTGGCGCCCGATGCAAGCGGCGCAAACCGGTGCGGTCGTCGTGCGGCATGTCCGGTGATCGTGGGCACGCCGGCACGGAACTTCAACGCCCAGGCGGAATGCGCCGCGCTTTCCGCCGCGCGCCCGCACGGCCGGCCGCCGTACCAAGGGCTCGTCAGGGGCTCGCCAGGGGCTCGCCAGGGGCTCATCGCACCAACCGCGGTGCCAACGATCGCCCTTATCGTCATCCCCTCGCTTGTCGTCATCCCCGCGAAAGCGGCGACCCATGCGGGCGCCGGGTCCCCGCTTTCGCGGGAATGACGACGGGAGCGGCCGGGACGACGTCATTTGAGTCGGTCAATTCCCGACAAGCCACAACCACTCTCACGCGAATTGCGCGGCATCAAACCCGTCCGGCAATACCCCGCGCGGCTTGATCAGCGGATACGGACCGCGCGCCAGGAAGCGCCCACTGCCTGGCTCCGCCTGCACCTTGCCGTCGCGCATCGCCACGCGCCCGCCCTTGATCGTGACAACCGGCCAACCGACCACCTCCATCCCCTCATACGGCGTGTAATCGATCACGTGCTGCATGAGATCATTGGTGATCGTCACGCGCTTCGCCGGATCCCACAGCACCAGGTCCGCATCGGACCCGGGCGCGATCGTGCCCTTCCGCGGATACAGCCCGAACAGTTTCGCGGGGTTGGTGGCCGTCAGCCGCACGAAATGGTTCGCATCGATCCGGCCCGCCGCCACGCCCTCGCTGAAAATCAGCGGCAGGCGCGACGCCAGCCCCGGCACACCATTGGGAATATCCGGGAACGGCGCGTTGTTCCCATGAATCCGTTTTCCCCCCTCTCCTTCATAACTGGAGCCGCTGTGATCGGACGACACCACATCCAGCGTGCCGCGGCGGATGTCCTCCCACAGCCCCTCGCTGTCCTCCCGCGTGCGCGGGCTGGGGCTGCAGATGAACTTCGCGCCCTCGAAGCCCGGGCGGTCCATGTCGGCCGCGCCGAGGACGAAATATTGCGGACACGTCTCCGCCCACACCTTCAATCCGCGGGCCTGCGCGCGGGCGATCTCCGCCGCCACTTCCGGGCATGACACGTGGAACACCTGGATCGGCTGGTCCACCAGCTCGGCCAACGCGATCGCCCGATAGGTCGCCTCGCGTTCGATCACCTTCGGGCGTGACCAGGAATGGTATTTCGGCGCGCTGCGTCCGTCCGCCATCAGCGCGTCGGTGCGCCAGCCGATCGCCTCGTAGTTCTCGCAATGCACCGTCACCAGAGCGCCGTTGCGCCGCGCCGCCGACAGCACGCGCAGGAACTGCCGGTCGTCGAGATGTGACGGTTCGTAGGTCAGGAACACCTTCAGGCTGCGCACGCCGGAAGCGACCACCTCGGGAATCTGCTTCCACACGACGTCATCGGACGGATCGGTGATGATCTGGTGGAAGCTGTAATCCACCATCGCCTGCCTCGCGCACCGATGATACTCGGCCAACGTGTCGAGAATGCCGTCGCCCTTGAACTGCGCGGCGAAGCTTATGACGCTGGTGGTGCCGCCGGCCAGGCACGCGGTGCTGCCGGTGGCGAAACTCTCCTCGTCCGTGCTGCCGCCCGGGCGCAATTGCTCGATGTGGCAATGCGTATCGACGCCGCCGGGCAGCACCAGAAGCCCGTCCGCGTCCAGCTTTTCCGCACCGTCCAGCGCCTCGCCGATCGCGGCGACGCGGCCGGCGCGGATGCCGATATCGGCGCGGAAGGTATCCGCCGCGGTCACCACCGTGCCGCCATGCACCACCAGGTCGAAATCCGGCATCTCGTCCCCCTGTTCGCGATGCGGCATGCTGCCGCCCCATGCGCCTGGCCCACAAGACAATTCATCCGACCGGCCGCCCGGTCAGCATCCATTTCGACGGCCGGCCGATCGCGGCGCTGGCGGGCGAGACCATCGCCGCCGCGCTGTCCGCCGCCGGCATCGTCGCGTTCCGCCGCACCGCGTCGGGCGCGCCGCGCGGGCTGTATTGCGGCATGGGCGCGTGCTTCGACTGCGTGGTCACGGTGGATGGCCGCATTGGCCAGCGCGCCTGTCTGACCAGGGTCGCCGACGGCATGCAGGTGGCCGGTGCGGCGCCGGCCACGCTCGCGCCGCTGGGCGAATCGCCGGAAAGCGACGCGGCGACGGAGGAAACTCCCGACGTGCTGGTGGTGGGCGGCGGCCCCGCCGGGCTGTGCGCCGCCATCGCCGCGGCCGAGGCCGGCGCTGCCGTGGTGCTGCTGGACGAGCGCGCCGCGCCAGGCGGGCAATACGCCAAGCCGTTGGCCGACAGCCATGCGACCACGGCACCGGACGCGCAGTTCCGGATCGGTATCGGCCTGCGCGACCGCGCGCAGCGTGCGGGCGTTCGGATCGAGGTGGAAGCGGTCGTGTGGGGCGGCTTCGCGGCGGACGAAATCGCCGCGCTGGCGCGCGGGCGCGCGGTGACGTTCCGGCCTCGGCGGCTGATCATCGCGCCGGGCGCGCATGAACTGCCGGCGCCGATGCCAGGCTGGACGCTGCCCGGCGTGATGACCACCGGCGCACTGCAAACGCTGGTCCGCACGCAACGAGTCTGTCCCGGTGGGAACGTGCTGATCGGCGGCGCCGGTCCGCTGAACCTGCAACTGGCCTGCGAGTTGCTGGCCTGCGGCGTCAAGCCGGTCGCGGTGGTGGAGGCATCGCCTCGGCCGAGCGCCGCCGCATGGCGCGACGGCTGGCGGATGCTGCGCAACGCGCCGGGTCTGCTGCGCGGCGGGCTTGCCATGCTGGCGACGCTGCGGCGGGCCGGCGTGCCGGTGCTGTGGTCCGCGCGGGTGACGGCGTTGCACGGCGAAGCTCGCGTGCGCACCGCGCACATCGCCGGTGCGGGCGGCGAGCAAACGTTGGACGTGGATGTCGTCGCGGTGAACCTGGGCTTCCAGCCGGAGGTCGGATTGGCGCGCGCGCTCGGCATCCCGCATCAGTTCGTCGATGCCGGGCTCGGCCATCTCGCGACCGAAACCGACGCCGACGGCCGCACCGCGATCACAGGCGTGTTCGCGGCCGGCGACGGCGCGGCGCCGGGGGGCGCGCGGGTTGCCATGGCGCGCGGGCGGCTCGCAGGACTGGCGGCGGCGCGCGATCTCGGCCGGCACGCGCCCGACGATCCCGCCGCACGCACGGCGCTGGCACGCGCACTGGCCTTTCAGGACGCGCTGTGGCGCGTGTTTCGCCTGCCGCGTTGGCATCCCGATACGCTGCCGGACGAGACTGTCGTTTGCCGCTGCGAGGAAGTCACCGCCGGCCGCCTGCGCGCCGAACTCGCCGGCGGGTTGACCTCGTTGCCGGCATTGAAGAAGGCGACGCGCGCCGGCATGGGACGCTGCCAAGGCCGATTCTGCGCCGCGACGATCGCCCGGCTGTGTCCCGACGCTCCCGACGACGGGTCGTTCGCCGCCCCGCGCGCGCCGCTGCGCCCGGTTGCCGCCGCGCCGCTGATGTTCGCGGCACCGGAATTCACCGCGCCCCTGCTCATCGCGCCGGAATTGCAAACGCGCCTGCACCGGCTGCCGGGTTTGCCGCGGCAAACCCGGCGCGCGGGCGTGGCGGTGATCGGCGGCGGCCTCGCCGGGCTGTGCACCGCGTATTTCCTGGCGAAGGACGGCGCGGACGTGCTGCTGGTGGAACGCGACGAGGCCGGCATGGCGGCCTCGACCGCCAATGCCGGCAGCCTGCACGTGCAGCTTCTGTCATACGACTTCAACGACGACACGCCGGACGACGGCGGCCCGGCGGCCCACACCTTGCCGCTCGGGCCACGCAGCATCGCGTTGTGGAAGGAGATCGGCGCCGCGGCCGGCGAGGATCTCGGCATCCGCACCGAGGGCGGCCTGATGCTGGCGGAAGACCCCGCCGCCATGGACTGGCTGCGCCGCAAATCGGCGATGGAACGGCGATGGGGCATCGAAAGTCACGTGCTGGGCGCCAATGAGTTGCGTGCGCTGGCGCCGGCGTTGTCGGAAGACATGCTCGGCGCGGATTTCGTTCCGGCGGAGGGCTATGGCGATCCGCTGCGCGGCACGCTGGCGGTGCGGGCGCTGGCGCTGGGCCATGGCGCCCGGCTGCTGCGCGGCGCTGAAGTCCTGGCGATCGAACGCGACGGCACCGCGTGGCGCGTGGCGACGTCGAAAGGTCCGGTGATCGCCGGGCGCGTGGTGAACGCAACGGGCCCCTGGGCGGCGCGCATCGGCCGCATGGTAGGCTCGAACCTGCCGGTCACCGGCACCGTGCAGCAGGTGATCGTTACCGAACCGGCGCCGCCGCTGACGCGGCACCTGGTTGCGCTGGCCAACCGCCACCTGTCGCTGAAACAGCAGGCGAGCGGCGGGTTCCTGGTCGGTGGCGGCTGGTTCGGCGGGTTCGATCCGCTGAGCGGGCGCACGCACAATCTGCGCCGCAGCATCGAGGGCAATCTCTGGGTCTGCGCGCGCGTGCTGCCGACGCTGCGCAGCCTGCGTTTCGTGCGCGCCTGGACCGGGATCAATCCGGCGATCGACCGCGCACCGATCCTCGGCGAGGCGCCCGGACTGCCGGGGTTCTTCAACACGGTCACGGCGAACGGCTACACTCTGGGGCCGGTGGTAGGGCGCATTACGGCCGACGCGATCCTGCGCGGCGAGGCGATCGATCCGCGTTACCGGATGGAACGGTTCGGGTGATTTCGTTCCTGTCATTGCATCCCATTGTCATTGCGCCAGCTTGTCATTGCCGGGACAAAGTGAGGCGTGCCGGGCCGGTTGGCATCACCATGCGACAGGCGCCACACCGAACAGCACCGGATGGAGCAGTAGGAGCAGCAGCCACGCGGCCACCGCTGCGAACGGGGCCAGGCGGCCGAATTCACGCGGCACGAACCGATTGCGGCCCGCGACGATGGCAGCGAACGGCACGATGGAGGTGCTCGCCGCCAGCGCCTGCCACGTTGCCGGATCGCGCCGCGCAAGCTTGGCGTCGATCGACGGCATGCCGGCGAGCGCGGTGACCAGGAAGGCACCGAAGAACACGATCGACGCGCTGTCGCCGTTGCCGATGACATGCACCGCGGCCCAGATCGCGAACGACCACAGCATCGGATGCCGGGTCACCCGGATCATGCCGCGCGGTGGCCGCGCGGTCGCGCCCGGCGGCCCGATCATTGTCGGATTCGACTGGCTCAGCGACCCGGCGAACAACAGGAATGCCGGCAGCATCGCGGCGACCAGGACCCAGCGCAGCCACTCGGGGGTGAACCACATCGGCTCGGTCGGCGACGCGCTCCAGGCGCGCACCAGGACGACGATCGCTGCAAGCGACACCATGGAGAACAGGGCGCGGAACGCCCCTTCGCCGATGCGCGCCACCACGATGTCGCGCAGGCGCGTGCCGGCGACGCCGACATGCATGCCGATCCAGACCAGGGCCGCCACGATCAGCACGGTCATGGCACAATGGCCCGATACGCTATGCGCCCCGCACTCCGCACGGGTTTCCTCCTGCACGTTTGTCGCACGGCATGCCACGCACGAGCCTACCCACCCCGGTCGCTAGACGTTGAAGCGGAACAGCAGAACGTCGCCGTCCTTCACGACGTACTCCTTCCCCTCCACGCGCATCTTGCCCGCCTCCTTCGCCCCCTGCTCTCCCTTGCAGGCGACGAAATCGTCGTGGGCGATCGTCTCGCACGCGATGAAGCCGCGTTCGAAATCCTTGTGGATCACCGAGGCCGCCTGCGGCGCCTTGGTGCCGGATACGATCGTCCAGGCGTGCGTCTCCTTTGGACCGACGGTGAAATACGTGATCAGCCCGAGCAAATCGTAACCGGCGCGGATGACGCGATCCAGGCCGCTGTCGTGCAGGCCCAGTCCTTCGAGAAACTCCGCGCGGTCGGCTTCCGGCAGTTGCGCGACCTCCGCCTCGATCGCCGCGGAGATCACCACCATGCGGGCGCCCTCGGCCCGTGCCCGGGTTTCCACCAGAGCGGAGAACGCATTGCCCCCCGCGGCGGCGGCTTCCTCGACGTTGCAGGCATACAATACCGGCTTCGAGGTCAGGAGTTGCAGCCGGCGCACCGCTTCTTCCTGCCCCGGCGGGATCGCCGTGCGCGCCGGGCGGCCAGCTTGCAGCGCGGTAACCAGGGGCTCCATCAGCGCCACCGCCGCGACGCTCTCCTTGTCGCCGCCGCGGGCCTTCTTCTGCGCGGCGTACAGGCGCTTCTCCAGGCTTTCCAGGTCGGCGAGCATCAGCTCGGTGTCAACAATTTCTACGTCGCGCACTGGATCGATCGAGTCTTCGACATGCGTGACGTCGGGGTCTTCGAAGCAGCGCAGCACGTGGACGATGGCGTCCACCTCGCGGATGTTGGCGAGGAACTGGTTGCCCAGGCCCTCGCCCTTCGAGGCGCCGCGCACCAGGCCGGCGATATCGACGAACTCCAGCGAGGTGGGAATGATCTTCGCCGATTTGCCGATCGCTGCGAGCACGTCGAGCCGGGGATCGGGCACGGCGACGCGGCCGACATTCGGCTCGATGGTGCAGAACGGATAGTTCGCCGCCTGCGCCGCGGCGGTTGCGGTCAGCGCGTTGAACAGGGTCGATTTGCCGACATTGGGCAGGCCGACGATGCCGCAGTTGAAACCCATCTATTTCGGCCCCTGCACCAGCAATGCCACGCGCGTCATGAAATCCTCGGGTTTTCCTCCCACCAGCAGCTCCGCCGCGTCCGCCACGGCGTCCAGCACCGGCAGCAGCCAGTCGCGATCTTGCTTCACGAAATCCCCCAGCACGTGGCCGAGCACGCGCGCCTTGTCGCCGGGATGGCCGATGCCCAGGCGCACCCGCCAGTAGTCGGGAGAACCCAACTGGCGGTCCATGCTGCGCAGGCCGTTATGGCCGGCCGCGCCGCCGCCGCGTTTGACGCGCACCTTGCCGGGCACCAGGTCCAGCTCGTCGTGGAAGGCGGTGATCGCCTCGACCGGCAGCTTATAGAACGCCACCGCCGCCTGCACCGATTCGCCGGAGGCGTTCATATAAGTCTGCGGCTTCAGCGCGAGGAGTTTTTTGCCCGCGACGGTGCCCTCGGACACCAGGCCCTTGAAGCGCTGGCGCCACGGGGAGAAGCCGTGGCGGATGGCGATCGTGTCCAGCGCCATGAAGCCGATATTGTGCCGGTTCCGGGCCATCCCCGGCTCCGGATTGCCGAGGCCGACCCAGAGCAGCATGGCAGGCGCTTTGCGTGCGCTAGCCCTTCTTGCCGGGGGCGCGGGTGCCTCCGCGACCACCGGCTGCCGGGGCGCGGCCACCGGCGGCGGGTGCGGCGCGACCACCGGCCGCAGGCGCCGCTCGACCGCCGGCCGCGGGCGCTGCCGCCGCGGCTGGAGCCGCCGCCGCCGCGCCGGGCGCTGCCGCCGCCGCGCCCGGTTCCGCCGCAACCTCCAGCGCCTTGGTGGGCGGTGCCACGGTGGCGACGACGAAGTCGCGATCGGCGATCGCCGGGCGGGAGTGTTCGGTGCCCTTCAGGTCGTGCCAGCGCACGTTGTCGTTGAAGTCGAGCTCCGCCAGGTTGGCGCTGAACTGTTCGGGAATCTGGTCGGGGTCGCAGTACACCTCGACGGCGTGGCGGATGACGTTCAGCACGCCGCCGCGCTTGAGGCCGGGGCTGAGGCCCTCGTTCTCGAAATGCACCGGCACCGCGACGCGGATGGGTTCGCCGGGTGCGAGGCGCTGGAAATCGACGTGCTGCGGCGCGTCGCTGACCGGGTGGAACTGCACGTCGCGGATCAGCGCCCGCGTGGCGTCGCCGTTCACCTTGATTTCGTAGAGGCGGGACTGCCAGCCGGGGCGATGCAGTTCGCGCAGCACGGCGCGCGGCTCCAGCGCGATCAGGCTGGGGGTTTGGTGGGCACCGTAAACCACCGCGGGCACCTTGCCCGCGCGCCGAGTCGCTCGCGCCGCCCCCTTACCTGCGCGCGCGCGTGCCTCGGCCTCGATCGTGACGACATTGGCCATGGTTCGCTCCTGACGGGAAACGCCGGCCTCCAGGGGTGCCGGCGCGGGTGGGGTTTAGCGGAGGGCGGGGCCAGGGGCAAGACGGCGGGCGGTTTTGCGCGTCCGCCTGGGGCGCCTGGGCGGACAGCGTCGCGGCACTGGGTGCCGGCGGCGGGGTCGTCGGTGGCCGGCGTCTCATCGGCGTCTCGTTTCGTGGAGTGTGGGATTGGGTCGCGTTTGGTGAGATGCGTCCGCGGCAGGGGGTGGATTGGCTGGCATTGGCTCGGTGCGGTTGCGCCTGCGTGCGGCAGCGGATGGGTTCGACCATGGGGTTGCCGGCAGCGGGGGCGTTGGTGGCTGGTGGCGTCTCATGGGCGTCTCGTTTCGTGGGGTGTGGGATTGAGTCGCATTTGGAGAGAGGTGTCCGCGGCAGGGGCTGGATCGGCTGGCTGCCGTTCCCTGGATCGCCGGTGCCGGGGTGCGGCAGCGCAAGGATTTTTACCACTGAGAGGCCGTCTCGAAACTGTTCCCGGAGGGCTTGAATCCGGCCATGTGCATGGAATCTAGGGGGTCCGCTGCCTGTTGGAGCCGCCGATGTGGACCCCCGATACCCGGGAACTGCATGACCGGGACGATCTGCGCTACCCC
>DATLQW010000210.1:0-35979 GCA_035535035.1 Acetobacteraceae bacterium
ACTTGCCGTCGAATCGATGGTGGCAACGAGCGCTGGCTGGCAGACCCCTGTCAATGCCGCCAGCCGCCGCAGGCGGGGGCCGAAGGCCAGCATTGATAGGGGTCTGCCAGCCAGCCACAATCGACCACCGCGGTCGGTGGCAGCGCGCCAGGTGCAGTCCGGTTGCGAGCTTCAATGCGGAGACGCGACGAACTGGGCGCCTTTTATGCGCGGATTTTCGCCGCCGCTAACATGTCCATTGGTGGAACCGTCAGGCCGATGCCGAGGAGGCCGAGATCGGCATGGACCCCAGCAATGACATGCGAGTCGCCACTCGGCCCGATCGCGTTGCCTCGGAACCCGATGGTGTCGCCATGCAGGAGGCTATCCGCCCGAATGATGTGCGGCAGCTCATCCGCGAAGAAGGACGGCGGCATAGTTGTTGCGAAAAATCCGGAAACGGGCAGGCCGGTTCAGGTGGTGAAAAAGACGCCGAGCCAGGCCGACCATCGGGCCGGCCGCCTTGGGGGTCACACCGGGCTATTATCCGCATGTGTCGGATAGGATGTCCCCAGGACATCGGGCAACCGAACATCCCACTGCACACGGGATCCCCCGATCTTTCTGACGATAACCGACGAGGAATCAAATCCGCCAACCTTCTCGGCCAGGCTATAGCGGGTCTGCCAGGCGCGCGGGACGATATGCATCCAGTTCGACAATGACGTTTCCACGATTTCAAAGCCGGTGAACTTGTTGAACAAACCGTGCCAACTGGTGTCGGAATAGCGCCAGAAATCCCAGGGCAGGTCGTGCATGCCGGTCGTCTGATGGGTGTGGATGAGAATGAGGCCGCCGGTTTTCATCACCCGGCCGAGCTCCACCGCGACCTTCCATGGCATGAGTAAATGTTCGAAGACCGAAATGCACACAGCAAAATCGAAGGCATCCTCTGGAAAGTAACTGCTCAGTTCATGGGCGTCGCCAACAACGTCAACCGCATGGTCGGGTAGAATATCGAACACCGTCACATCACATCCGGCCAGGTTGCGGCTGTACCGGTTGTCGCTGCGTGCGCGCCCTCCGATGTCCAGAAGTTTCGGACGACGTACGGGCGTGCTGTGCTCAGCGATGAAAGTGGCGATCGCACCTTCGAAGGGCGCGCGCAGCGATCGCACGTTGAATGCGACCGCCGAGGTCATCAGATATGACAACGAGAACCGGTACGACCGGTCAGCGATGGCCAGATCAAGGCTCCCGCTGTCGGGAAACATTGCACGATCGACCATAGCCTCGACGATGATCTCATAGGCGCCAGGGTGGTCATCGAGATGGACACAGCTTGATTTTTGCGGCGGCATTACGCTTGGGGTTGTCAGATGCACGCGCGGATCGCGGCCCCCAGGGCGGTTCGGCGCGACAAAATCATCTTTCGGAACAAAGATCGCATTGATCCGGCAATAGGAAAAGAACAGCGCGAACGTGCGTACCTCGAGCAGACCACCAGCAGCATCCAGCGGCGCCTCATGAAACTGCGCCGTAGCGTCGGGCGCCGGTGGCGGGAGCTTATCGGACAGGCCTTGAGCTACTCCCGAACGCCGCCGCGGGAACATGCGCGACAGCATGGAGGCCAATGGCTTCTGGTGGGTTTCGATCATCATCCCTCCCGAGAACCTTGGCAACCGGACATCCCGCTCGGGCCGCGCGACTGTCGGCGTAGAGCAGGGGCTAGAATAAGCGCATGTCGAATACCGCCCACGTGCCACCCTGCGCGTCAACCTTTCGCTCTGCCATGTCCTGCCGATGATTGACGCCTGAGTAGTGCGCGATGACGGCACGGCGTTCCAGGTCCGGCTGGGCAGGCACCGTGCCGCGATGCAGCAGTCGGCCGTGCCATATCAGCGCGTCGCCTTTCCTGGCAAGGAAGCGCTGCGGCGTCGCCCCGCGATCGCGGATCTCAGCCTCGATCGCCGGAACGACGAAACGTTCGCTGATCTTTGGCCAGTTATTGACCGCGAGCAGCCCGATCGTGCTCGAGCGCTCCTCCTCGGTCATGTGGCCGCGCACCTTGTCACCGCGCAGCAGCGGCCAGCGATGCGAACCGGGGATATACTCGAAGGGCCCGCTGTCGGGGTGGATGTGGTCGAGCGCGATCCAGACCGCCGCGTACCAACCGTTCACGAACGGGGGATTAAGGTAGTCGTCCTGGTGCCAGTTGCGCTCGGTGCTGACCCAGCCGGTCAGGTTGAGGTGAAGCATCATTTCCTCACCGACCAACGCCCGCAGGATGCGCCGCAGCGGCGGATAGAGGCAAAGCACGCGCAGTTCCTCGACCTGCAAATATGGCGCAGGCGACCACCAGCCACTCGGTCGGTCGAACGCGGCACGTCGGCCTATATAGGGATCCAGTAGGGCGTCGGGAAAGAATTGGCGCAGGATCGCCACGCCGTCCTGCCGCCATGCGCGCTGTTCCGGTGTGAGGCCCGCAATATTGATGTCCGCCTGATCGAGCGGCGGCAGCAACGTAGGATCAGGCTCCTCGCTGAGCATGGCAAAGGTGATTGCCGGCGGAATGCGATCTTGCGACTCGTCGCCGACTGGCGGATCCGTCACCGCATCCGCGTTCTCGGCCAGGTCGTTCCAGATCAAGGTGATCGGCGGGCGCCCGCCCAGCGCACGCCCGTGCCGCAGCAGGCTTTCAACCAGGTCGGGTGTAACCGCTCCGCCGGCAAGGTCCGCAGCGACGACGAACAGCCAAAGCCGTGTCCGCTCGGGGACCGGTATTGGCTCGAACCCGATCCGGTTTCCCGCCATGCCAGGGGGCGGCGGGCCGATCCTGGCCCGGCGGCAATGCACGCCGAACTCATCCATGACAACCGCATCGAGTGCCCGGCCGGGCGCAACGGTGGTTACGTCATCCGGCAGATCCAGCCGTTGCAGGGACTCGATCGGGGAGACGAATCGCTCGGCGATCAGCACGGAAGGCGCCGGCGGTCGCTCTGGTACCGCCCGGATGCCCCACGAGATCCGCCTCCCAAGGCGAGACATGATGCGCATCTGATGTCGCCGCTGTTACGGATGATTATGCGGGATACGAGGTCGGTTCCAGATCGCTCGCGGCGACATTCCAGGTCAGGCCGGTCTCCGCCACCTTGCGGAAGGTTACGGCCGAAGCCGCAAAACCGGCGGTATTCTCATTGCCGTACCACTTCGGAGCCATGTCGAATGGCACCACGAACATCGGTTCCCCCAGATAAGTGCGGACGATCTCGAAGCCGGTGGCCCGATTGAAGATAGCCGGCCATGCCGTGTCGCTGAAGCGCCAATAGTCCCATGGCAGATCATGCATGCCGATGGACTGGTGGGTGCGGATATAGCCCGCCGCGCCAATCCGCATGATCTTGTTCATCTCGATGGCCACCTTCCAGGGCATCAGGATGTGCTCGAACGTGCTGGTGCAGAACACCGCGTCGATGCTGTTGTGCGGGATGTGGCGCGCCATTTCATGGGCGTCGCAGACGATGTCCACATTCTCGCCCGGCAGTATGTCTGTCCCCAGATAGCGCATGTTGGGGAACAGGTCGCGCCGCACAAACCCAGAGCGGGCACGCGAACCCACCTCCAGCAGCAATCCGTCGGGGTTTTCCGCGAGCAGCCGGAGGAAGTCTCCAAAGGAGGCATCCCCACCGGTTGGAAACGCCATGTCACCGCCAAATTCCCGATCCTGGGCGCGATACAACTCCTGACGCCGCGCCTCGATCGCCTCGACCGTGAGGTCCTGGCGCATCCCGTCCCCGAAACTCAATTCGACCACCGCGTCAGACCAGTCGAGATCAGGAACCAGGGTGGTCAGTTCAAAACGAAGATTGCAGCCCAATGTAACATCAGGACTCGGCAGGTTCAGGGTGGCTTCGCCGTAGCGTTGCTCGCGCTGCCGGATGCACACGCCCGCCAATCTGGCATCGGCACGGTAAGCCCACCCGCGAAGCGAGACATAGGTGAAGAAGCTGATGAAGCGGTCGAGCGAATAGAGCAATCCTGGTTCCTTCGACGGGTGATGGTCGATCCCACCGGGGGCCGGGTGCGCTCAGCGCATATCGCTATTGCCGGGCCCGCCAAGCCGCCGCAGCATGCGATCGGAGACCGCCTTGAGTCGAGAGGAATTGACGTCACGCTTCCGCGCTCAAACAAATAGGGCAGATTGAGCACCAGCGCGCCATACGCCAGCAGGGCTGTGCTGCCGGCGCGGGGCACCACCTTCAGGTCCGCTATCTGCCCCGCAGTACCACCTAAACGGCCCCGTTGTTGGAGATGATGTGGCCCGGCAGTTCGCTCTGCAGTTGGGTCTGCGTGACACCGGCGAAGGTGATCGTCGTGCCGTCCGACAAGGTGATCATCGAGCTCGTACCGCCGCCGGCAGGCACCGCGGTGGCGGTGGCCGCCGCCGCGGCCCCCGCACCATAGTTCGCCAGCCACACCGTGGAGTTGGAGGAGAAATTCGACACGGTGTCGCTGGGGGCTGCCGCGCCATTGGCCGCGATGAACACAAACCAATCGCGGCTGCCGGCGTTGCCTACCAGTGAGTCGTTTCCGGCGCCGCCCACCAGCGTGTCGTTGCCACTGCCGCCAATAAGGGTATCCGTGTTTCCCGCAGACTGGCCACCCCAAAGAATGTTGTTGGTGGTCGAGCCACTGGCGCTGAGGGTTTCGTTCCCTGCCCCAGCCGCAAAGTCCAGGTTTCCGGCGGAGCCGCTATAATTGATGTTGCTGCCCGCGGCACCAAACAACGTGGTGCCTCCGGCGCCCCCAGCGATCGATTCGTTGCCCCCGCCACCCACGATCGTGCTGCCACCATTGCCGCCAACGAAATTCAGGTCGCCAGTGGACGCATAGACGAACAAACCGAAGCCGCTGCCGCTCGCGGTGATCGCCAGTGGTCCGCTGCCGCCAACGATCGTGTCGCTGGTGCCCGTGGCAGTCACGCTAGCCGCGTTGTTCTCGGCGTAGAAATAGGAACTGGTGCCCGAAAGCGTCACAAGCGTCGAATTGGAGCCGGCGACGACGGTGTTGCCGGAACCTCCCACGGACGCGTCGAACACGCCGGACCCACCGAACACCAGGGCGCCGCTGCCGCCGGCCGTGACGTTCGCGGGGGCGGAGCCGAACGCCGCGATCGTGTCGTTGGTGCCGGTGTCGACTTCCGTCAGGCCGCCAGTGCCGCCGGCGATGAATGCGGTCGATCCGTCCGAGGTCACCGACGTGGAACCCGTCCCGCCGGCAAGGGTGTTGCCGGTGCCGGACACCGTCACCACCAGCGGGCCGGCACCGCCATACACCAAGGCGTTGGAGCCGCCGAGCGAAACGGTCGCCAGTGACGAGAAGCCCGCGGAGACGGTATCGCCGGTCCCGCCGTCGATCTCCGTCAGAGGCCCAGTGCCACCCAGCACAAGGGCGTTCGAGCCGCCGGTGGTTACATTGGTCGCGCCCGTGCCGCCCGTGAAGGTCGCGTTCGTGCCCGTGAGCAGGGCATACGCCGTCCCATCGCCGCTCGCGGTGACGTTGACGCTGTCGCCGGAGGAAACCACGGTCGTGGCGCCGCCCAAAGCACCGTTCGCGGACACGATGTCCGCGGAACCTTCCGACTGCACCCGGATCCCGGCCCCGCCGGCGGTCGGTGCGGCATACAGCACGTTGCTTCCCAGGCCACCATCGATGGTGCCGGCACCGGTCAGGCTGATCGTGTCGTTTCCGGCTCCCGTCGCGATGTTCGCCGAGCCGGTTTCGGTGATGAACTCGCTGGCGGGTCCAATATCCGCCGCGATGCTTGCGGCGCCGGTGAGGGTGAACACGCTCCCGGCCGCGTCGAATGAAACGATCTGCCCGTTGGCCGCGGAGATGGTCTCCGGCCCGGTCATCAGATCAACAATGAAATTGTAGCCGGTCGGGACGGTGAAACTCCCCCCCCCGGTGCCATAGAGATAGAGAATGTTCTCCAGGCCGTTGACAGTAGCCGGCGGCGCGGTGACGGGCACTCCCCCATTGACCGTGACGGAGACCGGCGCATTCAGGCTCCCGCCCGTCGAGGCCAGCAGGATCGTGTTCGCGATGATCTGCGCCACGAAGGCATTGTCGCCCGTCCCGCCTTGAACGGTGACAGAACCGCCGCTCGACCCAGGCAATGTTACTGACGCCATGACTCACTCCGTTCCGTGCTCGCCAGCTCGGCATCCATGTACCGAAGCCGATCAATTATGGATCAGTGCCGATGTTTTGCAACCTTTTTCTCGGCACCGTGGGCATTCTCAAAAACCCGACTTCTGGCGTCCCCTGGCGTTGCACTGCATCATACAGCCCGCTCTCCGGGAGACAAGGCCAAACATCGCAGATGCGGTCACTACGCCGAGCCCCCCGGCAAGGTGCCGGCCAGGTCGATCCGCAACAACCACCAACCAGGCACGAAGCCAACTCCCGGGCAGACAGGCCGGCTGCTCCCGGACCCGGCACGATCCTGCTGGATAATGATTAAGCCGTGGTAAATCGTCGGGCCGGCGGCGCGACGGCAGGCCCAGCGACCGAACCCGAGCCGACCGGCGCATTGCGGCGCTTGCGGTCGGCGCGACCACATGGCGGCGCCCCTCCCATGGCCGCGCGCGACAAGCCGGCGGGCCGCCTCAGAACAGCGCGTACCCGCCATCGATGATGAACGTGTCGCCGGTATGGTAGCGCGACGCCTCGCTTTGCAGATACACCGCGATGCCGCCGAAATCCTCGCCGGTGCCCCACCGCCGCATCGGCACGCGCGGCAGCACCTTGGTGCGGAACCCCTCGCTGGCCACCGCGTTCGCGGTCATGTTGGTCTCGATCCAGCCGGGCATGATCGCGTGCGCGCGGACGCCGTGCCGGGCGAACTCCACCGCCAGCGCGCGCACCATCGAGATCATGCCCCCCTTCGTCGCGGCGTAGTGCTCGCTGCGCGGCGAAGCCTCGATCGCCGCGAGCGACGCCGTGCCGACCAGCACCCCCCCGCCGCCGCGCCGTACCATGTGCGTTGCCGCCGCCCGGAACGTGTAGAACGCGCCGTCGAGGTTGACCCGCGTCACGCGGTGCCACTCCGCGCTCGACATTTCCAGGAAGGAGGCGACGCCGCGGCCGGACACCCCGGCATTGGCGAAGCAGCCGTCCACCCGGCCGAACACCGCCAGCGCGGCGGCGAAGCTGGCGTTCACCGCGGCCTCGTCGCCGACATCGCACTGCCATGCCTGAACGCGGCGGCCGTGCCGCGCGATCGCCTCGCATGCCGCCTCGTTCTTCGCCGCGCTGGTGCCCCAGATGGCGATGTCGGCCCCCGCCTGGGCCAGTGCCAGCGCCATGCCAAGGCCGATCCCGCTGTTGCCGCCGGTAACCAGCGCCACCTTGCCGGTAAGGTCGAACGGACTGTAGGGCACGCGAGCCGTCTCCGTTTGCATCCAGGGTCCTGGAGTGTAGCGCCGCCGCTCCGCCCATGACGAGAGCAGGCGCCTGGAGTGCCATATATGCGAACCGGTGTCGCCAGGCGCCGCGGCATCCTATATCAGCGGCGCAATCGTGCCGATCTCGGGAGGGCGGTGATGGACATGAAATCGGCTTTGATCGTCGGCGCCGGCAGCGGGCTCTCCGCCTCGCTGGCACGGCTGTTCGCCAGGCACGGCCTGCAGGTGGTGCTGGCGTCGCGCACGCCCGACAGGCTGGCGACGCTGGCGCGGGAGACCGCCGCCGTCACCTTCGCCTGCGAGGCCGCCGAACCGGAAGAAGTCGCGGCGCTGTTCGACGTGGTGGTCACCACCTCCGGCGTGCCCGACATCGTGGTGTACAATGCCAGCGCCCGGGCGCGCGGACCGATCACCGACCTCGATGCCGGTGCGGTGGCGCGGGCCATCGCGGTGTCCGCCTATGGCGGCTTCCTGGTCGGCCAGCAGGCCGCGCGCCACATGCTGCCGCGCGGCACCGGCGCCATCCTGTTCACCGGCGCTTCCGCCAGCGTGAAGGGCTATGTCCACTCCGCGGCCTTCGCCATGGGCAAGTTCGCGCTGCGCGGCCTGGCGCAGAGCATGGCCCGCGAGCTGGCACCGCAGGGCCTCCACGTCGCGCATTTCGTCATCGACGGCGGCATCCGCAGCGCCACGCGGCCCGATCCGGAGGAAAAGCCCGACAGCATGCTCGATCCGGACGCCATCGCCGAGACCTATTGGCAGGTGGCCAACCAGCCGCGTAGCGCCTGGACCTGGGAGGTCGAGTTGCGGCCCTGGGTGGAACGCTTCTGACGCCCCACCGCCTTGCACCCGGTGCACGGTGCCGAGCGCCGCAAAACCAGTTCGGCGCTCCGCGGCCCATCCCACTGACCACCCATGCGTCAGTGGGACAGCGGAGCGCCCGCTGCCAGCATCCGCATGACACTCGTCATCCCCGGGATTATCGAACCCGTTGCGCCGCCATCGCAGCCGGGCGTGGCGCCGCCCGGGATGACCGGGGCGCACGGGGTCGCCTGCGGGGCCGGCGCGGTCGCGAGTTGCAGCAGCGGCGCCGCGACGCAGCCGCCGAGTGCGGTTAACATCACTGCCATGGCGGCAACACCACGTGCGAACCCGGAACATCGTTGGGTGCCTTGCATGCGACGGGATCCTTTCGGAATTGGCGCAGGGCCCGCCTTGATGCCGCCCGGCACCGCAAGCGCGGGATGTGCCGCGCCCTCGCCCATTTTCGGCAAAGGCTGACGGCAGCAGTTTGCATGCCGGAGTTGAACGCTTCGTTAATTCTGTTGAGTCGCGAAAAAAGTCCGGATCAGCCGGAAGTTTGCACAGATAACACGCGATCGCGGTTTGGTGGCAATGAAGATCGTGACGTTCCGCGTCGCAGCGCAGCGGTTCCTGATCTCCGGGAAATGGCGAAGCCTCGCAGCGCCTGCGGGCCGAACAGGTCCCAGAAGGCGGAGTTGACCGTCAGGTGGGCCATCCACCAGATGCCGCCGCCGAACATCGCCAGGCCGGCCGCCAGCATTATCCGCGGATCCATCCGCCGCGCGAACTGGCCGGCAACCGGGGCGGACAGAAACATCACCGCGACCGTCACGAACATCGTCCCGCCGATCTGGAAGCTATCGTAGCCTCACACCCGGGCGAGGAACAGCGGGACCAGATACACTGACCCGTACAGTCCTATGCCAGGCACGAAGCTGAACAGCGAGCCGAACGCGAAATTGACGTTGCCGAAAGCGCGGAGTTCAACCAGCGGGTCGCGCCGGCTCAGCATGCGCCAGAAGAACAGCACGCCCGCCACGGAGGAAATCACCGCGCACCAGGCGATGGTGCGGTCGGACAGCCAGTCCCAGCGTTCGCCCTCCTCCAGCACGTATTCCAGCGCGCCAAGGAACGCCGCCATCAGCACCAGCCCGATCGCGTCGAACCGCCGGATGAGCGACCAGTCGGGGCGGTCGATGTCGAGCCAGTTCCAGACCGCGACCGCCACGGCGGCGCCGACCGGCAGGTTGATCAGGAACAGCCAGTGCCACGAATAGCGGTCGGTCAGCCAGCCTCCAAGCGTCGGGCCGATGGTCGGCGCCAGGGTCGCGGTGAGGCCGATCGGCACCGAGACCTGGGTGCGGCGCTCGCCCGAGAACAGCAGGTAGGTGGTGGCGAAGACGGGCGGGATCATCGCGCCGTCGATGAAGCCCTGCGCGGCGCGGAATATGACTATCTCGCCCAGGCTGCTCGCGCCGGCGCAGGCCAGGGAGAACAGCGTGAAGCCCGGCGCGCTGGCGACGAACAGCACCCGCGTGGACAGCCGCCGCGACAGCCAGCCGGAGAGCGGGATCATGACGATCTCGGCGATCAGGTTGCTGGTCTGCACCCAGGCGGCCTCGGCCGGGTCGATCTCGATCTTCACCGGCACACGCTGTACCACCTCGGTGAAATTGCCGGTGACGTTTTCCGGGGGGAGCAGACTGAAAAGCGCGCCGGTGGCGGGGGCGAGGCTGTTCACGGTGCCGTCCACCGCGGCGCCGGGGTCGATGTCCGGGATCAGCCGCACCTTCATGCCGGGGCGCATGCGGCGGAGCTGGGTCTCCTTGAAATTGGCAACGACGTAAAGCTGGTCCGGCAGCGGGGCGACGGCGATCAGTTGCTCGCCCGGGGTTACGTGCCGGCCGAGTTCCGCGGCGCGATTGCCGGCGATGCCGTCGAACGGCGCGCGGATCACCGTGTAGGACAGGTTGTCCTCGGCAAGCGTCACCGCGGCGGCAGCGTTCCGGGCGCGGGCCTGCGCCTCGGCCACCCGGGCGGCAAATACGCCAGGCTGTTGCTCTGCCACGGTTTTCTGCGCCTGGGCCGAGGTCGGCGCCGCCGGGCCTTACGCTGATCAGCGATCGCCTGGTCGTTGGCCTGGTGCGACGTCCGGCCGCCCGCGGTCAGCGAGGCGGACCGCGCCGCATCCACGACGGTCAGCGTCTGCTGCGCCGCGCCTCGGCGATCGCGGCTTGCGCCGCCGGGATGGTCGCCTGCTGCTGGACGATCTGGCGCTGTGCGGTCAGAACCGCGGCGGCGGCCTCCGCGGCGGAGGCGCGCGCCTGCGCCAGCTGGGCCTGCCAGTCGGCGGGATCCGGCCGGATGAGCGGATCGCCGGCGCGGACGGGCTGGTTGTCGACCACGTCGATCGCCGCGGCGTCGCCCGCGATGCGCGAGCCAAGCACCGCGATATCGCCCTGGACGTAAGCGTTGTCGGTGCTTTGGATCCAGCGGCCCTCGGTAAACCACCAGGATCCAACGACGGCGGCGGCGATCACGGCGACGGTGCCAAGGATCGGCCGCAGCAGCCGGGTCCAGCGCCGGCGGGAGGGTGGGGGGGTGGCCAGGCTTTGCGCGCCCGAGGGCGCGACCTCGAGCTTGTCGGCGATGGCGTTCATCTGGGTCTCCCGCTGAACTACACCGTCCAGTTCACGCGCCAGATAGGGTTTTGCCGAGTCGGCAGTCAAGAAAAAACTGAACGGTTCAGTCCACCCCTTGAATTCCGGCGGTAGCTGGGGTCATGTGTGACGGCAATGAGCCATCACCCCGAAATCCGGCACGATCCCGATTCGCCCAAGCGCCAGGCGGTGATCGCGGCGGCCGGCGAGCTGTTCATCGCGCAGGGCTACGGCGCGGTCAGCATGGACGCCGTCGCGCGGGCGGCCGGGGTGTCCAAGGCGACGCTGTATGCGCATTTCGCCTCCAAGGACAGGCTGTTTGCCACCATCATCAAGGAAGCCTGCCGGCAGAAAGTGGCGGCTATCGACCTGCTGGCAGAACCCTGCGACGACCTGGCCGCCGCGTTGACGGCGCTGGGCCAGCAGATGCTGCGGTTTCTGCTGGATGCGAAGCCGCTGGCCATCCAACGGGTGGTGATGGCGGAATGCGTGCGGTTCCCGGAGCTCGGCCGGGCATTTTATGAGAACGGGCCGGAGGTGTTCCGGCGGACATTCGGGGCGTGGCTCGCGGTGCAGGCCGGGGCGGGGCGGCTGGCGGTGCCCGATCCGGTCATCGCCGCCGACCAGTTCCTCGGCATGCTGCGGGCGACCGGAATTTTTCTGCGCGCCAGCCTGGGCCTGCCGCCGGCGCCGGCGGATGCCGATATCGATGCGACGGTGGCCGCGGCGGTGCGGACTTTCCTGAGGGCGTACGCGGTGGAGTAACAGCGGCCGGGGCTGAACGGCGGGCGGCTGCCCGTCGTCGCACCGTTTGACATTGGGGGTTATTCCCGCCGAACCTGCGCGCCGGCGCCGCGCTTCCGGCTGCCGCGCGAACGCACCCCTTGGCGCATGAGGCCTTGCCCTTCTACAGCCGCCACTTGCCCGGTGGCGGCGTGGGCCCAGCGACGAAGCAAGAAAATTCTGCCACGGATGGACGCGGATGGAACCTTGGACACCAGGCCTGCGCCCCTCATCATGCGGTCGCGCGATTTCTGCCGCGAGCGGGCGCGACGGACTCCGGCCCCATCCGCGTGTATCTGTGGTAGAATTTTCTTGCTTACTCACGTGCCGCACCGGTCCACCCTATTGGGCCAATGCAAGGGACGGCTTCGCATCGTGGTATCGTGTTCGCCATGTTGCATGGGAATTCCGCACGGTCAGATACCGAACGCTCCACCGACCCTCTCGAAAGAGCAACACGCCAGGGGCCGCGAATCTATGTCGGGTAAAACACGCCAGATTCGTATGAGCGATGGTTACTATGTGCCTTTTCACGTATAACCGGCAGCGGCGCGGCCTGCCGCTTGGCGGTAAGCGTTGCGCCGGCACCGACGCTTGCATTTCGCACATTCGGAAAATTCGGGTGCCAACTGCGGTGTTGCCGAAATCTGTCCCGATCCAGGCTGACGACAAACGCTCTCCGCAAGTCGCTATCCCGCCCCGCCCCGGCTAACGTCGAGCCTGCCAGCTGGTGCCCAGCCACGCCGCGCATCTCGCACCGGAGTTCTGCACAGGAATTGACGTTGTCATTCAATAGGTTGGTTTTCATGCGAAAGTCCTGGGCTTCGCACAATGTCGGTTCTGGGTGGGGAGGAGACATCCAGGGGTCCGCCGGGTTAGGCTTACTGCATGACCGTTCGCATCACCGCGGTGTCGAGACAGCCGGAACTGGCAGCTCTGGTCGCTGAATGGCGGGTTGACGCCTTCTTTGACCGTCCGGGTGGCTACACGGTTGAGGAGATGACGGCGCTGATACTCAAGCCGCCAGATGGACCGAACGAAACCTTTGTCTTGTTCGACCGCGAAAGGCCAGTCGGAACCGCGGGGCTGATGCGTAGCGACCTCGAAAGTAGGCCAGACCTCACACCCTGGCTCGGTGGTCTGTATGTCGAACCGGCGTTCCGCGGCCGCGGTCACGCAACCGCATTGGTGCGGCAGGTCGAGGACTTCGCGCGCGCAGTCTCCGTGCCGGTTCTATGGCTCTACACCCTGAATGCTGAAGGACTCTATCTGCGGCTTGGCTGGCTTTACGCCGGGGTGGAGCAGGAGGAAGGCCACGATGTCATACTGATGCGACGTGAGCTGTCCGTTCTCTGAATCAACGACAAGGGTAGGACCGCTGTAGGCCGGAAGCGAAGATCCGACCCTGGCCTGGCGATTCGCGGCGGGACCCGGACAACACTAAGTGGTTGCACGGAATCGCATCTGTCCGGGTTCGGGAACTATGGAATCGCCGGCGGAGCCCCCGATCGGCGCGCGCGTGTCGGGCAGTGTGTCAACTCCGCCCCCCCCGGCGTCCGATCTCAAATCGCGTCGCCACCGCCGCCGAGAGTCAACCGTCGTCGCCCGGCCCACCCCCACGGGCAGCGGAACATGCGGGTGAGGCAGACCGCCCCGCCATGGCACAGGGCCAAACCCACGGCACGAGCCACTCTCTCTTGACAGAACAATTCACTAACATTATACTCTCCCTCCATGGACCAACCACCGCACCAGCCCGACCCCGCCCCGCAACTCCAGCGGGCCCTTTACCACCAGGTCGCCCACGCCCTGCGCGCCGCGCTCCCCCCGCCGCTCGCCGACACCCAGGAAGCGCTCGACTGCCGCGACCGCACCGCGATCGGCCTCGTCAGCACCCTCTGCCCGGTCAACGCGGAGGAAGCCACCATCGCCGCCCATTACGTCGCCGCCAACGCCCATGCGATGGACTGCATGCGCCAGATGCGGAACACCGCCGGGACTCCCACCGCCCTGAAGCTGGACGCCCAGGCCCACCGCGCGATGCGCGAGGCACGCGGCGCCCGCTCCCTGCTGCTGCGCGTGCAGACCGAACGGCGCCGGCGCGCGAAGGACACCGCCGGCCTCAACCAGGACGCCTGGAGCGAGCATATCGCCCTGAACCTCCTGACCGACGCCCTGGACCTCGCGCCGTCCGCCCCGGCCGCCGCGCCGCCGGCTCCCGAGCCCGCGCCGGTCGCCGAACCGCCGCCGCCCATGCCGGCGCCGGCCGCCCCCCGGCCGCAAGCGGAACCAGCGCCCCAGCCATCTGCGCCGGCGCCGGTGGAGGACGGCGAGCCACTCTTCGACCCGGTCGCCGAGGCCGAACGCTATGCCATCCTCTACCCGCGCCGCGCCCGCTTGATCCGCGAACTGGGCGGCCTGCCGGACGACTGCGATTTCGGCCCGCCCGAGCCCGAACTCGTGCAGGCCATCGTCACCGGCACCAGCCCGGCGTTACGCGCACTGGACGGCGAAACCTCCGCCGCGGCCTGAGCCAGCGCCGCCCCAGCCGCGCGCCGAGGCGTTACTGTCTTGGCAACGGCCTGTCGGCATCGTCGCAAAAGAAGGCTTTTACGCGGATGCAGGCAGATGCACGCGGATGCAGGCAGATGCACGCGGGTGCACGCAGATAAAACCGGCCGAATGAACCGTCCGGGACAGTCACCGGCTTCCGGGTGCCAAAGACCCGGCCGCTCTGCCCCAGCCATGTTCTCACACCATGCGCCACCATCTCTTGCGCAGCGAAACGAGACGCCGGCGAGACGCCACTCTGCTTCGGCCGTCTTCTCACACCATGCGCCACCGTCTCTTGCACGGCGAAACGAGACGCCCGCGAGACGCCACTGGTTGCCACGCGCGCTGCGCCCGCGCTGGTGGGCCGCCATGCGAAGCCATGTCACGGCACCTCAGTTCCGCGATCGCCGGACCGTCGCGATTCCGCTCAGTGCAAAAGCGCTCCAGGCCCGCCGCGATGCCACAGGCTGCCGTTTGCCACACCCACCCCTCGCTCCACCGACGCATTGAAACCCGCGCCCGCAGCACGCATATCGCGCCCCGCAGGGAGGGCTTGGGATGAACGACGCAGTCCAGGAAAAACATGCATTCGGCGCCGAAGTCGGGCGGTTGCTCGACCTGGTGGTCCACTCGCTCTACTCGGAGCGAGAAATATTCCTGCGCGAACTGGTCGCCAACGCCGCCGACGCCATGGACCGCCGGCGCTTCGAGGCCCTGACGGACCCCAACCTTTCCCCCCCGCCGGAAGCAAAAATCCGCATCGTCCCAGACAAGCAGGCCCGCACCCTGCTCATCGCCGACGACGGCATCGGCATGACCCGCCAGGAGATGATCGACAACCTCGGCACCATCGCACGCTCCGGCACCCGCGCCTTCGGCGAGGCCCTGGCCGCCGCCAAACCGGAAGACCGCCCCAGCCTGATCGGCCAGTTCGGCGTCGGCTTCTACTCCGCCTTCATGGTCGCCGACCGCGTGGAAGTCACCTCCCGCAAGGCCGGCAGCGAGGAGGCGTTCGCCTGGGCCTCCGACGGCGCCGGCGCCTTCACCATCGCCCCCGCCGCCCGCGAAACCGCCGGCACCGAGGTGCTGCTGCACATCAAGGCCGACGCGGAAGAATATCTCGACCCGATGCGGCTGGAAGCCGTGGTGCGCAAATGGGCCGACCACATCACCCTGCCGATCACCATTGCCCGCGACGGCAAGGACCAGCCGGCCAACGAGGGCAACGCGCTCTGGCGCAAGCCCCGCGCCGACGTCACCGAGCAATCCTATAAGGAGTTCTACCGCCACCTCGGCCACCTGTTCGACGACCCCTGGGCCACGCTGCACTGGAAGGCCGAGGGCATGCTGGAATTCTTCGCCCTCCTGTTCATCCCCGGCATGAAGCCGTTCGACCCGATGGACAACGACCGCGACTCGCATATCCGGCTGCACGTCCGCCGCATGTTCATCACCGACAAGGCCGAACTGCTGCCCCACTGGCTCCGCTTCGTGCAGGGCGTGGTGGACACCGAGGACCTGCCGCTCAACGTCTCGCGCGAGATGCTGCAAACCACCCCGGTGCTCGGTCGCATCCGCAAGGCGCTGGTCGGCCGCGTCCTGTCGGAGCTGAAGACCCGCGCCAAGGAAACCGAGGAATACGCGAAATTCTGGGACAATTTCGGCCCCCTGCTGAAGGAGGGCGTCTGGGAAGACACCGAACATCGCGCCGAACTCGCCCCCCTGCTGCGCTTCCAATCCTCGAAGCAGGACGGCTCGACCTCGCTGCCTGAATACGCCGACCGCATGCAGACCGGCCAGGACACGATCTGGTACCTCGCCGGCGACAATCCCGAGGCGCTGAAAACCTCCCCGCAACTCGAAGGCTTCCGCGCCAAGGGGATCGAGGTGCTGCTGCTGTCCGACCCGATCGACGCGTTCTGGCCGGAACGGCTGGATGGCTTCGACGGCAAGCAACTGAAAAGCGTCACCCAGGCCGGCGAGGACCTCGGCAAGGACACCGAAGCGCCGGACATCTCCGTCCTGCTGGCGGCGCTGAAGGAGGCGCTGGGCCAGGACGTGTCGGACGTGCGCGCCACCGCCCGGCTGACCGACAGCGCCGTGGTGCTGGCGGCCAGGGAGCATGGCCCCGACCTGCAAATGCAGCGCCTGATGCGCCGCGCCGGCCGCGCGATGCTGCCCGCCGCACCGGTCCTGGAACTGAACCCGCGCCACAAACTGATCGAGACGCTGGCCGTGAGATCGGCCGACAAGGACCTGATCGCCGAAGCCGCCGCCACCCTGCTCGACCTGGCGCGCGTGCAGGAGGGCGACCTCCCACGCGACCCCGGCGCCTTCGCCCGCCGCGTAACGACCCTGCTGGCACGCAGCATGGGCTAGAGCATTTTCACCGTCACTGGAATGGTCGATGCCGCCTCACTGTCATCGCGAGCGAAGCAAAGCAATCTCCCGCCCGGCGCGCCGAAATCCCGCATCACCGGGGCGAGATCAAGGCGCGACAACGCCGAGCGCGCCAGTGAGGGTAAGGGTGAGGGTGATCGGGTCGCCCCGCTTTACCCTCACCCGCCCCATGCGGCGGCCCCTCTCTCGATCGTCCGCCGCATGCCGCGCACGATCGAGGAACCGGAACCCGCCCCTTCCGTGTCACGCGGATATCTGCAAACCTGCCCGCCATGAATGACGCCGCGCCCACCGACCCGCTGTCCCTGCACCTGTCCCTGCTCACGCTGGACACGCATATCGACATCCCCTGGCCGAACGGCCCCGATGCGTTCGAGGACAGCCGGCGCTGTGTTGACCTGCCCAAGATGCGCCGCGGCGGCCTCGGCGCCGGCTGCTTCGTCGCTTATGTCCCGCAGGCCGCGCGCACGCCCGCGGCAGAGCAGATGGCGTTCGAGCGCGCGGTCGCCATGCTGCACGCGATCAATGCGATGGGCCGCAGCCAGGACGGCATCACCGCGCGCGTCGCCACCACCGCTGCCGCGATCGAGGCTGCCAAACGCGACGGAGTCCTGGCGATCGTTCCTGTAGTGGAGAACGGTTTCGCCACCGGAACAGACCTGTCGCGGCTGGCGCGCTTCCGGGAACTTGGCGCGCGCTATCTCACCCTCACCCATAACGGCCACAACGCGCTGTCGGATTCCTGCAATCCGCGCAAGGACCTGAACGACGCCGCGGAAGAGCATGGCGGGTTGTCGCCGCTCGGCCGCGCCGCGGTCGCCGAGCTGAACCGGCTCGGCATGCTGGTCGATGTCGCGCATGTCTCCCGCGCCGGGATGCTGCAGGCCGCGGAGGTGTCGCGCACGCCGATCGTCTCGACGCATTCCTGCATTCGGGCCCTGTGCGACCATCCGCGCAACATGGACGACGCGCAACTCGATGCGCTGCGCGACGTGGGCGGGGTGATCCAGATCACCGCGGTGCCGTCCTTCCTCAAGCCGGCGGCGAAGGCCGACCAGGTCACCACCGCCGACTTCGCCGACCACGTCGATTACGCGGTGCGCCGGATCGGCATCGACCATGTCGGAATCTCCTCGGATTTTGACGGCGGCGGCGGGTTTTCCGGCTGGATGAATGCCGGCGACAGTCCCAACATCACCGCCGAGCTGCATCGCCGGGGTTACGACCGCGCCGCGCTGTCCGCGTTATGGGGTGGCAACTTCCTGCGCGTGCTCCGCATCGCGGAGCAGGCCGCGGAATGATCCGCACCGTTCGCCTGCCGGATGGCACGCCGGTGCCGGCGCTGGGCCAGGGCACCTGGCACATGGGCGAGAGCGCCGACCTGGCGGAGCAGGAGGTGGCGGCGCTGAAGCTCGGCATCGAGCTGGGGGTGACGCTGATCGACACCGCGGAGATGTATGGCAACGGCGCCGCCGAGGAGTTGGTCGCCAAGGCGATCGCCGGCCGCCGCGACGAGCTGTTCATCGTCAGCAAGGTGTCCCCGCACAACGCCTCGCGTTCGGGGACGCCGGCGGCGTGCGAGCGCAGCCTGAAGCGCCTGCGCACCGACCGCATCGACCTGTATCTGCTGCACTGGCCAGGCAGCCATAGGCTGTCCGACACGGTGGAGGCGTTCGAGAAGCTGCGGGCGGCGGGCAAGATCCGCTATTGGGGCGTATCGAATTTCGACGCCGCCGCGATGCAGCGGCTGGCGAACCTGCCGCAGGGCGGCGCGTGTGCGACCAACCAGGTGCAGTACCACCCGGACACCCGCGGCATCGAATTTGACCTGCTGCCGTGGTGCGCGCGGCAGCGCATGCCGATCATGGCGTATTCGCCGGTGGGCCAGGGTGGCCGCCTGCTGCGCTCACCCGCGCTGGCCGCCGTGGCGAAGCGCCATAACGCGACCCCGGCGCAGGTCGCCATCGCCTGGGGCATGCGGCACGGCACGGTGATCTCCATCCCCAAGGCGACCGACCCGGCGCATGTGCGGGAGAACGCGGTGGCCGGGGCTATCGAGCTGACGGCGGAGGACCTGGCCGAGATCGACGCCAGGCATCCGCCGCCACGAAAGCAGCAGGGGCTGGATATAGTGTAGTGCCAACCACGGACTTTAGTGACGTGCGGTCTGGCCACCACCCGCCTTCTGACGCACCCCGGCACCGTGGTACTTATCCCGTATATGCGTATTGATCTCTGCCGTGCGCATCGCCAGATCCCGTCCTCGCCGGCCCGAGGAACGCGTGATACACGATCGCATCGACAGTCACCGCGGGTGAAGGATGCGACACGGATTCCGCTGTCCGAGACAGAGCATGAATGCGCGCGTTGGGGATTCAAGTACTTCATCGAAGCCGGCGCGCCGGATGTGCCGCAGCCGAATATCTACGGGGCCGGCGCGTTATCGAAGACGCTGAATATGGCAGCTTACGCCAGCATGCACGGCCTGATGGCGATCCCGCACGGCCATTCCACACCGGCGGGACTTTTGCTTTTAAGTCGCCCCGTTCCCTGTCCGGCGGACGGGCACCACCTCAAGCATTTCAATCTGCATCGCGCAATGAGGAAAGTCCTGCCGCTATGGATCGATAACCTGCCGATACGCCGCAATGGCGGAAGCGAACCCGGCGGTCACCTCCTTCGCGGCCCGAACCGCCGGATCGGCGTCATCCGGATCGAACGTGTCGTAGGCGTGCGCGGCAAAATGCCTGAACTTGCGGGTCCGGTCGGCGGCATGCTCCAGGTCCGGCGGGAGGATGGCCGGCCGGTCCGAGGTGCCCCGCGCGGCCCGGTGGATCAGGTCGGAATGCCATTGGCGGCCGCTCGGCGTCCTCCCCCTGGATTTCGAGGATGCGCAGCAGCACCTTTTCCATCGACGTATGGCCGGCGTGCATCGCGTGCATGAAGGCCATGCGCCGCGTGTAGCCGTCCAGCGTGTCGTCGCGCAGGTCCACCCCGCAATAGATCCGGATCGCAAGGGAAAAATGGTTTACCGCGGCAGAGGTATCCGCGTCGATGTCGGACCAGCGCGCGTCGCTCATGCCAGCACCTGCAGGTCCGGCGTGACGCGTTCCCGGAACCGGCCCTTGCATGAGGAAAACGGCGTGATATCCGGCTCCAGGCCGCGCTCGAAGCACGCGCGCTCGGCGAAGTTCCAGGCGTCATCCAGGGCGTCGGGCGGAAAATCCACGAGGATGTCCACGTCGCTGTCGAAGCGCATCGTTCCCCGCGCGGCCGACCCGAACAACAGAAAGCGACCGGCATGCGCCCTTGCATAGTCGGTCAGCGCCGCCCGCAGGCTCTCCACCGCCTGCCGCCGGCGTTCCGCCTCGGCCGCCTTGCGCTCCGCCAGGGTGACGATCCGGTCCATTGGCGGATTTATGCGGCACCCACGCCGCGAACTCAAACCAAACCGGCCAGTCGCGCCGCGTTGACCCTACCCCTTTGGGCAAGGCGCTGGCCTGGACCGACGGATTGCATCGGACAGAACCGCTACGGGTCGATCGTTTGGCGAAACCGGGCAATGGCCTCGGGCAACTCTTGCGCGATGACCACCGCGGCCAGCACGGCGTATTGCTCGCGATGAGAAGGCGCGCAAATCTGGCGGCGAGCGGACGGCTTGATTGTGTCTGGGTTGTGGTCCGAGCGGCGTGGGGCTGCTGGCGGGGAAGCGATCGGCCCGGCGGGGCTGATCTGGGGATGACCGCGCGGCCAGGTTGTCTGGTGCCGAGGCGCATAGAGACGCGCCGTCTTCGTCAAATAATCAGGAAAGACCTCCACGTCATCTGCAACCACGTCATATGGTACCCGGTACCATGCCATAACGTACAACAGCACCAGGAAAATTCTATGATTTTGATCGGGCACCAGTGAGAGTCTACCTGGGCCGATCGGCTCCGTCACGCGCGCGGATGCGCCTTGCGCCAGACCTCCATCAGCCGCGCCGTCTCCACGCTGGTATAGCGCTGCGTGGTGGACAGGCTGGCGTGCCCCAGCAGCTCCTGGATCGAGCGCAGATCCGCCCCGCCCTCCAGCAGATGCGTCGCGAACGAGTGCCGCAGCGCATGTGGCGTCGCGTGTTCCGGCATGCCGCGTTGCCGGCGGAACAGCCGCATCGTGCGCTGCGCCACCGCCGGGTCCAACCGCGCCCCGCGCACCCCCACGAACAGCGGCGAGTCCGGCTGCGGCGCCGGATGCAGCGCCAGCCAGGCGCCGATCGCCGCGCGCACCGCCGGCAGCACCGGCACCACCCGCTGCTTCGACCCCTTTCCCACCACCCGCAGCATCGCATCGCCCCCCGCCGGCGGCGCATCGCGCACATCCAGCGCCAGCGCCTCGGCGATGCGCAGCCCGCAGCCATACATCAAGGTGAACAGCGCCTCGTCGCGCGCCTGGACCAGGGCGCGGTCGGACATTTCCCCGCCTTCCTCGGCAACGGCGCGAGCATGTGCCGGCGTCAGCGCCTTCGCCACCGGCCGCTTCGCCCGCGGCGTGGCGATCAGTTTTACCCCAGGATTGTCCACGCCCTGCCGCCGCGCCAGCCAGCGGAAGAAGGTGCGCACCGCCGCCAGGTGGCGCGCGCGCGTGGCGTTGCCCGCGCCGTCCGCCGCCTCGGCCGCCAGCCAGGCTCGGAAATCCGCCGGCCGCAGTTCCCCCAGCGCCGCCAGGTCCGGCTCGCCGCCCAGATGCCGCGTCAGAAACCCCAGGAACGCCGCGAGGTCCGCGCCGTAAGCCTCCACCGTCAGCGGCGAAGCCCGCCGCTCCTGGCCGAGCCACTCGAGGAACGCCGTCCGTGCCGCCTCGGCCAGCATCAGCGCCCGGGCCAGGCGGCGACGACGGCCATCAGCGCCCGAGCGACGCGGCGACCGCGCGGCCCAGGAAGGCCAGCGCGCCGGCGCCCTGCCCCGGATCCAGCGCCCACGGATCGCGCGCCAGCAGCGCCAGTAAGGCCGGCGGCCCTTCCCCCGGCACCAGCGCCAGCGCGTCATGCCGCGCCAGCCCGGCCGCCTCGGCGTGCAGCAGGCGGGCGTCGGTGGCGGATTCGCGGAACAGCACCTGTCGCCCCTCCAGCAACCGCGCCACGGTGCCCCCCGGCAACGTCCGGGCACCGGCGAGCAATGCCTCCAGACACAGATGCACCGCGTCCACCCCGAGGATGCCGGGCATCTCGTGGCTGACGCAGTCGATCGGGTCAGGCGAGCGCAACAGTGCCAGCACGGCCTCCTGCACCCGCGCCGCCAAGCCGGCGGCGGCGCGCCCGGCGGCCAGCACGTTGTCGGCCCGTTCCGCCATCGCCGCGGCGTGCGCGCGCTCGGCGTGCACCATCGCCGCCATGTGGTCCGCCATTTGCTCGCCATGCACCCGCACCGGCGGCGCCAGCAGCCGGTACAGCCCCGGGTGCTCCGCCAGCCACGCCGGGTGCGCGCGCAGGAACGCCTCGACCACCGCGGCCTCCGATTCGCCGGGCTGCGGCACGGAAAAAATCATCCGCCCGGTTCAGGCGATCTTCTGGCCGGTCTTCGCCCAGTCGGCCAGGAACGTCGCGAGTCCCTTGTCGGTCAGCGGATGGTTGAACAGCGACCGCAGCACCGCCGGCGGCAGCGTGGCGACCTGCGCGCCCAGCTTGGCCGCCTCGATCACGTGCATCGGGCTGCGCACCGAGGCCACCAGCACCTCGGTCTTGAACGCCGGATAGTTGCGGTAGATCTGCACGATGTCGGCGATCAGCGCCATGCCGGACTCGCCGACATCGTCCAGCCGGCCGACGAACGGGCTGACGAAGGTGGCGCCGGCCTTGGCCGCCAGGATCGCCTGGGCGGCGGAGAAGCACAGCGTCACGTTGACCATCGCGCCGTCGTCGGTCAGCCGGCGGCAGGCGCGCAGCCCGTCCGGCGTCAGCGGCACCTTCACCGCGATGTTCTTGGCCACGCCGCGCACCACGCGGGCCTCGGCCATCATGCCGTCGAAATCGGTGGCGGCGACCTCGGCGCTGACCGGGCCGGACACCGTGGCGCAAATATCCGCCAGCACGTCCAGGAATTTTTTACCTGTCTTGGCGATAAGCGACGGGTTGGTGGTGACGCCGTCGAGCAAACCGCTGGCGGCGAGCGACCTGATCTCCGCCGTGTCGGCGGTATCGACAAAGAACTTCATGCCATCGCTCCGTTTTGCGGTTACGCCTGGGGTTCAGGCGCGTGGGGTTCAGTCGCGCGGGGTTCAGTCGCCCTTGGGGTGCAGCGGGTCGGGTGGTTCGGATCATATAGGATGGCGGAGGCGGATCGAAAGCGAAGCGAGGTGGCAATCCGGCGGGTGCAGGTGCTGCTGCCTTACCCGTTTCCCGGCCCGTTCGACTACAGCGTGCCCCCGGACTGCGATCCGCGCCCCGGCGACATCGTGCTGGTGCCGCTGAACCGCCGCCAGGAACTGGGCGTGGTGTGGGACCCCACCATCAACTGCTCGGCGCCAGGCTACCACGCGCCCCAGGATAAGCCGGGTGCGGAGCAGAATTCTCCCCCTTCTCTTGAGGGAGGGGATTGGGGGGAGGGGTGCATACATCCACCGGCCGTCGGCGGTTCGCACCCCGCCCCCCAATCCCCTCCCTTAAGGGGAGGGGGAGAACTGCTTCCGCTGTCCGGGGCCTATCCTGAACCGGTTGCGGGAGCAGGCTGCGTCCCCGACCACAGGCTGAAGCCGCTGATCGGCCTGGTGGACACGCCGCCGATGCGCGAGGACCTGCGGCGGCTGGTCGATTGGATGGCCGCCTACACCCTGGCACCACCCGGCGAAGTCATGGCGATGGCGCTTCGGGTGAACCGCGCGGCGCCCGGCCCGGTCACCGGCTGGCGGCTGGCCGGCCCGCCGCCGAACGAGGCGCGCCTGACCGACGCCCGCCGCCGGGTGATCGAGGCCCTGTCGCAGGCGCAGCCGCGCTCCGCGGCCGAGTTGGCCCGCGTCGCCGCGGTCGCCGGCGGCGTGCTGCGCGGCATGGCGCAGGCCGGGCTGCTGGTCCCCGCCACGCTGCCGGTCGAGGCACCGTTCGCGATCCCCGATCCGGACTGTCCGGGCAGCGTGCTGTCGGCCGGCCAGGAGAGCGCCGCCGCCGGGCTCCGCCAGGCCGTGGCCGCTCGGGCGTTCTCGGTCACGCTGCTGGACGGCGTCACCGGCTCGGGCAAGACCGAGGTCTATCTGGAAGCCATCGCCGAATGCCTGCGCCAGCAACGCCAGGCGCTGGTGCTGCTGCCGGAGATCGCCCTCTCGTCGCAATGGCTGGAGCGGTTCGAGCGCCGCTTCGGCGTGGCGCCCGCGGTATGGCACTCCGACCTGACCTCGCGGGTGCGGCGCACCACCTGGCGGGCGGTGGCGGATGGCGCGGCGCCGGTCGTGGTCGGCGCGCGCTCCGCGCTGTTCCTCCCGTTTCCCCAGCTCGGCCTGGTCGTGGTGGACGAGGAACACGAAACCGCGTTCAAGCAGGAAGAAGGCGTGGTCTATCACGCGCGTGACATGGCGGTGGTGCGGGCGCGGTTGTGTGCCGCTCCGGCGGTGCTGGTGTCGGCCACGCCCAGCCTGGAGACGGTCGCCAATGTGGAGGCCGGCCGCTACCGGCGCATCACCCTGCCGACCAGGTACGCCGGCGCGCTGATGCCGCGGGTCGCGGCGATCGACATGCGCGAGACGCCCCCCGCCCGCGGCCATTTCCTGGCGCCCCCCCTCATTCAGGCGGTGCGCGACACCCTGCGCCGCGGCGAACAGGCAATGCTGTTCCTGAACCGCCGCGGCTACGCGCCGCTGACGCTGTGCCGCCACTGCGGCCACCGCATGCAGTGCCCGAACTGCACCGCCTGGCTGGTGGAGCACCGCACCCGGCGCGAGCTGCAATGCCACCATTGCGGCCACGCCGTGCCGATCCCGGAGCCATGCCCCGCCTGCGCTGCCGCCCACAGCCTGACCGCGGTCGGCCCCGGCGTGGAGCGGATCACCGAGGAGGCCGCCGCCCTGTTCCCCGAGACGCGCCGCCTGGTAATGGCGAGCGATACGATGCCGGGTCCGCACGCGGCGGCCGAAGCCTCGCGGGCGATCGCCGCGCGCGAGGTGGACCTGGTCATCGGCACCCAGATCGTCGCCAAGGGCTGGCATTTTCCCCACCTGACTCTGGTGGGTGTGGTGGACGCCGACCTGGGGCTGGCAGGGGGAGATCTGCGGGCAGCGGAACGCACCGTGCAGTTGCTCCACCAGGTGGCCGGCCGCGCCGGGCGGGCCGAGGCCCCCGGTCAGGTGCTGCTGCAAACCTTCTCGCCGGAGCACCCGGTGATGCAGGCTCTGGTGGCCGGCGACCTGGCGGGTTTCATGGCGAGCGAGGCGGCACAGCGCCGCCCTGGCCACTGGCCGCCTTACGGCCGCCTGGCCGCATTGATCGTCAGCGCGGACTCGGCGCTGCTGGCGGATGCGCTGGCGCGCGACCTGCGACGCGCGGCACCGCACGGCGACGGCGTGGAGGTGCTGGGGCCGGCGCCCGCGCCGCTGTCCGTCCTGCGCGGCCGCCACCGCCGGCGCCTGCTGCTGAAAACCCGGCGCGACGTGGCGGTGCAGCCGATCCTGCGCGCGTGGCTGCCCAAGGTGCCGGTGCCGCGTGGCGCCCGGGTGGAGGTGGATGTCGATCCGGTGTCGTTTCTGTAGCGCCACCGGCCGCGCCGGGGTAACCGGGGTAAGGTGACGCCCAGAAATAAATGAGCCGGTTTGACCAAGCCGCACCGGGCGCAGTGCGCCTCCGGCCAATCGTCCGGGGCGTGCCCGCGTGCCATCATGAACAGGCCCCTGTCGGGAAAGCCCGCGCCCGGTCAGCACGCCCCGCCATATGACCGGCGGCGCCACATGCGGGCCGCGATCAAACCGATGAACGGAATGACCAGCGCCGTGCCCGGTTCGGGAATTGGCGTCCCGACGAAGCCGACCACCTGATCACTGGCATTGGTGAAAAACCCGACGATCTGTCCTTTGCCGTTGATGCCGTTGATCGTGGTGTTGACCGATCCCGTGGGGTCGAACGTCGTGAGCACGCCATTGGTATCGACGTAACCATGCTGGGTCCCGCCCGCGTCGGTGTAAAACCCGACGATTTGCCCGGCGTCGTTGATGCCGAGTGCCTGCGTGAAGGTCGAGCCGAGTGGGTCGATCGTGCTGATCACGGCGCCCTTGTCGAGAAAGCCGACGGAAGTGACGCCGGTCGGCTGGTAGAAGCCCACGATATCGCTGCTATTGTTGATGCCAACCGCCTGGCTGTTGGAATTGCCGGGAAGCAGCGCATTGATATTCGTGAACGAGCCGCCGGCCTGCGAATACGCGACCTGGCCGGTGGTGCCGGCCTGGGTCGTCGCGTAGTAACCGACCGTGGTGTTGGCGTCGTTGATTCCCAGCGCCTGGTTGAACACCGTACTCGCCGGATTATCCACCGTTGTGAACGTCGCTCCGGTTTTCGTGAACCCGTGCGAGTTGCCGGCGCCGTCCACATAGATTCCCGCGGTGACCCCGTCGTTATTGATGGCGGTCACCATCGTTTGTGCCGCACCGGGAACGTTTTCCGGTGTGAAAGTCGTTGGAAGTGTCAGCGTGAAGCCCTGCGCGGGGGCATTGTTGTCGAAGCCCGCGATCGTGCCGGCATTGTTGATGCCGAGCAGATTGATGAAATTGTTGCCGGTCGGGTCAACGACGGTCTGCACGGTATAGGCCGCGGAGGCAGCGTGTCCGGCCGCGAACAGAAGCGGCGTGGACAGTAACGCGGCAAGCAAATGGTTTCGGTCCATTTTGAATCCCCTCGTTGACTTGCGCGTCCGCCGCGATGCGCGTGGCAGTTTGGCGACGGCGACGGCCGAACCGGTTCGGCCGGCTCATGCGCCTACCCTAGCGCCTTAAGAATACGATAGGAACCGTGCGCCCCGTCAACAGGAATTATGAATCCTGGACGGCCGTTGTGCGATGGTTGCTGCGTGCAAGGTGGTAATGTCACCTGGTCACGCACGGTTCGCTCCGGGTCAGACGGCGGTCTCCGCGATAGTATTGTGAAACAGCCGGCACAGGTCCGTTATTTGACCGCGCCGGTCGTGGCGCACGTTGCGCGGATGCGGGCGACTCCACGAGATAGTCGCACAGCGTTGGGCGCTGTATCCGTGGTCATCATGGCGGCATCCGTGGTCATCGTGGCGGCGCGAGGCCGCATTGCGCAACAGGCTCCCGCGCGGCGATGGCCCCATGCCGCCCCGCTGTCGTCCGAGCGTCCCGGAACACCGCGAAGCGCCTGCGATGGCCGGATATCGCGGCCGCGCCGGTGCGCTGGTTTGATGTCTGTGCGCCACGGTGGCCCTGCGGATCGGTCGCACGCGCCGCTTCGCCGCATTAAATGCGGCAGCCCCGGAGTAACCCCTCCCTTTTCCCCTCCAAACCGCGCGACAATGGCTCGATGGTGCGATTCGACCGGGTGGGACTGCGCTATGGATCGGCCGGCGGCCAGGCCGGTCCCGAGGTGCTGCACGACCTCGGCTTCACCCTGCCCGCCGGCGCCTTCCGCTGGTTGCTCGGCCCCTCCGGCGCCGGCAAGACCAGCGTGCTGCGCCTGATGTACCTCGACATCCGCCCCAGCCGAGGCGAGCTCAGCGTGTTCGACACCGATATCGGCACGGCCGCCCGTGGCGCCCTGCCGCGCCTGCGCCGCCGCATCGGCGTGGTGTTCCAGGATTTTCGCCTCTTGTCGCACCTGTCGGCGTTCGACAACGTCGCCCTGCCGCTGCGCCTCGCCGGCCGTCCCGAGGGCCAGATTCGCGCCGACGTGACCGAGATGCTGCGCTGGGTCGGGCTGGGCCGGAAGCACGAAACGCGCCCACCGGAGCTCTCTGGCGGCGAGCAGCAGCGGGTGGCCATAGCGCGGTCGGTGATCGGGCGGCCGTCCTTGCTGCTGGCCGACGAACCCACCGGCAACCTGGACGACGTCCAGGCCGAGCGGCTGATGCAATTGTTCAAGGAACTGAACCGGCTTGGCACCACGGTGGTGGTCGCCACTCACAACGACGCCCTGGTCGCGCGGCACCCGGCGACGGCGCTGCGGCTGGAGAATGGCCGCCTGACCGGCCACGATTGACGGAGGACGGCGGCGGTGGGCACCCATGACATTCTCGCCCCCGCCTCGTGGGAGTGGGGTCGGGGGGAGGGGCCGGTTCAGGCGCGGCCGGAGGGCGTGCGAACCCCTCCCCCTAGCCCGTCCCTCAAGGGGAGGGGGAGAATGGTGCGATGCTGACGATCTCCCTTCGCCCGGCGGGTTTCGACGAGCTCGGGTTGCGCCGGGCGCTCGCCGACCGGGTGCTGCCGTTCCTGGTCGCCGCCATGGCCTTGCTCGCCGCACTGGCACTGGCGGGGTGGGTCGGTGCGGCCTCACTGGCACGCCACTGGCAGGAGGGGGCCGGCGCCGCGCTGACCGTGCAGGTACCGCGGCCGGCCGAACCCGCCGCGCAGGGCGGCGGCACACGGCTCGGCCGCGTCCTCGCGTTGCTCGCGGGCAGCCCTGGGATCGCCTCGGCGCATGCTCTCACGGCACCGGAGCTGGACGCGTTGCTGCGCCCCTGGCTTGGCGCCGCCTCCGGGCACGTCGCCGTGCCGCTCCCCGCTGTCATCGCCGTCCGGCTGAGCCAGAGCGACGTCGATGTCGCACCCCTGGCGGCCCGCCTGGACGCCGCCGCGCCCGGTACGCTGACGGAAAGCCACGACATGTGGATCCGCCGCCTCGCCCGGCTGACCCGCAGCCTACAGGCCTGCGCCGGCATGGCCCTGGTGCTGGTCGCGGCGGTCGCCGCGGCGGTGATCGCGGTCGCGACGCGCGCCGGGCTGGCATCGCGACGCGAGGCGATCGAGATCGTGCACGGCCTCGGCGCCACCGACGGCTACATCGCCGCCCGCTTCGCCGGCCGCGTCACCCTGCTCGCCGCGGCCGGCGGCATGGCAGGCGCCCTGCTGGCGCTGCCGATGCTATTGACCCTGGCCATCCTCGCCGCGCCGTTCGCCGGGGCGGCCACCGCGCCAAACAGTCCCGCCCAGGCGCTGGCGGCACTGCCGACGGCGCTGTGGCTGGCATTTCCGGGCCTGCCCGCCGCCGCCGCCGCGATCGGCTTCATTACCGCACAGGGCACCGTGCGCTGGTGGCTGCGGCGGCTGCCATGATCCGGCGCGACCAGTGATCCGGCGCCGCCTCGCGCTCCGCCTCGCCGGCGGGGCGCTGCTCGCGCTGTCGCTGGCCTGGGGCGGGGGATTGCTCTGGTTCATCCAGATCGCCTCCCGCCCCGTCCCGCCGCCACCGTTGGCCGACGGCATCGTCGCACTGACCGGCGGCGCCGACCGGGTGGAAACCGCGCTGCGGCTGCTGCGAGCGCATCGGGCCCGCTGGCTGCTGCTGTCCGGCACCGGAGCCGGAGTTGACCTGGCGGTGCTGGCACATCGCGCCGGCGTGGACCCGGCACCGCTGGCCGCCCACGTGACGCTCGGGCGGCAGGCGACCTCCACGCGCGGCAACGCGCTGGAAACCGCCGCCTGGGTGCGCCAGCATGGCATCCATACGCTGATCGTGGTCACCGCATTCTACCACATGCCTCGCGCGCTGACCGAGCTGCGCCGGGCGATGTCGGGGGTGGCGCTCTATCCCGAGCCGGTGCTCGCGCCGCGGCCGGGCGGCATCGGCCATGTGGTGACGCTGCGGCTGATCGCCGAGGAATACACGAAATACCTGCTGGCGGTCGCCGGCGTCACCGTCCTGCTGCCGCCGCGCGCGCCACCGGCCCACCGCGAGGCGCACCGCGGATGACCATCCTGCGTTCCGCCCTGTTCAACGTGTTCTTCTTCGGCGCGACCTTCGTGCTGACGCTGGCGGGCACCGTGGCGCGGTGCCTCGCTCCGCATCGCGTGCTGGGCATCGCCGTCGCCTGGGCGCGTCTGGTGCTGTGGGGTGCGCGCGTCATCTGCGGCATCCGCTGGGAGGTGGCCGGCGCACTGCCAACCGGACCGGCGCTGATCGCGCCACACCATGAATCGGCGTTCGACACGCTGGTCTGGCTGACGCTGGTGCCGCGCCCGGCCTATGTCATGAAACAGGAGCTGCTGCGCATCCCGCTGTTCGGCGCCTTGACCCGGGCGGCCGGGATGATCGCGGTGGATCGCACGGGCGGCGCCAGGGCGATGCGCGAGCTGATGCGCGGCGCGGCGCGGGCCGCGGCGGCGCAGCGCCAGATCGTGATTTTCCCGGAAGGGACCAGGGCCGAACCCGGCACGCTGCTGCCGTTGCAGCCGGGCGTCGCCGCGCTCGCCGCTAGCACCGGCCTGCCGGTGATTCCGGTCGCCACCGACTCCGGGCGCTGCTGGGGCCGCCGGGCGTTCCGCAAGCATCCGGGCGTCATCCACATCGTCCTGCTGCCGCCGATCGCCGCGGGCACGCGGCGGCAGGAATTGCTGCGCCGGTTGGATGCAGCGCTGCGAACCGATCTGCGCGTTGCGACCCAGCCTGTGGACAAGTCTGTGGGTTGACTCCTCGCCTGGCTCGTAGCCGACCGCAATGACCTCCGGCAACCCATTGGTAAGGCCAATATTTCCGAGCGTTATCGGTCCGCTGACGCGGTTTGTGCGGGGTGGGGATGATATCCGGCACCCGAGTCGTGAAGGCGTGACAGCTACCGCTTTTTGCGACAAATGCCGTATCCTCCGGCGGTTGGCCGTCCCCCGCTGTCCGCCTATAAGCCACGCTTCCGGTCCGGCAGCGAGAAGGGCGATGCGGCGCAGGTCATGGATCCTTCTGACCGCGCTGCTGCTGCTCGCGGTGGCGATTGGCGACACGCTCGTCTGGCACTTCGCCGTGCAGCGGATGCGCGCCGGCCTCGCCGGCTGGGTTGCCGCAACGCGCGCCGCCGGCTGGTCGGTCAGCAGCGCGGCGCCAGAGGCCGGCGGTTGGCCGCTCGCCGCAACGCTGGTCCTGCGTGACGTCGCGTTGCAAGGCGGCGCGGCCGACATTCCGGACGGCCTCGCCTGGCGGGCCGAACGGGTCGTGTTGCGAGTCGCGCTGCGCCGCCCGCGTGTGCTGCGGATCGACGCCGAGGGCGCGCAGCACCTGCGGCTGTCCGACGCCCCCGACATCCGGTACACCGCCACCCGGCTGCAAGTGCTGGTGCCGCTGCAAGCCGATCCGTCTGCCCAGGCGCTCGACCTGCATGGCGAGACCCTGCGGGCCAGCGTCCCGGTTGCCGGTGCCGACGACACGCTCACGCTGAGCAGGCTGGATGCGGATGCGGTGCTGGACGCCGCGGCACCGCACGGCCGGGCGGTCGTGTCGATCTCGGTCAAGGCCGGCGGCATCGGATTGCCGTCGCGGCTGAAATGGCCGCTGGGTCCGCGGATAGCCTCGTTCGCGGCAGATGCCGCGCTGAACGGTCCGTTGCCCAACGCGTCCGGGCTGGCTGCCCGCGCCGCTGCATGGCGCGACGACGGCGGCTCGGTGCGGCTGCGGCGCGTCGCCATGCAATGGGGGCCGCTCGGGCTGACGGCAACCGCCACGCTGACGCTCGACCCGGCGCTGCAGCCGGTGGGAACCGGCACGGCGCAAGTGACCGGCTATGCGGCAACGCTGGACGCGCTGGCGCGCAACGGCCTGATCAGACCCTCCGCGGCGATCGCCGCCAAGGCGGTGCTGTCCTTGCTCGCCACCACGCCGGACGGCGGCGGCCCGTCGGAGGTTGAGGTGCCGCTGACGCTGCAACACCGCACCCTGTCGATGCGCCAGGCGCCGCTGGTGCGGTTGCCGGAACTGGACTGGCCGCAACCATGATGCTATAGGGTGACCATGAGCCTCCGGACCCGCACGACGCGAATTAGCCGCCCGGCTGCCTGAGCAGCCGGGGCAGTCCGCCTGTCTTGCGTTTCGCGTCGTCTTCGGGAGTTCCATTCCATGTCCGTTGATCCGTCCCCCGCCGCTGCGCGCGGGGAAGTTGCCGTCCGCTTCATGCTGGACGCGGAGGTTTCGGCCGGCCTGCTGCCGCGGCTGCTGCAACCGTTCGCGCGGCGCGACCTGGTGCCCGATCGCATGTGGTCGCACCGCAACGGCGCGGTGATGCATGTCGAGATCGCCCTGGAGGCGATGCCCGAGGAGGCGGTGCCCCTGGTCGAGGGGAATCTGCGACAGGTGGTGGGCGTGCAGGTCGTCGCGCTGCAGCGGCCGGGCATGGACTTGCGCCAAGCCGCGTGATTGGCGGGTCCGCGGCTGATTGAAATACCGTGGCAAGGCCGCGGCGGTGCCGGTCCGGTCGATCATGCTGAGTCCCGCCCGCTCGCCCTGACTTCCAGCACGCTGAGGAAGAACGCCCCATAGGCGATTTGGAACGCGAGCAGAATGGCGGTGCCGGACGGGATCACCAGGCGCATCGTTGCTTCCGGCGAGAGATTGCCGAACGCCGCGCTGCCCCAGGCGCTCAGTGCCAGCACGCCGAGCAACAGACCGATCGCCAGCAACACCGCGCCGGCGATCAGGCCGTATTCCAGCGTCGCCCAGCGCATCACCCGGCGGAACTGCAGATCGTCGGGCGGCACCAGCCCCTCCCGCATGCCGTACAGATGGGCGAACAGCCAGAACAGCATTGAGTGGAAGCCCACCACCACGGCGAGCGAGGCATAGAACAGGGTGTGGATGTCGAGCGTCACGCCCGCCACGTGGCGGGAATGCGGCAGCAGCCACGCCATCGCCAGCATCCCGGTGACGAACAGGCCGAAGCCCGGATACAGGAACAGCCAGCGCGGGCTGAACACCAGCAGGAACCGCAGGTGCCGCCAGCCGTCGCGCCAACTCCGCAAATGCGGCGGGCGCGAGCGGCCGTCCGGCGCCAGCGTGGTCGGCACCTCGGCGACGCGCAGGCCGCGGATGGTCGCCTTGACGATCATTTCGCTGGCGAACTCCATGCCGGGCGCCTGCAAATCGAGCGACAGGATCGCCAGTCGGTCGAAGCCACGCAGTCCGCAATGGAAATCCCCGCACGGGCTTTTGAAGAAGATGCGGCCGACGGCGGTGAGCACCGGGTTGCCGAGGTAGCGGTGCAGCTTCGGCATCGCTCCCGGCATGATGCCGCCCTTGAACCGGTTTCCCATGACCAGTTCATAACCGTCGCGCAGCTTCGCCATGAATTCGTCAAGCCGGCCGAAATCGTAGCTGTCGTCGGAATCGCCCATGACGACGTAGCGCCCGCGCGCGGCCCGGATGCCGCCGCGCAGGGCGCTGCCGTAGCCGCGCCCGGGGATCGGCACGACGCGGGCGCCGGCGGCCTCGGCGATGGCCTGCGATCCGTCGGTGCTGCCGTTGTCGGCGATGACCACCTCGCCCGCGATGCCGCTGCGCGCCAGGAAGCCGTTTGCCTTGGCGATGCAGCGCCCGAGGGTTTCCGCCTCGTTGAGACAGGGCATCAGGATGGTGAGTTCGCAGCCCGGTTGCGCGCCGGGATCGCGGACCATCGTCCGGGTGTGTTCATCCAGCATGGCGGCATAGTGGGAGCTTGCGGGGCATTCGTCACCTCCGGCTGGCAGCGCCGACTTCGCGTTCTCCCGCGAAACGGGACAGGTGCGGGAGACTCTATTCCGGTTCCTCCAGGCTGAATTGCCCCGCCTCCTCGTCATAGCTGAACAACTCCCCGTAGCGCCCCCAGGCGATCGCCGCGCGTAGCGTGTCCTCGGCGTAGTCGGGCGACATGTGGTCCTCCAGCTCGTCGCGGAACCGTTCCGCCGAGGCGCGGTGGTTCCAGCGCTGGTCCAACACCTGGCGGATCATGTTGATGATCGGCACGTGGGCGCGCAGCGCCGCGGCGAAGATGCGCTTGCGCTCCTCGGTGTCGGCGGCGCCGAACCGGCGTCCTTCCTCGGTCAGCGCGATGTCGCCTTCTTCCAGCACGGCGAAGTGCAGCAACTGCAGAGTCTCGCCCAGCGGCAGCAACTCGTCCACCTCGTATTGCAGCGAGGCGGCGAGCGCCGGCAGGTCGGCGCGGCCGTGATACGGCGGGCCGACCAGGGTCTCCGTCATGCCGGCCATGAGGTTGGTGCCGACGCGCTGCAAGGGCGTCGCGATGCTGGTCACCGGTGCCGCCGGGGCGCGCGGACCGGCGGCGGCGCGGCGCGTCATCAGGCCGTAGATGTCGTCCACCAACTGGCGGAACACCGGGTCCAGGCGGTTGCGCGGGTGCGGCAGCTTCACCGCCAGCTCGCTGGCGACCCGGCCGGGGCTGGACGAGAACACCAGGATGCGGTCGCACATCAGCACCGCTTCCTCGATATTGTGCGTCACCATCAGCACCGCCTTCACCGGCAGGCGGCCTTCCGACCACAGGTCGATCAGGTCGGTGCGCAGGGTTTCCGCGGTGAGCACGTCCAGCGCGCTGAACGGCTCGTCCATCAGCAGCAGGTCGGGATGCACCACCAGCGCGCGCGCCAGGCCGACGCGCTGGCGCATGCCACCGGACAGTTCCTTGGGGTAGGCGTTCTCGAAGCCGCCCAGGCCGATCAGGTCGATCGCATCCTCCGACCGCTTCTCGCGCTCGGCGCGCGGGACGCGGCGCGCTTCCAGGCCGAGTCCGACGTTCTCGCGCACGGTGAGCCACGGGAAGAGGGCAAAACTCTGGAACACCATCGCGACGCCATCCGCCGGCCCGACGACCTTGCGGCCGCACCACAGCACCTCGCCGGCGGTCGGTTGCAGCAGGCCGGACACGATGCGGAGCAGCGTCGATTTGCCGGAGCCGGAGCGCCCGAGCAGGGCGACCATCTCGCCTTCGCGCAGGGTCAGGTTGACGTCGTCGAGCACCACCAGGTCGGCGTTGGCGTCCTTGTGGTAAGCTTGGCGGCAGCCCCGGACTTCGAGCAATGCGGCGGCGGTTTGGCTGGCGGCGACGGCGGTGTCCATCCGGTTCTCCTCAGGTCCCATAGCCGCTGGGGCGATAGCATTTGGCCCGCGGTGCGGGACCGGGTTGCCCGATCATCAGGCATGGCGGCAAGCCGGCTTTTAGCATGGAGAAGACCGAGGGCCACGCAGCGCCGCGGCGGGCTGGTTCTGGTGCATGAGTTTTTGCCCCCGCAGCCAGCGGCGCGCTGCGCGGCCGACCGGTAGGGTCCGGCTGGCGCCGTGCGGCGTTGGGATGCGGTTTGGTGCATGGGGTGTTGGCGGCGTGGGCAAGCGGGCCGGCGCCGGGGCGGTGATTGCGCCGCGGCCGGGGCGTTCTGTTGCATGGGGTTGTGCCGCTTGTGCGGTGCGGAGGCTGGCCGGCGCCTGATCCGGAGCGCCCTGGACGGGGGGCGGCGGAATTGGTGCACGGGGTTCTGGCGGCGCGGCCAACCGGGCCGGCGCCGAGGCGCTGCCGGCGCGGCGTGCGGCGCGATTTGGTGCATGGAGTTTTGCCGCTGGCGCACCGGTGCTGCCCGGCACCTGGTGCGGCGCAGCCCGGGCGGGGGCCAGCGGAATTGGTGCTCGGGGTTCTGGCGGCGCTGCCGGAGGAAGGGCAGGCGACGCCGGCGAGGCCGTGGCGGCGGCGTCCGCTGCCGGTTTTGGTGCTTGGGGTTTTGGCTGCGCTGTCGTCATCGCGCCGGGCGGTGCGGCCGGCTCGGCGCGGCCCGGGCGCGCGGTTTGCCGGGCCTGAGCGATGGCGCGCTTCCAGGGTGCGAGGGAGGCTGTCTCGGCTTGCAACATGGCGCGATCCTCCGCCCGGGTGATGCCGCGTGTCGGCCGGGGCGGCCACAGCAACTCGGGCGCGAGCGGCGTCATGCGAGCGGCGAGGTCGGGGGGCAGGCGGTCGCAGTAGAGCACCGCGCCCATTCGCACGCTGCTGCGACGGAGGAAGGTGACGTGGTGGCGGTTGAAGGCGCGGGTGTCGGCGCCGTAGCGGCCGTGGGTGGTGCGGGCGGCGGCGATTCGGGCGCGGCCCTCCTTGGTGCGGGGGCCGGTGCTGCGGCCGCCATGCATGCGGCAGCGCAGCTTGCCGTGGATGGCCGGGGCGCGGCAGGGGCAGCCGGCTCGGGTGCGGGCGCCGCAACGCGGGATGAGGGCGAGGTTGGGGTTGCCTCGGCGTTTGGTGGTTGGTGGGGGCGCGTTGGGTTGGGTGGAGGGCTGGCTGGCTGGGGCGGCGGTGGTGCAGGCGAGTGGGGACGGATGAGGCATGCGGCGCACTCCTGGCAGGCTTCCGGAGGGGTAGAGTATCATTTCCTAGGACAAAAGACCAGGGTGGTCGTCATGGCGGGCGGCGGCAAATCGC
>DATLQW010000211.1:0-28963 GCA_035535035.1 Acetobacteraceae bacterium
AGGTCCAGGGGCTCGGCCCCTGGCGGGGTTTGGGGCAGTGCCCCAACCTTACTTTGCTACATCGGTCAATGGTTCGGGGGCCGGGTATAACTCACCCCGCAGCACCAATCCCGCGAAGCGGGTTCGTGCTTGGGTTGACAGGCGCCGAACGCCAGCCCTGGACCGATGCACAAGCGGCCTGAAATTCCGAGCCGACCGCCAGCCCTCGGTTCAATTCGCCGCGGCTTGCGCCGGCACCTGAATCTCGCCCAGATAAGCCTCGCGGATCATCGGATTCTGCCGCAGCTCCGCCGCGGTGCCGGACAGCACCACCTGTCCGGTCTGCAAGACGTACGCCCGATGCGCGATCGACAGCGCCATGTTCGCATTCTGCTCCACCATGAAGATCGTCGTCCCCTGACGATTGATCTCCTGGATGATGTCGAACACCTGCTCTACGTAGATGGGCGCCAGGCCCATCGACGGCTCGTCCATGCACAACAGCCGAGGCCGCGCCATCAACGCCCGCCCCATCGCCACCATCTGTTGCTCGCCGCCCGACAGCGTGCCGGCGATCTGGCCGCGCCGCTCCTTCACGCGCGGGAACAGCGCATAGACGCGCTCCAGGTCCTGGTCGAACTCCGCGCCGCGCTTGCGCAGATAGGCGCCCATCTCCAGGTTCTCGAACACCGTCATGCGCGGGAACAGCCGGCGTGCCTCCAGCACCGGGGCGATGCCGCGGCGCACGCGCTCGGCGGTCGGCAGCCGTTCGATCGCCGTGCCTTGATAGATAACCTGGCCGCGCGTTGGATGCACCACGCCCATGATCGTCTTCATGGTGGTGGACTTGCCGGAGGCGTTGCCGCCGAGCAGGGCGATGATCTCGCCCTCGTCGATGGCGTAATTGACGTCCTTCAGTACGTGCAGGTCGCCGTAGTGGGTATCGACGTGCCTGAACTCAAGCAGCATGGTGGAGCCTCGATATTCCCTCTCTCGCACTGGCGGGAGAGGGTAGGGTGACGCATGCGGCATGTTGCGCCCTTGCCCGGCGCCGCGCGCCGGCCTCTCCCACTCCGTGGGCGAGGTCGTTAAGCAAGTCCCGCCGCCGCAGCCTGTGCATTGCGGCCGAGATAGGCGCGCAGCACCTGCTCGTCGCGACGGACTTCCGCCGGCGTGCCGTGCGCGATCACGTCACCATGGTCCAGCACATACACCGTATCCGCCAGCGTCGTGACCACATCCAGCTTGTGTTCGATCAGCAGCACCGTCAGCCCCAATCCGTTCAGGCTCTTGATCTGCTCTGCCAACTCCAGAGTCTCGGCCGGGTTCATGCCGGCCGTCGGCTCATCCAGCAGCAGGATGCGCGGACGCGACGCCAGCGCGCGGGCAATCTCGATGCGGCGGCGGTTCGCATAGGACAGGCCGCTGACCACCTGGCCGGCACGCGGCGTCAGACGGTTGCCGAAGATCGCGAAAATCTCCATCGCCCATACCCGTGCCGCGGCTTCTTCCGCGTGCGTCGAGGGAGGTCGAAAGATCGCCTTGAACACGCCCGTGGTCAGTCGCGCATGCTGCCCGATCAGCGCGTTCTCCATCACCGTCAGATTGGGAAACAGCCGCAGGTTCTGGAAGGTGCGCGCGATCCCCTTCGCCAGGATCGCATGCGGCGGCAGGTGCATGATCTCCTCGCCGTGGAAGCGAATGGAACCGGATTCCGCCGGCACCAGCCCGGTGATGACGTTGAACAGCGTGGACTTGCCGGACCCGTTCGGCCCGATCACCGCCACCACGCCGCCATTCGGTACCGCGATGTCCACCGCGTTCAGTGCAGTCAGCCCGCCGAAGCGCACGGTCACTCCCTTGACCTCCAGCGCCATCGCACCGGTGCGAACGTCGCCGCCCAGACCCTGCAATTCAAGCCCGGTGAAACCGCCGCGCCGCACTTCCGCGTGCTGCTGATCGAACGTGAGCGTCACCTGCGGCCGGGTCGCCGGGATCAATCCGTCACGACGGAACAGCATCATGCCGACCAGGATGAAACCGAAGATCAGTTCGATCGACGGCACCAGGTCGATGCGTTGCAGCCAGGCATTGCCGACCAACTGGCCCAGCGCGTTCAGCCAACCCGTCAGATCCTCCAGCCACCACGACTGCAGCAACTGGAGAATAAACGCGCCCAGCACCACGCCCCACACGCTGCCGATGCCGCCGAACACGATCATCACGAGGATCATGACGGACACCGGAAAGCCGAACATTTCCGGTGTCGCGGTCTGCAGCTTTGCCACATAGAACACGCCGGTCATGCCGCCGAACGCGGCGCCGATGGCGAACGCCAGCAGCTTGAACCGCGTGCGGTCCACGCCCATGGCGGCGGCGCCGATCTCATCCTCGCGGATCGCCATCCAGGCGCGGCCGATGCGCGAATCGCGCAATCGGGTGGAGACGAAGACCAGCAACGCCACCATGCAGATGGCGACATAGTAATACGGCGTGGCGGAGACCCCGAAGCTCCAGCCGAACAGCTGCGGCGCCGAGACCCCATTCAGCCCCGCGGCACCGTTGGTCAGGTCCGACCAGTTGCGCACCACGATCGGCACGATCTCGCCGAAGCCCAGCGTGACGATCGCCAGGTAGTCGCCCCGCAGCCGCAGCGTCGGCGCACCGAACATCACGCCCCAGAATGCCGCGAATCCCGCCGACAGCGGCAGTGCCAGCCAGAACGACAGGGTGAAGCGCACCACGCTGCCGTTGCCGGTTTCGGCTGCCATCTTCGCCACCAGGCCGAACCAGCGGAACGGCTCCCAGAACTCGCTCCATGGCGGTTGCAACTGGAACGAACTCAGGACGCCATAGGTATAGGCGCCGATCGCGAAGAACGCAGCGTAGCCGAGATCGAGCAATCCGGCGAAGCCGACGACGATGTTCAGCCCGAGCGCCAGCGTGGCATAGGCCGCGGCGTTCGCCATGCTGTCGATGTCGGCGTCGTTGTTGTGCAGCAGCGGGAACAGCAGGGCCGCGACGATCAGCAGCACCAGCCCGAGCTGCCGCCGACGCGGCTCCGGAATCCAGGCGATGGGCCGTGCCAGCGCTGCGAGGGCGTTGCTCATGCGCTGGCGCCCTTCACGACTTGTTCGGCGCCACTCGCCCGAACAGCCCGGATGGCTTGAAGACCAGCACCAGCACGAGGATCGAGAAGATGATCACATCGGTCCAGGCGCCGGCGATCTGTCCGCCCAGCGCCTCGATCAGTCCGATGATCAGGCCGCCCACCATTGCTCCCGGCACGTTGCCGATGCCGCCCAGTACCGCGGCGGTGAACGCGCGCAACCCGGCGGTGAAACCGATGATGAAGCTGGTGAAGTTATAGTACAGGCCGAAGATCAGCCCGCCCGCGCCGGCCAGCGCGGAGCCGAGGAAGAAGGCCATGACCACGACCTTGTCCACTTCCACGCCCATCATGCGTGCCGCTTCCGGGTCTTGCGCCGTCGCACGCATCGCCTTGCCGAGCCGGCTTTTCTGCACGAACAGATACAGTCCTACCATCAGCACCAGCGCCACGGCCCAGATCAGCAGCACGCGGAGATCCAGCACGGCGCCGGCGATATGGAACCGCACCGTCGGCAGCGGGTTCGGATAGTTCCGCGTTTCCGCCCCGCATCCCAGCAGAATGATGTTGAACAGGATGTACGACACGCCGATCGTGGTGATCATCGCCGCCGGCCCCTTTACGTTGCGCAGGGGCCGCAGGCACAACCGCTCGATCGCTACGCCGATCAGGCCGGAGGCGACCATGGTGACGGCGAACGTCACCAGCAGCACCAGGACCAGCGGCAACCCGGTCAGGATCACGTCCTGACCGGTCAGCCCAAACATCTGCAGCACCTCCAGGGCGATGAAGGAGCCGACCATGAAGACGTTGAAATGCGAGAAGTTGATGAGTTCCAGAATGCCATAGACCAGGGTGAATCCGAGCGCGAGCAACGCGTACATCGCGCCCAGGCTCAACCCGTTGATCGTCTGCTGCAGCAGCAGAGCGGTCAGCGTCATCGTCGCGGGCCCGGCCCGACGGGTCAGGCCTGCGGCGCCACGTCGATGTAGTGGTACTGCGCCGTGACGTCGTCCAGCTTGCCGTTCTTGTCCTGCCGGATCTGGAACACGCTGACCGTGCGGTCCGCCAAATCGCCGTTGGCGTCGAACGACACGGTGCCCTGGATGGTCGGCACCTTGGCGGTCTGGATCGCCGCGCGTACCGCGTCGCGGGTCACCGGCTTGCCGCTGGCGGCAACGCGTTTCACCGCGTCGATGATCACCAGCGCCGCGTCATAGGCGGTGATCGAGTAGTCCACCGGCGCCCTGCCGAAGCGGCCGGTAAACGCCTTGACGAACTCGATAGCCTTGGCGTCCCCCCCGGTCAGATGCGGCGAGGCGATCGTGGCGTACCAGCCCTCGGCGGCGGGAAAGCCGGTGCCGCTGAGGAACGAAGCGCCATAGACGCCGTCGCCGCCCGCCTTGATGACGGTCGGCATGATGTCGTACGCCTGCTTGGCCAGCTTGACGCCGGCCTGGTCCACGCCGCCGTAATAGATCGCCTGCGGTCCGAGCGCCTTGATCTTGGTCAGGATCGCAGTGTAATCGGACGCTTTCGGGTCCAGCCGATCGCGGCCGAGCACCTTCATGCCCTTCTTCACCGCCTGCCCCTGGAACGCGTCCGCCAGGCCCACGCCGTAGGCGCCGCTGTCGTCCAGGATATAGACCGACTTCACCTTCAGGTTCTCGGCCATGAAATTGGCCATGTTCGGACCCTGGTAGGCGTCCGTGGTCACCGTGCGGAAATAGATCGGCTTGCCGGCCGGCCGGAATTGCGCGGCGAACTTGGGATTGGTGATGTCGGGGTTGGTGGAGCTGGGGGTGATGGTCGCCAGGCCGCCTTCGCTCAGGATTGGCGCCATCGCCTTGCCGACGCCGCTCATCTGCGGGCCGATCGCCGCGACCACCTGCTTGTCGGACACCATCTTGCGGGCGTTCGTGGCGCCCTGCGCCGGGTCGTACTGGCCGGCGGTCGCGGTGCCGTCGTCCAGCGTCATCAGCTCGAAAGTGTAGCCCGGGACGGCGTTGCCCTGGTTGGCGCCGTCGAACGCCATGACGATGCCGTCCTTGACCAGAGTCGCATCCTCGGCGTCCGCGCCGGTGAGCGACAGGTCAACACCGACCTTGACGACCTTGTCGGCGGCCCAGCCCGGTTTGCTGCCGAGGGCGAAAGCGGACGTGAACGCTGTTCCGGCGACCAGGCGAGCGGCTGCGCGACGTGTTATCATTCCCATGAACTCCCTGTTTTTTCAATCCCCGACCGGCGGGCGCGACCGGTGTCAAGATGACACAGCGGAGATTTGAACAGACCGAGCCACCGAGGCAAGCGGGATTTATCGGACCGCCCGCTTTTGGCCCGATTTGGTTGCGCCTTACCCGGAAGCCCGGCGCCGGAACCGCAGATCCAGCCCCCGCGCCGCCCAGCCGGCCTCGATGGCGTCCAGGTCGATGAAGCCCGAGGGGTCGGCCTTGCGCGGCGCCAGTGCCAGGCCGGGCGCGCGCTCCCGCCGCCAGATTTCCAACAGCCGGCACAGTTCGGCCAGCGGCTGGACGTGGTCGTCCACGCGCAGGTCGAGATCGGCGAAATCTTCCGTGGTGACCAGCTTCATCGCCGCCGACTGCCGGCCTCGACGGTCGCCCCCGGCTGCCTCGCCCGCCTTCATGGCGGCCATCAGGCGTTCCGGCACCGGCAGGTCTGCGGTGGCCTGCCAGGCGACGAGCGTGGCGGCCACGGTCGGTCCGCCCACCAACATGTTGCCGGCGACACTGACGCCCGGCGCGGCGACACTGCCGCACCATTCGACGCAGTTTCCTCCCGTCCATGCAGCGGCGTGGCCGTGCCGGTCCACCGCGTGCACCTGGCGGATGCCGCGTCCCTCGTCGCCGGCCAGCGCGGACTCGATCGCCGCGGCGGGCGGCAGGCCGCGCGCCAACGCATCAAGGATGGCGGGTGCGAGATAGCGGTTGGTGAAGGACTGGGTGGAGACGGCACCGACCCCCGCGCGCACGAACGGGCAGGACGCACCGACGGCGAACGCCTTGGTGGCGACGGCCACCGCGAAGGCGCCGGTGGCGGGGTCATGCGCGACGATGGACCAGGTCATGCGAACGCAGCGTAGGCGCCGGATATGACGGAGTCACGACGCCGGCAATAGGTGATCGCACCTGTGCTCGGGTCGCTGAACGCGGCGTGCCTGACATGACCGGTCACGAGATCGGCGCGCCGCAGACTTTGGTGTGGCCGGCCGCCTGCCGCGGCGACCGAACCATCATCGCGGCCTGATTGAACGGCGCCGGCAGAGGTCCGGCATAACCGTTGCGGCGCAGCACCTCCTGCGCCGCCGGTTGGCCGTTCCGCGCTGCCTGCAGCAGCCATACGCCGCCCTGCCCGGTGTCGCGCTCGGCCTCGGGTCCCCACAGGTAGGAGCGGGCAAGATTGTACATGGCGTTGGTATGCCCCAGCGCCGCGGATTGCCGCCACAGGCTGCGCGCCTCCGCCTCGTCGCGCGGCAGCTCGCGCCCGTCGTCCAGCATGAGCGCGAGGTTGTTCATGGCCCGCGGGTTGCCGTATTCGACGGCACGGCAATACCAGTTGATCGCGCGGCCGATGTCCTTCGCGATCCCGGTGCCGAACTGGTATTTGTAGCCAAGCGCGCTCATGCCCTCGCTGTCGCCTTGCTCGGCGGACAGTGCGTAAAGGTGGAACGCCTCATGCTGATCGGTGCCGACGCCCTGGCCGCGCGCATAGAGATAGCCGAGGTTGACCTGCGCTTCCGCGTCGCCCCGATCGGCCTCACCCTGCAACAGGCGATAGGCGGTCGCGATGTCGCCTTCATTATAGGCCCGCATGCCAGCCAGGGTCTGCGCCGATTGCGCAGTTGCCAACGTGGCCCATGAGACGAACACGCAGAACAGCAGAGGCGCATGCGGCCTCACGTCTGCGTCGTCTCCAGCCCGAGATAGATCCGTTGCACGTCGCGATCGTCGGCGAGGTCGGCGGCCTTGCCCTCCAGCACCGTCCGTCCGGTCTGCAGCACATAAGCATAATCCGCCACTTCCAGCGCCAGCTCCACCGCCTGCTCTGCCAGCAACAGCGTCAGGCCCTCGTCGCGCAGGCGCTGCAACGTGTCGTACATTGCGTCCACCACCGCCGGTGCCAGCCCGAGGCTGGGCTCGTCCAGCATCAGCAGCTTCGGATCGCTCATCAGCGCACGGCCGGCGGCAAGCATCTGCCGCTCGCCGCCCGACAAGGTGCCGGCGCGCTGGCGGCGACGCTCGGCCAGGCGGGGGAACAGCGTGAACACGCGCTCCAGCAGTTCCGCCACGCGCCGCTTGTCCCGCAACACCGTCGCGCCGAGCCGCAAATTCTGCTCCACCGTCTGCTGCACGAACAGGCGCCAGCCTTCGGGAGACAAGGCCAGCCCGCTGCCGACGATCGCGTAGGCCGGCCGGCCGGTCACGTCGGTGCCCTGCCACGTGACGTGCCCGGACGCCGGCGGCACCAGGCCGGCGATCGCATTCAGCGTGGTCGTCTTGCCCGCGCCGTTGGAGCCGAGCAATGCCACGATCGAGCCGGCGGCGACCTCCAGCGACACGTCGGCGATGCCGACGAGATCGCCGTAGCGGACCGCAAGATTGCGGACGGAGAGAAGCGGTTCGGGCATCGGGTGCTGTCGTCGTTGCGAGGGGCGCGGCGATGACCGCCCCATAGGCGTTAAATCAGCGCATTGCCACCCTGGCCGGCGACAAACCCTGGCTACGCGCAGGCTCCGCCGTCGGCGTCATGCAAGCCTTGACGGTGGCAATCGAGTCAGAACGGCGTAGGCATCCGGCCTCGATGTTGGTGAAACAGTCGATGTCATCGCCGAATTATCCGCGCCAGAAATGCGCAAGGTCTTTTGCGTCCGCGCAGCCCGTCGGGCGTCTCGCCGCGAACGGCAACTCAGCACCCAATCTCTATGCGACTCCGGAAGTTTGCAACATGCCCGTCAGCGAATCCCTGCCATGCGGTCAGCAAGACGGGCTAGCTGCCTGCCTCCTGATGCAGCGCCTGGGTGAATGCGGTGAGCGCCTGTTGCACATCTGCGGCGTCGTGCGCCAGGGACATGTACATCTTCGACTCGCCCTTCAGCACGCCGCTCTCGCGCAGGCGCCGGTTGAAGCGGCGCATCATTTCGGTGTCGGCGCGCAGCGTGGCGCGATAGTCGGCGATGTCGCCGGTGGCGAAGCATACGTCGAACAGCGGCGGCTCGCCGATCACCTGGCCCGGCAGGCCGGTTTCGCGCAGCAAACCCGACAGCGCGTCCATCAGCCTTCGCCCGGTGGCGAACACCTGTTGGTACACGCCAGGGCGTTGCAGCACCGCCAGTGTCGCCAGACCCGCCACCGCGGCCACGGGATTGCCGGACAGCGTGCCGATCTGCGGCAGGAACCGGTCGTCGCCGGCCCGCGCGCGGTCGAACAACGCCATGATGTCGGCGCGCCCGGTGATCGCCGCCAGCGGGAACCCGCCGCCGATGATCTTGCCCAGGGTGCACAGATCCGGGACCACGCCGTAATACTCCTGCGCTCCGCCATAGGCGAAACGAAACCCGGTGACGATCTCGTCGAAGATCAGCAGCACGCCGGCATCCTGGGTTGCCTTGCGCAGCGCCTGGAGGAAGCCTGGCTTCGGCGGCAGCAGGCGCTGGAACGGCTCGACGATCACGGCCGCCAATTCGTTGCGGTGCTCGTGGATCAGGCTGGCGGCCATCTCGGCGTCGTTGAACGGCGCGATGAGCATGTCGTCGCGGACGCTGCGCGGAATGCCGGGCGAATCCGGCACCGCCTGGGGGAAATTGCCCGGCCGCTTCGGCGCCCAGCTCATCAGGCTGTGGTCGCCCATCCCGTGGAAGCCGCCCTCGAATTTCATGATCTTGTCGCGGCCGCGGAACGCCCGCGCCACGCGCATGGCGAACGCGTCGGCCTCGGTGCCCGAGGAAACGAAGCGGACCTGTTCGGCGCAGGCCACCGCATCGACCAGTTCGGCGGCGAGGCGGATGCCGTATTCGTTGTTGGCGAAGAAGGTGAAGCCGCGGCCGAGCTGTTCGCGTACCGCTTCCACCACCTCCGGATGGCCGTGGCCGGCGAACATCGGCCCGGAGCCGAGCAATAGATCGACGTAGGTGTGGCCTTCGATGTCGGTGATGCGGCCGGCGTGGCCCTCGCGGATGACGATGTCGCCGGCGAGGTTGCCGAAACTGCCGGCGGGCAGCACGCGGCGTGCGGTTTCCATCACCGTCGGCACTGGCGCGTCCATCATGCGTTCTCCGTCTGGCTGCGACGGCGGATTTTTCGCCCGTCGGCGCGGCCGGCGCAAGTCACCGGACTTGATAGCGCCGCGGGATCAGCAGATTTGCCAGGCCGGTCAGTCCGAGCGTGGTGCCCATCAGGATGAAGGCGATGGCGCCGGCAAACGGCCAGTTGTTGTCGCTGCTGAACGCCCAGTACAGCAGCGGCGCCATCATCTGGAAGCGCGGCCCGCCCAGCAGCACAGGCGTGGCGAACGCGTTCATGCACAGGATGAAGCACAGCACGGCCGCGATCGTCACGCCCGGCAGCGCCAGCGGAAACACGATGCGCCAGAACGCGCGCGACGGCGCGGCGCCCATCGATGCGGCGGCTTCCTCCAGCCGCGGGTCGATGCCCTCGAACACGCTTTGCAGCGTCAGCACGGTGAACGGCAGGATGATGGCGACGATGCCGGCGATCACCGCGGTTTCCGAATACATCAGGTTCACGGTCCCGGCGTGCAGCAGATCGCGCGACAGGATATCCAGCATGCCGCCGCGCGCGAACAGGATCATCCAGCCGGCGGTGCGCGTGGTGGAGCCGATGAACAGCGGCAGCACCGTCAGCACCACCAGCGCGGATTTCCAACGGCTGGCGCTGCGCGCCAGGCGCCAGGCCATGGGCAATCCCAAAGCCAGGCACGTCACGGTCACGATGACCGAGACGCGGATCGTGGTGACCAGCACGTTCCAATAGAACGGATCGTCGAAGAAGCGCAGGTAGTTCGCCGGCGTGACCGCGGCGACCATCAACTGGGTCGGGTCGTAGCGGTTGAGGCTGTCGCGCGCCAGGAAACCCAGCGGCACGACCAGCATCAACAGCATCATCAGGCTGGCGGGGCCGAGCAGCGCCAGTGCCGCGCCGGCCTCGCGACGGTCAGGCATGCTGGATGTTCTTCAACCACCAGTCATTCAGGTCCGGCATCGCCTTGGACAGCACCGGATAATCTGGCGGCACCAGTTTCGGTGCGGGCCTGGGAAATGCCAGTTGCTGTCCCACCTTGCCGGACAGCGGCGCGTTGTTCACCGTCGGCAGGTAGCCCATATGCGCGGCAAATCCCTGCTGCGCCGACGGCTCCAGCAGGGCGTTCATGTATTTGTATGCGGCGTCCTTGTCCGGGGCGTTCTTCGGCAGGACCATGCCGGAGACGTAGAGAATGGCGCCTTCCTTCGGGAATGCGCCCTTCACCGGGAAGCCGGCGTTCTGCCACATGAAAGTGCGCGCCAGCCAGATCACGCCGACGTCGATCTCACCTGACTTGAATGCCGGGGCCAGCGCGTCCGTCTCGGCATACAGGCGCAGCCCGTTGGCATTCAGCTTCAACATGAACGCCTTGGCCTTGTCGAAATCCGTTGTGGTCCCGCTTTCCAGCAGGCTCGCGGCCATGATCACCCATTGCGCCACCGTGCTGACCATGCCGATCTTGCCGTGCCATTTCGAATCGAGCAGATCGCCGAGGCTTTGCGGTGGATCCTTGACGCGGTCGGGGTTGTACACAAGGACCTGCGCGCTGTAGATCTGCGGCACGAACGCGGGCATGCGGAGATTCGGATCCACGTGCTTCAGGTTGGGCACCTGCTTTTCGTCGAGATCCTCGACCAGGCCGGCACCGGTGACGCGATAGCCGTTCAGCGCGCCGACGCAGGCGATGTCGTCGGTGCCACGCGGCAGCCGCTTCTGCGCGTAGAGTTTGGACACGCGAGGGTTCTCGTCGCCGATGTCCTGGATGACGTTGACGCCTTCCGGTTTCAAAATCGGGTCGTCGATGTTTTCCCGCAGCAGCCGTGCATAGTCGCCGCCCCAGGTGCCGACAATGCATTGCTCCGCCGCCTGCGAGCGTCGCGAGAGGATCGCCGGTGCGGCCAGCAATGCCGTGCCGGCAAGCAGGGTCCGGCGCGGCAGAATCAGGTCAGGCATCGTTGGTCTCCTTCAAAGTGATTGACGCCGCCAGGGCATTTCCGTCGGCATCGAACAGGCGTTCCTCATCCGGCTCCCAGGCGAGCGCCACGCGCGCGCCGGGCGCGTGGCGGCGCACGGCGTCGCGTCCCAGGGCCGGACCGCGGGTGAGTACCGTGGTATCCGGGCCGAGCCGCACGACGTGTTCCACCACGGAACCGAGCCACGTGCACAGCGCGACCTCGCCTTCCGCGCGCGCACGGCCGGCCGGCGCGCCTATCTGCACGCTGTCCGGCCGTACCGCCAGTGTCGCATCGCCGCTGCCGGCATAGCGACCCCCCAATGTCAGCACGGTTCCGTCCGGCAACACCAGGCGGCGGCCGGCATCCAGTCGTCCAGCGAGCATATTGCTGCCGCCGATGAAGCGCGCGACGAAGGGATTGGCGGGCCGCGCGTGGATCGCTTCCGGTGCGCCGATCTGCTGCACGCGGCCTTCGTGCATCACCACCAGGCGGTCGGCCATCGCCATTGCCTCGGTCTGGTCGTGCGTGACCATGATCGTGGTGATGCCGCCGCTGCGTTGCAGGATGCGAATCTCGCGCGCCATTTCCTGACGCAGCGCGGCATCGAGATTCGACAGCGGCTCGTCGAGCAACAGCAGGCGCGGATGGATGGCCAAAGCGCGTGCGAGTGCGACACGTTGCTGCTGGCCGCCGGAGAGCTCGCGCGGCAGGCGGGCGGCAAGGGTTTCCAATTTCACAAGGCGCAGCATTTCGGCAATTCGTGCCGCGGTCGCGGCGGCGGCCATGCGCCGCATCTCCAGGCCGAAGGCGACATTGCGCGCGACGGTCAAATGCGGAAACAGCGCGTAGCTCTGGAACACGATGCCCATCTCGCGCCGATGCGGCGGCAGCGCGGCGATGCTGCGCCCGTCCAGGCGGATATCTCCCCGGGTTGGAGTCACGAAGCCGGCGATCAGGCGGAGCGTCGTGGTCTTGCCGCAGCCGGACGGGCCGAGCAAGACGATCAGTTCGCCCGGCTCCACCTCCAGCGTAACGTCGCACACCGCGGCCTGCGCACCGAAATGCTTTGTCAGGCCTTGCAGCGCCAGGGAAGCGGAGCGGTTCATTGCGCCACCCGGCTGAGGCGCATGAAGCGGTCGAGCAACAGCAGCAACGCGGCGATGCCGACGGTCTGCGCGACGGCGACGGCCGAGACCAGCGGATCGATGTGGTATTCGAGATATTCCAGCACGGCGATCGGCAGCGTGGTAACGCCGGGGCTGGTGAGGAACAGCGCCACCTCCAGATTTTCGAACGAGATGACGAAGGCGAACAGCGCGCCGGCGATGATTCCCGGGCGCATCGCCGGCAAGGTAACGCGCCAGATCACGGTAAGCGGGCCGGCGCCGAGGCTGGCGGCGGCTTCCTCGGCGCTGCGTTCATGGTTGGTCAGGCTGGCGAGGCAGAGCCGCACCACCCAGGGTGTGGCGATCATCACGTGCGCCAGGACGAGCCCGGCCAGCGACCCAGTGATCATCGAGCCAAACTGTTCGTCGATCGTCACCAGCAGCACGTAGATCGCCAGGCCGAGGGCAATGCCCGGCACGGTCAACGGCGCCAGCAACAACGTGGATACCGCGCCGCGACCGCGGAAGCGATGCCGCGACAGGCCGATGCCGGCGGGGACGCCGAGCAGCAGGCTGCCGCAGACGGCGGCGGCGGCGAGTTCGAGGCTGGTGAGGATGGGCTGGGCGAAATTGGGAAGGATCGCGGCGTACCAGGACAGCGTGTAGCCGCGCGGCGGAAACAGGATCAGCTTCTCGTTGAACACGCTGAGATAGAGCGTCAGCAGCAGCGGCACGGCGATCAGCGCGACGCCGGCCCACAGCAGCAGGCTGATGCCCGCGCGTTCCAGCCATGCGACGCCGCGACCGGGAGCGTGTTCCGGCAACGGCGGCGCGGTTTGCGCCAACCCAGGTGTCATGCGTTGCTCCAGCCTGGAAGTCTCCCGGGCGAAGCTTCGGCGGGGGATGCGGGGGGAGTCAACGTGACATTCCCTCTCCGCGAAGCGGGAGACGGCGTGGGCGGCTGCGGCGGGATCGGGTTGCGAATCGGGCATCGGCGGCGGGCCCTGCGACGCCAGTGTGGCGTAACAGGACCCCAGCTTGCCGGAGGGCGTGCGGAACCGCTGGCCGCACTTATGTCCGGTCGAAATCGGCCCGGCTTGCAGCAGGCCATCGACAGCGACCTCGGCTGCCGCGCCACGCGCCCCGCGATTCATCAGGCCCTGATGGGCGCTGCAGGCGTAGCCGAGCAATGCCAGCGGACCGGGTTCGGCGATGACCGCTGGCGGTACCTGACCTGACCATGCGGCCTTGACGTCCAATACCCGGCCTTGTCCCCACCGCCACCCTGCCCCAGGATCGCTCCCAACAACCCCTGGGAGGGTCCCATGCCCGAGTTCGACCTCGTCATCCGCAACGGCACCGTCATCGACGGCACCGGCCGCGCGCCGATCGACGCCGACATCGCCATCACCGGCAACCGCATCGCCCGGATCGGAGGGAAAATAACCGGCGCCGGGGCGGAAGAAATCGACGCCACGGGAAAACTCGTCACTCCCGGCTTCGTGGACATCCACACGCATTACGACGCGCAGGCGGTATGGGACAGCCACATGGCGCCGTCGTCCTGGCATGGCGTCACCACCGCGGTGATCGGCAATTGCGGCGTCGGCTTCGCCCCCTGCAAGCCCGCCGACCGCGAGAAGCTGATCGAGCTGATGGAAGGCGTCGAGGACATCCCCGGCGCGGTGATGCACGAGGGCCTGCAATGGGAGTGGGAATCCTTCCCGGACTACCTCAACGCGCTGGAACGCCGGCCGCGCGACATCGACATCTGCGCGCTGCTGCCGCACGCCGCGGTGCGCGTGTTCGTCATGGGCGAGCGCGCCATCGCGCTGGAGAACGCCAACCAGGGCGACATCGCCGCAATGCGCGAGATCGCGCGGCAGGCGATGCAAGCCGGCGCCTTCGGGTTCTCCACGTCACGCAGCCTCAGCCACAAGACGCTGAAGGGCGATTTCACGCCGACGCTGCGCGCGCAGGAAGACGAGCTGACCGGCATCGCCATGGGCCTGCGCGACGCCGGCTCCGGCATGCTGGAGATCGTGTCGGAATGGGCACCCGATCACCATGCGGAGTTCGCCATGCTGCGCCGCGTGGCGGAAGCCAGCGGCCGGCCGACGGTGTTCACCCTGACGCAGCGCCACAAGCGCCCCGAGGTGTGGCGTGACCTGCTGCGCTATGCCGCCGACGCGGCGCGCGACGGGCTGTCCATTCGTCCGGTGGTGGCGCCGCGCGCCATCGGCGTATTGCTCGGGCTGACCGGGAGCCAGAACCCGTTCTCCGGCACGCCGACCTACCAGGCGATGGCGCACCTGCATCTGGCGGAACGCGTGCGCCGGATGCGCGATCCCGCGGTGCGGGCGCGGATCCTGGCGGAGGATCCGGCCAAAGGCAGCACGTTCCCGCTGTTCCACCGCCTGGAATTTTCGCAGATGTTCCGTTTCGGCAACCCGCCGGACTACGCACCGGCGCGAGGGGATAACCTGGAAGCGATCGCCGCGCGCGAGGGCCGCTCGCCGCAGGACGTGGCCTACGACGCGCTGCTGGAGGACGACGGCAACGCGTTCATCTACACGCCGCTCGGCAACTACGCCTATTACGACTTCACGGTCAGCGAAACGACGCTGGACGACCGCAACTGCATCATGGGGCTGGGCGACGGCGGCGCGCACGTCGCGTTCATTCTTGATGCCGGCTATCAGACCTGGCTGCTGGATTACTGGGGCAAGCAGCGCAAGAGGTGGGACGTTCCCGAGCTGGTGCGCCGACTCACCTCCGACACCGCGCACGCCGCAGGGCTGCATGACCGCGGCGTGCTGGCGGTCGGCAAGAAGGCCGATGTCAACGTGATCGACTTCGACCGGCTGGGTTGCGGCGGGCCGTACGTGGTCAGCGACCTGCCGGCCGGCGGCAAGCGGCTGCTGCAGAAGGTGCACGGCTACGAGGCGACGGTGGTCTCGGGCGCGATCACGTTCCGCGAGGGCGAGGCGGTCGGGACCTTGCCGGGGCGGCTGGTGCGCGGGCCGCAGGCGGTCCTGGCGGCGTAGCGGGGCGGGATAGCAAGTGGGAGGGAGGCGCGGGGCGGAAAAGCGCAACGCATCCTCCGGCTTCCCCGGCCGGGATGCAACGGCTACGGCCGAGAATCACCACCCCGGCCCCTCGCGTGCGGATAGGGCGGATTAAGTGCGGCGGGACGTGACTCCGGTCATTCCCGCGCAAGCGGGGACCTGTGCGACATGAGACCGTCCAGAACCTGGGGGAGTCTGCCGGCCGGTACTCCCGGAGACTGATCGGGCGGAGCGAAGGAAGAGCCGCATAATCAGGACCGCGCGACGACTTACCGGCTTTGTTTACCCCCCAGGTTTTGGACGGTCTCGCCACGGGGCGCTGCCGGTGGCGCGCACGATCTGGTGCATGCGCAGCGGTGTGGTCATCGCTGCGGCTTGGTGCAGTGTCACCAGTTCGGCGGCGTGGCGCCGGCGGCGGCATGTGCGATCTGGCGGCCCGGCCTGTTACGATAACGGAATGGGACGGTCTTGAGGGCTTTTGGCCCCAATTCGAAACGCCACGATTGTTGCGGAGGAGGCGAAGGGTGAGGGCGTCGATCGCCAGGCTACACGGGTGTATCGGCAAATTTCACGCGGGTCTGTCGGAAAATCTTACACCTTCGTCACAAGCGCCCTTCTGCTCCTTCACAAGACCTTGATATCCCCAACGCATTGTAATTGGCACGATTCCTGCGTTGGTTATTTGGCCGGGATCCAGTTGTCATTCGGGGCTGTCGCTCAAAGCTGAGACGCCGGAATGCGAAACTCAAACGGACGAGGTTCATGATGCGCGTCTCAAATTTGCTCCTGGCTGCCCCTGCGATGTTGCTGTTGGCCGTGCTGCAGGCGAACGCCGCCAAGATCACCGACAATGTCACCTTCAGCGAGTCATTCACCAACGCCTCGGACTACGGAGGCGGCACACAGGCATCCGGCTATAGCGGCGGCGCAACGCCGGTGAATTCGGTAACCGGCTCCTTCACCATCACATTTGATCCGACGCAGACCTATCAGAACGACACGGCCGACATCACAAATACCGTGTTGACCGGTGTTACATCCGATTCGGCGTTTTCCTTCGATTATTCTCCGACCAGCTACGTCGAGGGTGGCACCCCGTTCGCCGCCGATGAACTTGTCGTCGGCGGTTCGGCTTCCGGTGCGTGTTGTATTCTTTTATCTGATCCCCTTCCCAACGACTTTTATCTCCAGATAGCCGATTTTACGTCGAGTCCCGCTTTCGTGCAGTTTGGATATTCTCAGACCGCCCCGAATGTCTATTTTTACACGACTTCCGCCGCTGTCGGTTCGGTTACGGTCACCCCCCACGTGACCCCGCCATCGGTACCGGAACCCACTTCGCTCGTGCTCCTTGGCACGGCCCTGCTCGGCTTCGGTGCGATGCGTCGTCGCCGGGTGTAAAGAACTCCGACACATGCCTTGGCTCCGACACGACATTTGTCGTGTCGGCAGTCGGGTTGCAGCCATCACCGACGAAACCGTCCAGAACCTGGGGGGGCTGCCGGCCGGTACTCCCGGAGACTGATCGGGCGGAGCGAAGGAAGAGCGGCATAATCAGGGCCGCGACGACTTACCGGCTTTGTTCTCCCCCCAGGTTTTGGACGGTCTCGTGCGACATGGGTTCCAGCTTGCGCGCGAATGACGATGTCGCGGGCACTCACCGCCGCCCATAGTGCCGATTCGCGCGTAAGTGAGCATTGAGGACGGTGCCGGCATGACGCATGCTTCCGGCGCGGCGCAAAACCGGCTGCGCCACCATTGGGGAGGACGCGCATGGTCGCCGAAGAGGCCTGGAACTTCCGGCTGCTGGGGCACGATCCCAGCGCCGCCTGGGGTGGCGGCAGCCTGGTCGAGGTCCGCAATCGCCATGCCTATGTCGGCGCGGTCGGCGGCTCCTCGTTCACCGGCGCCGAGGGCTTCACGGTCCACGACGTGAGCGACCCGCGCAAGCCGCACAAGGTGTTCGAGTTCCGAGCGCCGCCGGGCGTCCACATGCACAAGCTGCGCTACGTCGATGGCGATATCCTGTATGTCAACTCCGAGCGCCTGGCGGGTGAACGCGGTGGCGGGGCGCGCACCGGGTTTTATATCTTCGACATCAGCCGGCCGGCCGAGCCGCGCGAGGTCGGATTTTTCGATACCCCCGGCAGCGGGCCGCACCGGTTCGGTGTGGACAATGCACGCAAGCTCGCCTTCCTGCCCAACGATGCGGAAGGGTGGAACAAGCGGGTGATTTGGACGCTGGACATAAGCGAGCCGCTGAAGCCCGAGATCATCAGCATCTGGGGTCTGCCGTGGCAGAAGGCCGAGGGCCAGGGTCCTTCCAACGATCCGCATCCGGCGGAGACGGCCTGCACCCTGCACGGACCGCCGATGATTCGCGGCAACCGGATGTACGCGGCGTTCTGGGGCGGCGGTGTCGCGGTGATCGACTGCGGCAACCTGTCCGACATGAAGCTGATCGGTCACGTGAAGTGGTCGCCGCCTTTCGTCGGCTCGACGCACACCGCGTGGCCGATCGGCGACCGCCCGTATCTTGTCGTCACCGATGAGGCGCGGGCGAAGCAGAACTACTGGGACAGCCAGTTCATGTGGATCCTGGACATCCGCGACGAAGCGAACCCGTTGCCGGTTGCCACCTGGTTTCCCGATCGCGACAAGTATTTCCGTCGCGGCGGCCGGTTCGGGGCGCACAACATCCTGGAGCACATCCCGGCCGATGGGCGGTTCGCGAACACCGTCTTCATCACCTACTTCAACGCCGGGCTCCGCGCCGTCGATGTGAGCGATCCGCTGCGCCCGACCGAGGTCGGCTGCTACGTGCCCGCCTGCCCGGCCGGCCAGACGGCGATTCAGTCGAACGACGTGGGCGTCGATGAGTTCGGCAACCTGTATCTGATCGATCGCTGGGGGGCCGGCATGCACATCCTCGAATACACGCGCTGAGCGATGTGCGAGAGGTGTGACGCGCCGCCTTTGGCGGCACTGCGGCCGGGCGCGGCGCTGATCGCGCGCGCCCGGGCGATCGAGGCCGGACTGCCCGGGGAACGCGTGACGGAGGCGGCGTTCGCGGTGTTTTTCGGCGCGCGCGGCGGCGCGATCCCGTGGCCGCAATACCAGCGGCTGCTGCGCTGTCGCGATGCCGCCGCGGCAAACCTGCCGCGCGGGCCGCTTCGCTGCGAGGCGGGGTAGTGGTCCCTCGACGTTGATTCAGCACGCCAGACCGGTCGGGATATCAGTGATGTCAGCGAACCGGAGGCGGGGAGACTGCTGGACCGTTGCCGGCGGCAGGAACGACGTGGGCAAGCCGCGTCCCGTCGTCAGCGCAAAGGACGCCAGCTTCGACACGACGGACCCGATCGCCGCCTGCGCCTTCACGACGGATGAGACCGGCGCACCGCCGTGCCGCCTGACGGTGGAGGCGAACGAACGCAATGGGCTGGGCGCAGCGTGCCGCCTGACGGCGGACTCGGCAACCCAGTGGGATGGTATTGTGGGATGGTATATCCCGACTCCCCGAGAACCCGAAGAACCCCCTGGCCCGGCGGGCGAACGCGCTGGTGACCCGCTAGTTCCTGGACAACGCCAGATACCATCACGCGAAGCTGGTGCAGGCATGGCTGCTGCGCCCGGGTTGCCGGATCAAGCTCCACTGCATCCCGACCTACAGTGCGCACCCTTGGCCCGCTTCGCGGCCCAAGCCAATCGAACGGCTGTGGGGGCTGATGCACAGGCACATCACCCACGACAAGTGCCACGAGACCTTCAGGGGCTTCCGCGACGCAATCCTGACGTTCCTGCGCGAGGAGGTGGCCAGGAACTGGCGGCTTTACTGCGATGAGGGAACGGACAACTTCCGCATCATCTCGCCCAAGGATTCTCGGATTCTGACGTGAACCGGGTATATCTCGCATCATTCAATGCTAAATTCATTGCCTCGCGACCCGCCCGCGACAGGACCTTGGTATCTTCGCGCCTTTATGGTGAATCTTACGCCCCCGCTCGCCACCCAGGAGGACCCCGCCCATGGGCACCGTCAATGCCACCATCGCCTCCCCCCGCCTCCTGCTGGTCGGCGGCGGCACGGTGCGCCTGCTCGCCGAGGTGCTGGGGAAATTCGGCCTTTCCCGTCCGCTGGTGGTCTCCGACCCGATCATGGTCTCCACCGGCCTGATCCAGCGCGTGCTGGAGCCGCTCGCCCAGGCCGGCATCGCCGCGAGAGTGTTCTCCGACACCGTTTCCGACCCGACCGACACGGTGATCGAGGCCGGCGTCGCCGCGCTTCGGGCGGGCGAAAATTTCGACTGCCTGATCGGTTTCGGCGGCGGCTCGCCGATCGACACCGCCAAGGCGATGGCGATCCTTGCCGCGGACACGTCCCCCGGGGGCGGCAAGATGCGCGACTACAAGGCACCAGTCGCCGCCGACCAGGGGGCGCTGCCGATCATCGCCATCCCCACCACCGCCGGCACCGGCAGCGAGTGCACACGCTTCACCGTCATCACCGACACCGAACGTGACGAGAAGATGCTGATCGCCGGCCTCGGCGCGCTGCCGCTGGCGGCGATCGTGGATTACGAGCTGACCTACACGGTTCCACCGCGCACCACCGCGGATACCGGCGTGGACAGCCTGACCCACGCTCTGGAAGCGTACGTCTCCCGGCGTGCCAACCCGTTTTCCGACGCGCTCGCGCTGTCGGCGATGGAGCTGATCGGCAGGCACATCCGCGCCGCCTATGCCGAGCCGCGCAACGCGGTGGCGCGTGAGGGCATGATGCTTGGCGCGACCCAGGCGGGACTGGCGTTCTCCAACAGCTCGGTGGCGCTGGTGCATGGCATGTCGCGGCCGATCGGCGCGCATTTCCACGTGCCGCACGGGCTGTCCAACGCGATGCTGCTGCCCGCGGTCACCCGCTATTCGGTGGCGGGCGCCGAGGCGCGGTATGGCGAAGCCGCGCGCCGCGCCGGCTTCGCCATGGCGACCGATTCGGACGGCGTGGCGGCGGCGAAGCTGGTCACGGGATTGGCAGCGCTGAACAAGGAGTTATCGGTGCCGACGCCCGCCGATTACGGGATCAGGGAGGCTGACTGGAACGGCAAGATGGCGCTGATGGCGGAGCAGGCGCTGGCATCGGGCAGCCCGGGCAACAATCCGCGCGTGCCGCAGGTCGCGGAGATCGTCGCGCTGTATCGCGAAGTGTGGACCGGTGCGCCGGCCAATGCCTGACCCCAGCCTCGGCGATCCCCCCGACGGGGACCACACCGGGGCGGATCGGCATTTCGCCACCGCGGTGCTCGCGCAGGTTGGAAAGGCCGCACCCGATAATATAACGAACCCAGAGCACCGCCTGCCACTCGCGCACCGTCCAAAGTTGCGCGCCAGACCCACGGCCGGGTAACCTTACCCGCGAGTAGGGAGGAACCGACCATGGACCTGCGCTTCACCCCGGAGGAAACCACCTTCCGCGAGGAAGTCCGTGCCTTCATCCGCGACAACCTGCCGACCGACATTCGCGACCGCATGCGGCTCGGCCACGGCCCGCGCAAGGAAGACACCGTGCGCTGGCAGCGCATTCTCAACCACAAGGGATGGGCCGGCCTGTCCTGGCCGACGGAATGGGGCGGGCCGGGCTGGACCGCCATCCAGAAGATGATCTTCCTGGAGGAGAACCAGGTCGCGCCGGCGCCGGAGCTCTCGTCGTTCAACATCACCATGATCGGCCCGGTGCTGATCCAGTTCGGCACGGACGAACAGAAGCGCCGTTTTCTCCCCCGCGCCGCCAATCTGGATGATTGGTGGTGCCAGGGGTTTTCGGAACCGGGTGCCGGATCGGACCTCGCCTCGTTGAAGACCTCGGCGAAGCGCGACGGCGACACCTATGTGGTGAACGGCCAGAAGATCTGGACCTCCACCGCGCATCATGCCGACTGGTGCTTCCTGCTGGTTCGCACCAACCCGAATGCGGCGAAGCGGCAGGAGGGCATCTCCTTCCTGCTGGTGGACATGAAGACCCCGGGCATCACCGTTCGGCCGATCATCTCGATCGACGGCAGCCATCACCTGAACGAGGTGTTCTTCGACGATGTGAAGGTGCCGGTGAGCATGCGCGTGTTCGAAGAGAACAAGGGCTGGGACGTGGCGAAGTTCCTGCTGGGCAACGAACGCACCGGCATTGCCCGGCTGGGCAAGTCGAAGGAGCGGGTGAAGGCGGCGAAAGCGATGGCGCACGAGGTCAACGCCAACGGCCGCCCGTTGATCCAGGACGCGGCATTCCGCCAGCGCGTCGCACAGTTGGAAATCGACATGCAGGCGCTGGAGATCACCCAGTACCGCGTCGTTTCGGCATACGACAAGGCAAAGGGCAGCGGGCGACCGGATCCGCTGTCCTCGGTGCTGAAGGTGAAGGGCACCGAACTGCTGCAAGCGACCACCGAACTGGCGATGGACGTCGCCGGACCGCTGTCGATGCCGGTCTGGGCCGAGGAACTCGAAGCGATGAACGAGCCGGACGACATGCTGGAAGCCGCCAGCGCGTCCACCGGCAGTTACTTGTTCTTGCGCGCCGCGTCGATCTATGGCGGCACGAACGAAATCCAGAAGAACATTCTCACCAAAGCCGTGTTGGGGCTCTGATGGATTTCGACCTCTCCGACGAGCAGCGGCTGCTGCAGGATACCATCACCCGGCTGCTGGGCGACCGCTATGCGTTCGAACAGCGCAAGGGTTATTTGCAGGCCCCGGAGGGCTTTTCTCCCGCGCTGTGGTCGCAATACGCCGAGCTCGGTTTGCTCGGCCTGCCGTTCGCCGAGGAGTACGGCGGGTTCGGCGGCGGCGCGCAGGAGATCATGCTGGTGATGCAGGCGTTCGGCCGCGCGCTGATCCTGGAGCCGTATCTCGCGACAGTGGTGCTCGGCGGCACCGCGTTGCGGGTTGCCGGCAGCGATGCGCAGCGGACGGAAATCCTGCCGGCGATCGCCGAAGGGCGCATGAAGCTCGCCTTCGCGCATTCCGAGCGGCAGGCGCGCTACGACCTGACCGACGTGGTCACCACGGCGAAGCGCAACGGCGGCGGCTGGGTGCTGGACGGGGCGAAATCGGTGGTGGTTCACGGCGATGCCGCGGACCGGCTGGTACTCAGCGCGCGGACGTCCGGCGATCGTTATGATTCCGCCGGCATCACACTGTTCCTGGTCGATACGACCGCTTCCGGGGTGGCGCGCCGCGGCTACGCCACGCGCGACGAGCAGCGTGCTGCCGATGTCGCGTTGTCGAACGTGACGGTCGCCGATGCCGACGTGCTGGGCGAGGTGGGCGCGGGGCTGCCGATCGTGCGGCGCGTGGTGGAAGCCGGCATTGCCGCCACCGCCGCCGAAGCGGTCGGCGCGATGGAAGCGATGCACGCCATGACGCTGGAATACAGCAAGACCCGGGAGCAATTCGGCAAGCCGATCGGCAGCTATCAGGTGGTGCAGCATCGGTTGGCGGACATGTTCATGACGATGGAACAGGGCCGCAGCATGGCGATGCTGGCGACGATGATGGTGGACCATCCGGAGGCCGCCGAACGGGCCCGAAAAATCGCCATGGCGAAGGTCGGGGTCGGGCAGGCGGGGCGCTACGTTTCGCAGAGTGCGATCCAGATGCATGGCGGCATCGGCATGACGGAGGAATACGCCGTCGGGCACTATTTCCGCCGCTGCATGGCGATCGAGCGGCTGTTCGGCGATCCGGCGCATTACCTGGACAAGTTGGCGGAGGACGTGGCGTAACTGTCATGCCTCGCCGGCGGAGCGGGAGAGGCGTGCGTCAGATATGTTCCGCCAGGGTATTGTCCACGCAGGATTCGAACGGGATGGCGTGTTGCAGCGCGCCACCCGACAGCATGGCCGCCTGTAGCCGGTCGAACCCCTCGCGGCGCAGCACCGGGTCCGGCGCATAGAGACCCAGCGCGCGATAACGCTCGATCGCCGCGGCGAAGATCGGCGGCGGCACGTCGGGGAAGAATGCCGCGAGCATGCGCGCCACCTCCGTGCCCGGCGCCACCGCCATCCAGCCCAGAGCGCGGCGCATGCCGCGCACCATGGCGGCGAATTCGTCACGCCGCGCCGCCAGCACGGCCCGGCGGGCAACCAGCGTGGTATAGGCCGTCAAGCCGCGCGATGCCGCCGCGTACCAGATATGGCCGGCCCCCTCCGCCACCAATTCCTCGACATAAGGCTGGAACAACTGCGCCGCGTCCAGCGTGCCGGCGCGCAGTGCCGCCGCATTCGCCGCCATGCCCGGGCCGCTGACGCGGTTCAGCGCGGCCGGATCGATCCCGGCGCGGCGCAGGTCGTCCTGCAGGCAGAGCCACGGCGTGGGCACCTCGACGACCGACGCGAACCGCACCCCGGCAAGGTCGCCCAAGCGGAAATCGGCACGCGGCGCGCGACCGACGACGAAGAACGGATCGCGCGCCACAACGTCACAAAAGCACACGACGTCCGAGTCGGGATCCGCCGCGCGGGTCAGCAACACGCGCAACGGCCCGCCCCACATCGCATCCACCTTGCCGGCCAGCAGATCGGCCGCGGTGCCGGCCGGATCGGGTGACGGCCGCAACGTCACCGCGACGCCCTCGGCCTGATAGGCGCCGATGGCAAACGCGGCATAGAACGGCGCGTAGAACAGCGCCCGGAAATTCTCCGACAGCGTCAGCATGTCCGCGTTTCCCTCCGGCGCCCGAATGCCTACCATGCGCCCTGCCGGACCGCGGCAAAAGGAGGGAAACGCATGCGCATCGTGCTGATCGGCGTGTCGCACTGGCATACGCCGTTCTATCTTGACCCCGCGCTGGGGCAATCGGACGTAACGATTGTCGGCGTCAGCGATCCCGATCCGGCGCGCGCCGCGCCGGTGGCGGCGAAAGCCGGGTGTGCCGCCTTCATCGACTATCGCGAGATGTGCGCCACGCTGCGGCCGGACTTCGCCTTCGCGCTCGGCCGCCACTGCGACATGGCGGAGGAGGCGCGGTTCCTGATCGCGCAGAAGATACCCTTCGCCATGGAAAAGCCCTGCGGCATCAACAGTGCCGAAGTGCACGACATTGCCGCGCGCGCCGCCCAGGCCGGCCTGTTCGTTGCGGTGCCCTTCGTGCTGCGTTATTGTCCGCTGATCGACACGATCCGCGACGTCGCCGCCGGCGAGGCGCTGCAATACATCATGTTCAAGTTCGTCGGCGGCATGGTGGACCGCTACCACCAGCAGCGCGTCCCCTGGATGCTCGACCGCTCGACCTCCGGCGGCGGTCCCCTGCTCAATCTTGGCGTGCACCACTTGGATCTTTGCCGTGTGCTGCTGAACAACGCGGAACTGAAAGTGGTGGGCGCGGCGATGTCGAACCACACCGCGCACCTGACGATCGAGGACCACGCCGCGGTGCTGCTGCGCGGCGGCGGCGCGACCTGCATGGTGGAGACCGGATACCTTTACCCCGCGCCGAACTCGGTGTTCGACATGCACTACAGCATCCGCACGGAAGGCCACTATTTCGCCGCGCGCGACAACCAAACGCTGGAAATCGTCGGCAACGACCGCCGGCGCGAGACCCGGCAGATGCCGCTCACCAACGTGTTCTTCTATCCGCACTTCGTGCGCGACACGCTGCGCCGGGTGCAGGCCGGCGAAAACCCCATCGCGGACCTCGGCGACATGGCCGCGGCGATGGACCTGGTGCAGGCCGCGTATGAGGCGGGGTAGCCGCCGCGGTTCCGCCGGCAGCCCCTGGCGCAACGCGACGATTGCCCCCATCTTCTGCGCAATCCGAAGGAGGATCAGGCCATGGACGACATGACGCAACAGGCTTCGGCATGCGGCCCGGACGGCTGCGAGGTGCCGGCAAGCACGGCGGCAGACATGCGCACCGAGGCGTCGGCGGGAACCCGCATCGACATCGTTTCCGACGCGATCTGCCCGTGGTGCTATGTCGGCAAGCGCCAGCTCGAACGCGCCCTGGCAATGCTGGCGCGGGACGGCCTGCATTTCTCGGTGCACTGGAATCCGTTCCAACTCAATCCCGACATGCCGAAGGAAGGCCGCGACCGCGCCGCCTATCGGGCCTGGAAATTCGGCAGCACCGAGCGGATGCGTGAGGCGGACGCGCGCGTTGCGCAGGCCGCGGCGAATGTCGGGCTGCCGTTCCGCCAGGACCTGATGCTGCGCACGCCGAACACCATCGACGCGCACCGGCTGATCTGGTTCGCCGGCCAGAACGGAGTGCAGGACGCGGCGATGGAGGCGGTGTTCGAGGCGTATTTCATCCAGGGCCGCGACATCGGCGACGCCGCCGTGCTGGCCGACTGCGCCGCGCGCGCCGGGCTGGATCGCGACGCGGTGGCGGCATTCCTCGCCGGCGACGTTGCGGCGCAGGAGATGCGCGCGGCCGACCAGGCGGCACGCGAGGCGGGCGTGAACGGCGTGCCGTCGTTCTTCCTCGACGGCTACGGGCTTTTCTCTGGTGCGATGCCAGCCGAGACGATGGCCGACGCGCTGCGCAAGGGCCGGGCGGTGCTGCGGCAGCGTGCGGCGGCATAGCGGCGCACGGAGAAAGTCCTTCCGATCGGCGGGCCGGCGCGGCAAGGTCCGGTCGCGGCGGGTCGTGCCGGCATGAATTTATTGCCATCTTGATGCGACGCTTCACGCCAACGCCGCCTGCTGTATAGTCCGGCCCCTGATCGGGAGGGCAAAGCATGTCGAAGCATCCGGAGACGCTGGCACTGCATGCGGGATGGCGGCGCGATTCCGCGACCAACGCGGTGGCGGTGCCGATCTACCAGACCACGTCGTACCAGTTCGACAGCACCGAGCATGCCGCCAACCTGTTCGGCCTGCGCGAGCTGGGCAACATCTACACGCGCATCATGAACCCGACGACCGATGTGCTGGAGCAGCGGCTGGCGGCGATGGAGGGCGGCGTGGCCGCGCTGGCGGTCGCCTCCGGCCAGGCGGCGAGCGCGTTCGCGGTGCAGAACCTCGCCCGCGCCGGCGACAACGTCGTCGCCTCCACCGATCTCTATGGCGGCACCTGGAACCTGTTCGCCAACACGCTGCGCGACCAGGGCATCACGGTGCGCTTCGTCGATCCGTCCGATCCGGAGAACTTCGCCCGCGCGACCGACGACCGCACGCGCGCCTACTACGCGGAGACGCTGCCGAACCCGAAGCTGCGGCCGTTCCCGATCGCCGAGGTCGCCGCGATCGGCCGCCCGCTCGGCATCCCGCTGATCATGGACAACACCGCGGCGCCACTGCTGGTCCGCCCGTTCGACCATGGCGCGGCGGTGGTGCTGTATTCGCTGACCAAATATCTCGGCGGGCACGGCAACTCGATCGGCGGCGTCATCATCGATGGCGGCAATTTCGACTGGGCGGCACATGCGTCGCGCCAGCCCCTGCTGAACGAGCCCGACCGCAGCTATCACGGCGCCGTGTGGGTGGAGGCGGTGAAGCCGCTCGGCCCGATCGCCTACATCATCCGCGCGCGCGTCGTGCTGCTGCGCGATCTCGGCGCGGCGCTCAGCCCGTTCAATGCGTTCCTGATCCTGCAGGGCGTCGAGACGGTGGCGCTGCGCATGCGCGCGCATTGCGAGAATACCCTCGCCGTCGCCAAGTTCCTTGCGGCACGCAACGAGGTGACGCGGGTGATCCATCCCTCGACGCTGACCGGGCGCGACGCCGAATGGGCGGCGAAATACCTGCCGCGCGGCCAGGGCGGGCTCGTCGGCTTCGAACTCGCGGGCGGCGCGGACGCCGGCAGGCGCTTCATCGATTCGCTGAAGCTGCTGTACCACGTTGCCAATATCGGCGATGCGCGGAGCCTCGCGATCCATCCGGCGAGCACCACGCATTCGCAGCTGACCACCGAGGAACAGGCGGCCACGGGCGTCTCACCCGGCTATGTGCGGCTGTCGATCGGCATCGAGCATATCGACGACATCCTCGCCGATCTGGCGCAGGCGCTGGACGCGGCCGGGGGCTGAGAGACCCTCACCCCACCCTTCTCCCGCAAGCGGGAGAGGGAGCAACAAGCAAGATCGCGCCATGATCTTCCCCTCTCCCGCTTGCGGGAGAGGGTGGCGCGCAGCGCCGGGTGAGGGTTTCGCCCGCGCTCACTCGATCCCGTATTTCTTCATCTTCTCATAGAGCAATTGCCGATGAATCCCGAGCCGCCGTGCCGCTTCCGCGCGGTTGGCCTGGGCGGCGGCCAGCGCGCGGCGGATCATCGCCTCCTCCAGCCGCGCGACCGCCATGGGCAGATCGCCGTCCAGCCAGTCGGGCGCGGCGCCGGCCTCGGCCGGCGCGTGCAGGAAATCGAGGTCCTCCGGCCCGATCACCGGCCGCCGCGCCAGCACCGCGACGCGCTCCATCGCGTTGCGCAATTCGCGCACGTTGCCCGGCCAGGGATGCGACAGGAGCCGCGCCGCGGCACCGGATGACAGGCGTTTCGCCGCACCGCCCGAAGCCGACAGCGACAGAAAATGCTCGGCCAGCGGCACGATGTCGGCCAGCCGCTCGCGCAGCGGCGGCAGCGCGAGCGGCACCACGCCGAGCCGCCAATAGAGGTCCTCGCGGAATTTCCCCTCGCGCGCGGCGCGTTCCAGGTCGCGATGCGTGGCGGCGAGGATGCGCACATCGACCGCGACCGGCTTGCCGCCGAGCGGCATGACCACGCGCTCCTGCAGCACGCGCAGCAGCTTGGCCTGCAAGGCAAGGTCCATGTCGCCGATCTCGTCGAGAAACAGCGTGCCGCCATCGGCCTCGCGGAAGCTGCCGGCGCGGTCGGCGATGGCGCCGGTGAACGCGCCGCGGGCATGGCCGAACAACTGGCTCTCCAGCAGTTCGCCGGGGATGGCGGCGCAGTTGATGGCGACGAAGGGGCGCGCGGCGCGGCGGCCGTGGCGATGGATGGCGCGGGCGACGACTTCCTTGCCGGTGCCGGTCTCCCCGGTCAGCAGCACGGTGGCGTCGCTGTCGGCGAGCATGCCGATCGCCTTCTGCACCTCCCGCAGCGCCGCCGAGCCGCCGACGATGTCCTCCGAACCCGTCGCCGCCGGTGCCGCCGCGGCCGGCGCGGCGGCGGGGAACATGCGGGCGAGCAGGGCGGCGAGGTCGTCGCGGCCGATCGGCTTGGCGAGGTGATCGACGGCGCCGAGCCGCATCGCCTCGATGGTGTTGGCCGCCGTCGGAACCGCGGTCAGCACCGCGACCGGCGGCGCGTCGGGGCGCGCGCGCAGGCGGCGCAGCACCTCGATGCCGTCCATCCCCGGCATCCGCAGGTCGAGCAGCACCGCGTCCACCCCGCCCCGCGCCACCCGCGCCAGCGCGGCCAGGCCGTCGGCCGCCTGCTCGGCGCGGTGGCCGAGATCGGCCAGCGTCTCGGCCAGCCCCTCGCGCAGGGCCGCGTCGTCATCGACGATCAGGACGGTCGGCA
>DATLQW010000212.1:0-54517 GCA_035535035.1 Acetobacteraceae bacterium
CAGTGGCCGCATAAATCCGGGGTCGCGTCAGCGCCCCCGATAGCCGCTTTCAGCGGCTCACAACTCCTGGGGCCGCGTCAGCGACCCCCGGCCGCTTTGAGCGGCCAACATTCTAAAGCCCCCGGCTCTGCCGGGGGATACCTACTTGTACCCCAGCGCTTTCGTAATATTTCATCAGAAAAGGGTAAGTCCGGCCAGTCCCAGTGTCACCAGCTTCGGTGCTTCGAGCGCGTCCCGCGGGGTTGAAACCATACCACATTCCATTGGGCAGCCGGACGGCGGCGGTCGCCTGGGTCACGGCGAATATAGACCTTCGTGCCCACCCTGACAGCGGAAAAGCAAGACAACGGCGGGCAGCACTGGCTACACCAGCGCCACCGGCCGCACCGGGCTGCCCGTTGCGCCGCGGAACTTCGTCGCCAGCAGGATGAAGCAGAACCGCGTCAACCCGTCGCGCGCCAGTTCGTCCAGTGCGAGGTTCTCGATCAGGTACACGCCGGCCTCGGCCAGCGCGTGCTGGTGTACCGGCATCGACAAACCGCGATCCGGGTTGGGCAGCACTTCCACCGCCATGTTGTCGCAGCCGATCGCCACCACGCCCTGTTGCGTCAGCCAGCGCGCGGCGGGCGCGTCGATGCCCGGCTCTCCGGCGAGGTAGCGCGCGTTGTCGGTGCCGAAATAGCGGCCCCAGCCGGTGCGGATCAGCACGATGTCGCCTGGTTCGATCGCCAGCTTCGCCGCATCGGCGGCGCGCGCCAGTTCGTCCGGCGTGACGACGCGCCCGGGATCGAGGTGCGCTGCGCCGTCCAGCCCCGCCACGTCGAGCAACACGCCGCGCGTGATCATCGGCGGTGCATGCTCGATGCCGAGCTTTTCCAGCCCCCAGTCGGTCACCGTATCGGCGGCGGACAAGCCGTTATACAGCCGGTCGCCCTTCGAGAAATGCCCGAGCGCGTCGATATGCGTGCCGACATGCGCGGTCATCTCGATGCGCTCGACATTGGCGCCGGCGTCGTTGGTGGCACCGGTCAGGCGGCGGCGCCTGATGCTGTCGCGCCAGGTCGCCCACATCGACAGCAGGAACGGCGTCTGGTTCGGCACCAGGAACGGCGCGCCCATGCCGATTTCATGGCTGACGTCATAGACGCGGCCCTCGCGCACGGATCGCAGCGCCGCCAGGCGCTTTTCCACGGTCAGCAGGTTGCCGGCGCCGATCTGGTCGGCGGCGCCCCAACGCGAATGGTCATGCACCGTCATGCTCATGCTTGCCTCCCTCCTGCGACAGCGCCGCCGGCGCGGCGGCTGTACCGCCCATGGCGATCGCCGCGCCCCGCATCCGCGGACTATGACGCGGCGGCGCGCCGTGGCACAACCGGTGCATTTTGGCCGGGCCCGACATTGATGGGCGAGGCCGTTCAGTCCAGCGGTCGGATTGGCTGTCCCCGGGTTATCGTATCGCAGCCCAGTGGGGTCGCGAGAAACCCCATGACGTGGAAAACGCCGCGATGGGGCGATCCCGTATAACCCCGATTCCGCAGCATCGCTTCAAGCGCGTCGAGCAACCGGAGGTCGCGTCGCCCAATCGCGGGGTTTGCTTCGATCGCAAGGCAGCGTTCGCAGGCGTCCTGAATGCGCAAACGCAACGTGCCGACGGCGATCTGCCGGGTCCCGGGAAAGCTGTCGGCCCAGGCGAGCTCGGAAAACGGCTGGCCGTCGTCATACCATACATTCATGCGGAACCGTTCCGGATCGATTGACCAACCGGTCTCGGTCTCCAGCGCGCGGACGGAGGCCAGGTTCAGGAACGATACGGTCGGTCCATAGACATGCGGATTGGTGTCAACGAGATTATAGGCGCCCTTGGTATCCAGCGGCGCCACGTCTGCCTCACCGAGTGCGGCCGCGACCTTCCCGAGCCAGCGTCGGTCGAGTTCAGCCGCCGACCCGGAAGCTTCATGTCCATCGCGGAACTCTGGGGTTTGCGCGGCCATCTCCGGCGTGTTCATGCAGACACGAAAGTGGACCTTGGGCGCCCAGACATCCGGCTGGTCGGACCTGCGCTTGATGGCGAAGCGGCGATCGCCTTGCACGCCGACCGCCGTGTCGATGATGAGGGCGTCGGGACGCCGGCCCCGTGCTCCCTTGACCGGGAACGTCATGACCTCCTTCACCACGGCATCAGTCACAACGCCACCTCACTCATCTGGTACTGCTCTTTTTTCACGCGATCCTGCGCCACCGGCGCAGCGCGATCAGTGCCCAGACCGCTTCCACCAGTCCGAATGGCCATGCGCCTTGCAGGAAACCATAGGTGGACCCCAGCACGCACGAGCCGGCGAATGCCAGGACGAACCAATGGCTCTTCTCTTCGAGTGCATAACAGACCAGCATCGCCGAGACGGCAAACAAGCCGAAGGTGGTAAGCAAATCCACGTCCATGCACCCGTCTTGCAGGCATCGGCTGCGGTTCACCGGTTCGCCGGTGTACCATCGGCCGACGCTACACGCACGAATAAAACCGACGGCCCGACGCCAATCCAGCTTTGGCATCGGGCTCGCGGTATCTCAGCAGCGGGTCGGTCAAGCGCTGGGCATGCTGGCCGCCACCGCCGGTTCCACCGAGCCGGTGCCCAAGTACTGGCTGTGGATCCGGTCGAGGTCCGCTTGCACCAGCGCAGCGGCCGTCGGCGTGCGGCGGTAGAAGAAGAGAATCCAGCCGATGCCCGCAGCGAGATAGACCAGGAACAGGTAGGGGAAGTAGTTCACTGGCGGGTCCGGGACCGGATAGACGCTGCCTACCGCCGGGACCGCCAGCAGCACCAGGGCCGCCACGCAGGCCGCGACGTCGGTTCCCTTCAGTTCGCCAAGCCGCTTCAGGTAAACCGGAGCCGCAACGGTGACGAGGGCATAGGCCACGATGAAGCCGAAGGCGGCGCACGTGCCGACATAGTTGAAGCAGTCGAGCGGCGCCACGCCGCCGATCACGGCGGCCGCCGGCACTGCGAAGGCCAGCAGCGCCATCAACGTGACGGCGACGTGGGGTGTCTCGTTCTTCTCGTGTGACAGTGCCGTCGCAGCGTGGAAGATGCCGTGCCGCCCCATCGCGTAGATGACCCGCCCGCCCGCGTTGACGCAGGAGAGGCAGAGAGCGAAGAAGCTGACCATCGCCCCCAGCGAGAGCGGTACCTGAAGCGCCGGCACGTGTGCGAGCGTCGCCAGCACATTGAGCGGTGCGTCGATCTTGTCGAGGGTGATGGAATAGCCGCGCACCCCCATGACCTCGATGTAGGTGACGAAGACGAAGAACCCGCCGGCGAGGATCAGGCTCAGCATGACGGCCCGCGGGATCGTCTTGAGCGGGTCTTTCGCCTCGTCACCGAACGCCGTCGCGCATTCGAACCCGACGAGGCTGAAAATCGCCACCACGACGCCCAGGCCAACGCTCGACCAGGGCAGCGTGCTGACGGTGAACTGCGCGCGGTCCACGACGAAATGGTGCTGGAACAGTACGATGACGCATAGCAGCAGGATGAACGACACCGAGATGCCTTCCAGGACCAGCATCAACAGGGCCGAGAGCTGGACGTTCTTCCACGCGCAATACCACGCGATCAGGACGCAGACCCCGAACAGCAGGACGAAGGGGAGATGCAGGCCGACCATGCCGAGGAGGGCTTCGGCGAAGATCGACGCGCCGGTCACGCCGGCCATCGAGATGCCGAGATAGGCCCAGATCAACGCCCAGCCGCTGATCGCGCCCGCGGTCACGTTGAGGCCGCGGCAGGTATAGGCATACATCGAGCCGGACGTGGCGGACCGTCGCGCGAACTGGTTGAGGTTGTATGCGACGAACAGCAGCATGACCGTCCCCAGGGCGTAGGACAGCCAGCTCCAGTCCCCGGTGTTCGAGTACATGACCGGGATGATCAGCGCCGCCGTCATGGTCGGCGAGATGAGGGCCACGGCCTGCGCAAGCAATTCGAAGAAGTTGAGGCAGCTTGGCCTCAAGCGTGAGTGTGTCATGGGACAGCCTGCCAGGAATACTCCGGCGTCGGCCCGCGCCGTATCGGGGTGCGGCGCCCCTCCCTGCAAAACTTGTTTTACCTTTCTGCGGGAGAGCCTATATCCTGCGGTGGTCCAGCCAGAACGTCCAGTTTTTATATGCTAGGGGGTCCACCTGCTCCGCCCATGGAGCCTCAACGTCGTCATCCGCCACGGCGGCCGCACCGCGGTCTATCTGCAGGTCGCGCATGCGCTGATCGAGGAGATCCGCCGTGGCAGATTGGCCCCGGGCAGCGCGCTGCCGGGCACGCGGTCGCTCGCCGAAAGCCTCGGGGTCAACCGCAAGACGGTGATCGAAGCCTATGACGAACTGGCTGCACAAGGTTGGGTCAATGCCGGCCGCACGCGCGGCACGTTCGTGTCCGCCGAACTACCGGTACTGAAGGAGCTGAACGGAGAATCGTCGCGCCGCCGGCCGGGACCGATGCCGGACCGTCCGGATTTCCGCATGCTCGGCGCGGCACCGGACATTCCGGCCTTTCTGCCGGAAAGAAACCTGCTGCTGTTCGACGACGGCGCGCCGGACACGCGCCATATGCCGGCCGCCGCGTTCAGCCGTGCTTATCGCTCGGCGCTGACCCAGTCCGCGCAGCATAACCGGCTGGGCTACGGCGACCCACGCGGCACGCTGGCCTTGCGGCAGTCGATTTCCGTCATGCTCAACGTCGAGCGCGGCCTCACGACGACGCCCGACAACATATGCCTGACCCGCGGCAGCCAGATGGCGATCTATCTCACCAGCCGCATCCTCGCCGGACCGCGCGACGCCGTCGTGATGGAGGAGCTGTGCTATCCGCCGGCTCGCGAGGCATTCCGCGCGGTCGGCGCCGAGGTGGTGTCGGTCGGTGTCGGCGAGGACGGGATGCAGATCGATGAACTGGAAGCGACGTGCCGCAAGAAGCGCGTCCGTGTCGTTTATGTTACGCCGCACCACCAGTTCCCGACGACGGTTCTTTTGAAACCGGACAGGCGCTGGCGGCTACTGGCGCTGGCGGAGCAATTCGGTTTCGCCATTGTCGAGGATGATTACGATCATGAATTCCATTTTGTCAGTCAGCCGATGTTGCCGATCGCGAGCTTTGATCCCTGGGGCAAGGTCGTCTATATAGGATCGATGTCGAAACTTCTTGCGCCGAGCCTGCGCCTCGGATACATCGCTGCGCCCAAGGACTTCGTCGATCGTGCTGCCGGCGAGATCATGATGATCGACCGGCAGGGCGACCCGGTCACCGAGTTGGCGATTTCCGAGCTCATTGCCGATGGCGAAATCCACCGCCACACCCGCAAGGCGATGCGGCTTTATGCCGAGCGCCGCCACATGATGGCGCAACTCCTCACCGAGCGTTTTGGTGCGCAGGTGCAATTCACTCTGCCCAATGGCGGGCTCGCGATCTGGGTGAAATTCACCGGCGATATCGACATGGAAGCGCTCGCCGTCGCAGCCCGCGCCAGGGGTGTCAAAATACTCCCCGGCAGTGCCTTCGCGATCACCGATCGATCTGTCCGTGCCGCGCGCCTCGGGTTTGCCAGTCTGAACCCAACCGAGCTTGACAGCGCCATACTGCGGCTGCGGCGCGCACTTGGCGTGGTGGCAACGTAATCGGCGGCGACATGTCGTTATCAGCGGCTGAAGCGGGCCAGGTTCACTAGCTTCGTGCGCCCTGCCAGCATGTCGTCCAGCGAGCCGAACGCGTTCATGTAGTGGCCGTTGAAACCCTTTGCCTCCAGCCGCCGGAACAGGTCGGGGAAATCGAAATCGCCCTCGCCCGGGCGCAGGTGCTGTTCGTGGCCGTTGCGGAAGCAATCGGCCAGCCGGACCTCGGCCACGCGCCCCACCGGCATCGCATCGACGAAGCCGGCCACACCCTCCGGCACCAAATGCGCGTGGTTGGCGGTGAACGACAGGCCGAGCGCAGGCGAGTCGATGCGTTGGTAATACCAGCGCCATTCCTCCAGCGTGTGGGCCAGGTAATGGATCTCGGCGCCGGCCGGCTCCTTGTTGAGATTTTCCAGCAGTAGCAGCGCGCCGTTTGCCTCCGCGCGGGTCGCCATGCGCCGCAGCCGCTCCAGCCCGGCCTGCATGCGCTCCTGCACGTCCGCGGTGAAATGAAATCCGGCATGCACCACGACCCATCCGGCGCCGAGCATCGCCGCTGCGTCGATATAGGCACGCAGGTAGGCGTCGGCGGCCTCCGCCAGCAGCGGCGCGTATTCGGCGACGTTCACCGCCGATGAGGTGTGCAAGCCGAGGTGAACGCCGGCGCGCGCGCAGGCGTCGCGAATTCCCGCGGCCCGCGGTGCATCGAAGCTGGTGAAGGCGTTGGCGCCGGTGTCGAGCTCAACGTCGATGTACCGCACGCCGTGGCGCGCCGCCCAGGCGATCGCGTCCTCCAGCTTCAGCTTGCGGCCGACATCGATGCCGATCCGATCGCGCAGGTCCTGGTTCATGGCGGCGTCCCATTTTGCGTGATTGGCGGACTGCGAGGGCGGTGCCGCGGGAGAGGTTTAGGCCGCGCCTGGCTCCTGTCGGGAATTAACCGACTCAAGTGATGTCGCCGCCGCTGCCGCTTCCGTCCCATGACGACCGGCTCACTCATTTCTGGGCGCTGCCTCAGCCACGCGCCAGCCCGGAGCCGACTGCAACCGGCGCCGGTTCGCCGAGCGTGTGGCGGGTCAGCGTGAGCGACACCGCGGCGCCGATCAACGACAGAACGCCGGCCAGCATGAAAGCGGAGGAAAAACTGCCGGTCGCCTGCACGATATAGCCGGTGACGATCGGCGCCAGCAGGCCGAACACGTTGCCGCCCAGCACCATGAAGGCGAACGCCCGGCCGCTGTCCGCCTGCGAACGCAACAGATCGTTGCACAGCGCCGCATTGGTTGCCGTGGCGGTGCCGCCGAAGCTCACCGGGAAGATGGTCAGGATCACCAACAGCGTCAGCGAGTTGACGAACGGGATTGCCATGCCGAGGGCGGACAGCACGAGGCACGCCACCACGACGATGCGCCTGCCGCCGCTGCGCCTCGTATGCGGCGTGAGGATCCAATCGCCGATCCAGTTGGCGAGGATGATCACCACCGCGCCGGCGAAGAACGGCACCGATGTGAACAGGCCCGATTGCACCAGCGACAAGTGGCGCGCGGTTTGCAAATAGTTGGGCAGCCAGCTCAGGTAGAGATACACCGTGTAAACCCCGCAGCCTTGCGAAATCGCCAGGCCCCACATCGACGGCGAGCGCAGCAGCCCGCGATAGCCGATGCCGCCATGCGCCGTCGTTGCCTCGCCGGCGTGACGCTCCGCCAGGATGCGCCGCCGCTCCTGTTCCGGCAGCCAGCTCGTCTGCTCCGGTGTCGATACGAACGCCAGCCATGCCGCGACCCAGACCAGGCCGATCGCGCCGGTGACGACAAACGACCAGCGCCAAGAAGTCGCGGCGATCAGCCAGGCAACCGCCGGCGCGCTGAGCGCCGGGCCAAGCAGCGTTCCCGCCTGGATGCAGCCGACCGCCAGGCCTCGCTCGGTGGCGGGCGCCCAGTCGCGCACGCTGCGATAGCTGACCGGAAATGTCGGCGCTTCGCCCACGCCCAGACCGAGGCGTGTGAGCAGTAGCGTAACGAATCCGGTTGCGGTGCCGCTGAGCATTTGGGCGATCGACCAGGCGGCGGCGCCGATCGCCGCCATGCGGTGGGCCCCCAGGCTGTCCACCAGCCGGCCGCTGGGCAGCATCATCACCACGTAGGCCCAGAGGAATGACGAGAACAGATAGCCCAGGGCGACCGGTGACAGCGCGAATTCCCGCGCGATCGAGCTGCCGGCGACCGACATATTGATGCGGTCGAGGTAGCAAATCACGTTGAACAAAAATAGCAGAAAATAGATCCAGTATCGCCTGTGGGTCATCGTTTCGTTTCCGTTCCACCGTGGTGTTCGCAGCCATGTCGGCCATGCCGCCGGCCGTTGCAACTTGTATATGCGAATGTTGCGCCGATGGCGATTCCGCGGAGCGTGCGCGCCCGTCCCGCAAGCTGACGTTAGGCAAGCCGGAACGACACGGATCATGCGGCCACGGAGTGCGTCGCTTCACGAACCCTGCCGCTGTGCATATGACCGGCTCAGATCCCGCGCCTACGCTCCCGCCCGCATGCACCGCGGCCATTCTCACGCTGCCCCAGCGAGCCACGATCGCGCTCGATGGCCGCGAGGACGGCTTCCAGCGAAACCCGCGCAACCCCGTCGATCGGCCCGCCCGGTGGCGCCGTGACCGGCACGATGTGCGCGCTGTGGCGCAGCGCCGGCGTTGTGCCGAACAGCGCGTAGGCGCGGGTGCCGACCGCGGCGGCCATGTTCATCATTCCGGTATCGTTGCCGACATAGAATGCCGCTTCGGCCAGCAGCGCGGCCGTCTCCGCCAGGTGCCAACCGAGCGCCGGCACAACGCGCGCGGCATCGCCGGCCAGCGCGGCGCAGATCTCCCGCCGCTGGGGTTCCTCGCCCGGACCGCCGACCAGCGCCAGGCCTGGCCAGCCCGCATCGATCAGCGCGCGTGCCAGGGCGCCAAAGCGCGCCGCGCCCCATTGCCGCGTCTGCTCCGAACTGCCGATGCCGAGCACCACGAACGGCCGCGCCACATCCTGCAATCGCCGCAGCACCGTCAGCCGTGCCGCCGGCGCGACCGCCAGGCGTGGCTCCGTCTCGTCCATCGCTATGTTCGCGGCCGTAAGGAACAAGCTGGCACGCTGCAGCGGCCGGTTTTGCCGCCAGAGCGCCGTCGTCAAATGTGGTCCGCGATTGAGGAACCAGCGCTGCACCCCGATCCCATAGCCCTGGCGCAAGGGAATGCCCGCCGCCAACGTGGCGAAAGCCAGCGTCGCGCTGTTGTGCAGCAGCACCGCGGCGTCGAAGCGCCCGGCGCGCAGCGTGCGGATCAGCCGCCACAGCCCGAGCACCCCGTCATGCGCGCCGGTCGCGCCCTTGGGGTTGCGATCCACCCAGATGATCTCACGCACGGTGTCCTCGGCGGCGAGGATTTCGTCGGCACGCGAGCGCGGCTTGGCGAGCAGCGTGACCGGCCCGCCGGCGTGACGCGCCAGCGCGCGGATATGCGGCAGGTGCCAGACCATGTCGCCGATGCCGGGCAACGGCTGCACGACCAGCAGGCGATGCGGCCTGGCGTTCACAGCCGCGCGCGGATCATGCCGAACGCATGCGCCACCGTCGCCGCGCGGATCGCCGTGCGGTCGCCGGGAAAGACCCGGCTCTCACTGGCAACGTCGTCGCCACGCCGGGCGAGGCCGAAGCATACCAGGCCCACCGGCTTTTCCGCGCTGCCGCCGCCCGGGCCGGCGACGCCGGTCACCGACACCGCGATGCCGGCGCGCGAACGGGCCAACGCGCCCTCGGCCATGGCGCGCGCGACTGCCTCGCTGACCGCGCCGTGACGGGCGATCAGTTCGGCGGGGACGCCGACGAGCTCGGTCTTGGACTCGTTCGAATAAGCAACGAAACCCCGATCCACCACGTCGGACGAACCGGCGATGGCGGTCAGCGCCGCGACGATCAGTCCTCCGGTGCAGCTTTCGGCGGTGGCGAGCATGACCCCGCGCGCGCGGCAGGCATCGAGCAGCGCGGCGGCTTCGTCGAGCAGGGCAGGGGAGAGCATACGGGGTGCCTTAGAACGGGGCGGGCCAGCGTACGGTGTCATCGCGAGCGGAGCGAAGCAATCCTTTGAGTGGGCCGGGGTAAAGTGCTCCCCCTCCCTCAAGGGGAGGGGGTGTATATTTCGCTGTCCCGACATCCAACGCGCTCGGTCTAATACCCGATCGCCGCGCCGGCCGGGCGGCGCGCATCGTTGGCGCCGTAATAGAAGCCCGGCCGCAGCGCGCCCGCGGCGTCGCTGCCCGAAGCTGCCGCGCCCTCGCCGGTCGCATGCGGCGGCCCCACCTCGATCAACGCCACCGCGCCCCAGGGCGCCTGTTCGACGATCCGGTAGCCCATCGCGCGCAGCAGCGCCTGCGTGTCGGGCGACAATGCGTAAGGCTCGGCAAATATTTCGTCCGGCAGCCATTGGTGGTGGAAGCGCGGCGCGTCCACCGCCTGCTGCGGCGCCATGCCGTAGTCCAGGATGTTCAGCGCGGTCTCCAGCGTGATGGTGATAATGCGCGCGCCGCCCGGCGAACCGAGCACCAGGAACACCTGCCCGTGGCGCAGCACCACGGTCGGCGCCATCGACGACAGCGGACGCTTGCCCGGCGCGATGGCGTTGGCCTCGCCCTGCACCAGGCCGAACATGTTCGCTGCGCCGGGCTTGCTGGTGAAGTCGTCCATCTCGTCGTTCAGCAGGAACCCAGTGTCGCCGGCGATCACGCCGGCGCCGAAATAGCCGTTGATGGTATAGGTCACCGCAACCGCGTTGCCGGCCTTGTCGATCACCGAATAATGCGTCGTTTCGGTGCGTTCGTGCGCCGCCGTGCCCGGCGTCAGCGTGCGCGACGGAGTCGCGCGGTCGCCGATCCGCGCACGGATCGCCGCGGCGTGCTTCGCCGACAACAGCCGCGCCACCGGGTTGGTCACGAAAGCCGGATCGCCAAGCGTGGTGTTGCGGTCGAAATAGGCGTGCCGCATCGCCTCCACCATCACGTGCACCGCCGCCGCCGAATGGAACCCCAGCGCGCGCATGTCGTAGCCCGCGAGCACGTGCAGGATCTCGCACAGCGTGACCCCGCCGGAGGAAGGCGGTGGCGCGGAAAGGAAGCGAAACCCGCGATAGGTGCAGGACAGCGGCGCGGATTGCGTCACGCGATAGGCGGCGAAATCGGCCGCGGTGATGATGCCGCCGCCGGCGCGCGACGCAGTCTCGGCCTCGCGCGGAATGCGACCGCGATAGAACGCGTCCGGGCCGTGGTCGGCGATCGCCTGCAGCGTGGCGGCGAGTTCCGGCTGCACCAGCCGGTCGCCCGGCCGCAGCGGCGATCCGTCGGCGTGCAGAAAGATCCGCGCGACATTCGGCGCGCGCCGGAACGTTGCCGTGGCGTGCCGCAGAATGTCGGTGTCGAAGCGGGTCAGCACGAAGCCGCGCCGCGCCAGCCGGATCGCCGGCGCCATCACGACGGATCGCGGCAGCGTGCCGTACTGCGTCAGCGCGGTGTCGAGCCCCAGCACCGTGCCGGGCACCGCGACCGCGCGCCAGCCATGCAGGCTGGCGCCGCGCACCACGTTGCCCCGCGCGTCCAGATACATGCCGGGCGTGGCGGCGGCCGGCGCGGTCTCGCGGAAATTGAGGAAGACATTCCGCCCGTCCGCCAGATGCGCGACCATGAAGCCGCCGCCGCCAATATTGCCGCAGCACGGATTCACCACCGCCTCGGCGTAGCCAACCGCAACCGCCGCGTCGATCGCGTTGCCGCCCTGCTTCAGGATGCCGACGCCCACTTCCGACGCCAGCCGTTGCGCCGAGACGACCATGCCGTTGGCCGCCTCCACCGCCGGCAGCGTCGCCGCCTGGACGCTCGGCCCCAGCAGCAGTAGCACCCACGGGAGAAACGTCCGCCAGCGAGTCACCGCAAGGAGCCTAGGTCATGACGCACGGCATGGTCTGCGCCGCGCAACCGGAAGCGGTCGAGGCCGGCATCGACGTCATGCGGGCCGGCGGCAACGTGGTGGATGCGGCGATCGGTGCCGCGCTGGTGCAGACCGCGGTGGATCCGCAGATGTGCGGCATTGCCGGCATGGGCTGCCTGCACCTCTATCTGCCGGCGCGCGGCGTCCACACCACGATCGATTTTCATGCCCGTTCGCCGGCGGCGACGCGGACCGACATGTGGCAGGACCTGATCGTGCGCGAGGCGGACGACGGCTGGGGCTTCATCCTGCAAGGCCGGGTCAACGAAATCGGCTACCAGTCGATCGCCACCCCGATGACACTGCGCGCGTTCGATGCCGCGTTGTCCCGGTTTGGCACCCGCGGCCTGGGCGACCTGTTGCAACCCGCCATCGCCTATTGCGAGGAAGGCTTCCTGGTGCGGCCGCATGTCAGCGAGTTCTGGCATCATCCCCCTCGTGCCGGGCGGGCCGGCAATATCGGCATCGTCACGCGGTTTCCCGCGACCAGGAAGATCTACACCAAACCCGACGGACATCCCTATGCCGTGGGCGAGTCGCTGCGCAATCCCGATATGGGCCGCACCTACCGCCGCCTCGCCAGCCACGGCGCCGAGGATTTTTATGCCGGCGAGATCGCCGCCCGGATCGCCGCCGACATGGCGGACCATGCCGGTCTGCTCTCGCTGGACGACCTCGCCGGCTGTGCACCGGAGGAGAATCCGCCGCTCTGGGGCAGCTATCGCTTCTACCGCATAGCCACCAACAACCCGCCCGGCGGCGGCATCCAACTGATCGAGATGCTGAACATCCTTGAGCAATTCGACCTGCGCGCGCTGGGGCACAACTCGCCGGAGTATATCCGCGTGGTGGCCGAGGCGATGAAGATCGCCACCGTGGACAAGGATGCCAAGGTCGGCGATCCGCGCTTCCTGCGCGTGCCGGTCGATGTGCTGGCCTCGAAGGACTATGCGGCGCGCATGGCGGAACGCATCAGGCGGGGGGAAAAAACCCACGTGCCGCGCTTCGACGGCGGCGGCGCGGAGAGCAAGCACACGACGCATCTGTGTGTGGTCGATGCCGAGGGGAATGCGGTGACACTGACGCACACGCTGGGGCAGCCGTCCGGCGTGGTCACCGAAGGGCTGGGGTTCATGTACAACGGCGCCATGGCGGTGTTCGATCCGCGGCCGGGGCATCCCGGATCGCTGGAGCCGGGCAAGGCGCGGTTCTCGGCGCTGTCGCCAACGATGGTGTTCGCGGGGGAAAAACTGTTCCTGGTGCTGGGGGCGCCGGGCGCGACCTACATCACCATGGGGAATCTCCAGGCGATGCTGAACGCGATCGAGTTCGGCATGGACGCGCAGCAGGCGGTGTCGGCGCCGCGCTTCGCCGCGGTGTCGGACACGATCGAGCTGTCGAACCGGATTCCGCGGGCGACGGAACGGGCGTTGCAGGCAAGGGGCTATGCCACGCTCCGTCACGCGCAGAGCTACGAGTTCGCCCGGGTGCACGCGATCCGTTGCGTCGATGGCCGGCTGGATGGCGGCGCCGATCCGGCGAGCGGCGGCCTGGCGATGACGGTCTAATACCCGCGATCGGTGGAGCGCGAGTCACGCGGCGAATTCGTAGTTTCGCTACATGGTGAGCCTGCCTTTCAGTAGATTGTTGCGTGGAAGGCTTAAGTCCGACAGGCTCCTAGCGGGTGACCGGCTCATCCCCACATTGTGCACGGCACGACGTACGAAGCTCTCCGCGAAGTCAGCCCCCTGCTCGGCTCGCGGAGCGGCCTGACTACTGCAGAAAATCCAATGGCAGACGTCGCGGCCAAGCTCGCCGAGCTGATCGCCCCGTAGCTCCATTGCCGGAGTGGCTGTCCCACGTCGCACAAGCCTTGACTTATGCAGCAAACGCCAGCGGGGGCTTGTGTGCCGCCCGGGACCTGAAGGTCCGCTCCCCACACAACCGGCGATAGCAGTGTCCACTGGCATGAATCGCCGCATCCGACCCCTTGCACCCATTCAACCTGACCAACACCCACGCCGCGCTCCTCGCAACGACAGCTTGGGGCGGACCGCGCTGCGCTTCTCCGCCCTACGCCGGCGCACCCCACGCTTCCCCTGCCTCGGCCAGCACGCGGCGCGCCCGGGCGTAGTCCTCGGTCGCTACCACCAGCCGGCGCGGGATGGCGCCGATGCTGCCCTCCACCGCGCTCATGTGCTGGTCGAGCAACATCGATTCGATGCCGGCATCCGCCAGCAGCGCCGTCAGGAACGACAGCCGCACCGGGTCGTTGGAGGTAGCGACGACTCGCATGCCGCCATCGTGCCGGCACCCGCGCGGCAATGGCAACTGTGGCGGCCGGGCCGGCCCGCGGTCCACATGGTTCGAAGCGGCAGCCCTGATGCCGCGAGCGCACGCTGAACATCAAGACTCCATCGCTGGGGGAGTCCCGATTGTCCCGGCCGGTAAAAGTATCGCGCCGCCCGCCGCATTGCGGCCTGCATTGCGGCCTTGGCGCGGACGCCGCCGCCTTCCATAATGCCGCAATGAATGATGCCGAATCGCCCGGCAGTCCGTCCCCCGCGCTGGAGGACACGCTCGCCGCCTGGGACGACCATCTCGCCGGCCTGGAGAAGCAGGCGGGGCAGGTGCTGCGCGCCGCCCGGCGTTTGCGCAAGGTGGCGCGGGAGGGTGCGGTGGCCGGCTTTCCCGCCGCCATCGCCGACTTGCAGGACACCGCCGCGAAGCTGCAAACCGCGGCGAGCCAGTCCACCGCCGCGCCGGACATCGACCTGCCGGCCGCCTTCGCCAGCGGCAGCTTCCTCGACGAGCTGTCGCGCGCCGCCGCCGCTTCCGGCGTCACCCTGGTGCAGCGCGACGGCCGCGTCAGCGTCTATCCACTCGCGTTGCGGCTGGAGGCGCGCACCCTGGCCGTGCGGATCGGCCGCAAGCTGGAACGCCGCATCCGGCCGAGCTTTCTGGCCCGCCATCTGCGCGCCCTGCAGCAGCGGCCGAACCGCTTCAACGCCCGCAGTTTCCTCGACCGCCTGTTCCGCGCCTATGTCGTGCTCGCCGCCGCCCGCGCCCCGGATTGGCAGCCCACCCGCCCCGGCGAGGGCCCGCTCGTCCCCTTCGCCGACCTGCACGAGTTGCTCACGCTCATGCCGGTCGCCGCGGCGGACTATCCGCTGGAGGAGTTTCTCGTCGATCTGCTGCAACTGGACCGCCAGCCGGACGCGCGCACCGGGCGCGGCCACCGCTTCCTGCTGGGCGGCTCGACCGGAACCAAGGGACCCAAGCGGCTCTCGGCGTTCGACGAGATCGGCGCCCAGCACGACTACTACGCCATCCGGTTCGTTGCGGAGTAGCGCGCGATGGACGTGATCGACGTCCAGGCCCTGCCGACCGAGCGGTGGCTGCACGTCATCGAACCGGAATATTTCGCCGAATACCTCCCGGCCGGCGGGGCGGCGGCGAAATTCGTCATTGCCGACGAGGCCGCGTTCGCCCGCCTGCGCCACGCCGCCGCGGCGCTGGCACAACGCCACGTCATGCTGCCGCTGCATGTCAGCGCCGGCGCCGTGCGGCTGCACATGCTGCAGGACGTGGTCTTCGCCATCACCCGCGCGCTGCCGTGGGACGCATTGCTCCAGCGCTATATCGAGGACCTGTTCGCCCGCAACGGCTATCCCTGGCCACGTTCCGGCACCGCCCTGACGATGTCCGAACTCGCCCGGGAATTCGGCATCGCGCCCAATCTGCTGGCGCGCAGCCGCGACCAGTGGCTCAGCCGCGACCTGTGGGACGACGCCCATCTGGCACAGGATTTCCGCGCCGCGATGCTGCGCCTGTGCCTGGCGCGGCTGGAGCCGGAGGCCGGCACGACCGAGTCGCCGGTGCTGCAATGGCTGCGCGGAGAAAAAATCGGGCTGCCGCTGCTGCGCCAGTACGACATCGCCGCCCGCATCAGCCGCACCAACGCGCGGGCCATGCTGATCTCGCTCTGCCATTTTGTGCGCAAGGCCGGGAGCAATGGGCTGCTGCTGACGCTCGACCTGCGCCCGGCGCTGCGCGCTGGCACCCCCGGCGAGGCCGGCCCGCGCTACTCGCCCGCCGCGGTGATGGACCTGTACGAGGTGCTGCGCGAGATCATTGACGACATCGAGCATTTGCCCGGCCTGTTTTTGCTCGTGCTGGCCGACCAGACGCTGCTGGTGGGCGACCATCGGCGCACGCTCGATACCTACAAGGCGCTGGAGATGCGCATCTGGCCCGACGTGCGGCCCGGCGACCGGCAGAACCCTCTGGCGCCGCTCGTGACGGTGAGCGGATGAACCTGGAAGCCCGCACCGCCATCGAGGCCCTGCGCGCCGGGGTGCCGAACCGTGCCGCGGTGCGCCTGATGCGCACCGGCGAGTCCGGCATAGAGCAGGCGTTCGACGAACTGCTGGCCGCGACCTGGGCGGAAGGTGCCGCGCCGCGCGGCCTGGGCATCGCCGGCGGTTTCGGCGCCGGCAAGTCGCACATGCTCACCTATCTCGGCGAGGTGGCGCGCACCCATCATTTCGTGGTCAGCCGCGTGGTGGTGAGCAAGGAGACGCCGCTCGCCGATCCCGCCCGCGTGTTCGAGGCGGCGATGCGCGGCGCCGCGCTGCCGGACCGCAACGACGATGCGCTGGGCGGCGCGCTGGCCGCGTTGCGCGCCGCACCGGAGCGGTTCGATGCGCTGGAAGCGGCGGTGCGCGCATCGGACAGCCACCTGGCACCGATCTTCTCCGCGATCCTGTTTCTGCTGCGCCGGCCGGGGCTGTCGCCGGAAATCGCCCGTCGTTGCGAGCGCTTCCTGGCCGGCGGGCGCATGGCCTCCACCGTGTTCCGCCAGGCGCTGGCCGGGGTGGGGGCGCCGCGCATGTTCGATGTGCGCATGCCGGCGGCGGCGGAGTTGGCGGTGCAGCGCATCCGCTTCGGCGCCCTGTTGTTCCATACGGCCGGCTATGCCGGCTGGTGCCTGTTGCTGGACGAAGTGGAGCTGATCGGCCGCTACACGCCGCTGCAGCGCGGCGTTGCCTATGCCTGGCTGGCGACCTGGCTCGGGCTGGAGGGCGCGGTGCCGTTCCCCGGCGTTGCGACGGTGTATGCGATCACCGACGATTTCGTTGCGGCGGTGATCGAGCACCGGCAGGACACCGAGCGCCTGTCGGAACGCCTGCTGCTGAAGGGCCGGGAGCAGGAGTCGCTGATGGCGGTGGTGGCGATCCGGCACATCGAGGATATCGTGCGGCGGCACCGGCTGCCCTTGCCGGGGCTTGAGGAGCTGACGCGCGATTGCCAGCGGCTGCGCGAGATCTACCAGGCGGCGTACGACTGGCCGGCGCCCGAACTGCAACCGGGCGAGCGCACCGCCACGCGCACCATGCGGCAATACATCAAGGGCTGGATCACTCAGTGGGACATGCGGCGCCTGGGCGACGCCGGCGGGGCGATCGTGGAAGAGACGGTGCGCAGCAATTACGAAGAGGACGAGGGGCTGGCGGCGCCGCATTCCGGGGCGGACGACGAGTCGGGGTGAACCGCCGATCCGCAATGAGTAGTCCCCCTCCCCTTGCGGGACGGGGCGGGGGAAGCGGTCCTTGCCGCCACCGATCCGTCATTCATTGCGTTACGCCAAAGCTCGCGGGACCATATGACCGGTTTGAGCAGGCTGCCGCCCGATGAACGGCTTCATCTCCTACGCGCATGACGACTACCGTCTGTTCCGGGAGTTCCGGAAGAATCTGCGCGCGGTCGAGCGCGCCTTCGAGATCGGCTTCTGGGCCGATACCAGCATCAATGCCGGCTATCGCTGGGATGACGAAATCCGCGGGCATATCGATGCCGCGGAGATGTTCCTCCTGCTGTTGAGTCCGGCGTTTTTCGCCAGCGACTACATCTGGGAGAAGGAACTTCCGGCGATCCGGGCACGACACGTCAAGGTCGCTACGGTCCTGGTCCTGCCGGTTGTGCTGAGACCGTGCTACTGGCAGCTTGTCGGCGCGGACCGCCAGGCGGTGCCGACGATTGACGGATCGCTGAAGCCGATCGTCGAATGGCACCCGCAAAGCCGCGGCCACGAGCAGGCGCGCGCCGCGATCGCCGATACGATCGAGGCGTTCTACGGCCGTCCGCCCAAGCATATCGACGTGTAGGCGCACGCATGCTCCCCGCACTGCCCCCCGGCCGCCAGCAGGAGAACGAGCTCAAGGAGCATGTCGCCGACCTGGTTGCCGAGCTGGGCGAGCTGCGAACGATGCTGCGCTCGATCAACGAGCCTGACTTGCACGGCCGCCTTGAGCGTCTGGTTGCCGTCGGTCCCCATCTGGCGGCGGCGCATGGCGGGACGCCCGGGCCCGACATCGCCGACGCATTGTCCGGGCTGCTGACCGCCGCCCGGGTGTTGGCCGTGCCGGCGCGCGATCCCGAATTCGGCGAGATCCCGGCTCTGGAGCAGGTGCGCAAGGCCAGGCGCCTGATTATCGGTGCCGCCGACGATGCGCTGAAATCCGCCGAGGCGCTCGGCTGGCATCCCACGCGAGACCCCTTCCCGCACGAACTCGCCGTGCCGGTCGCGCGCGCGGAACATGCGACGAAGCTGCGTGCGGTGGAACAGCGCCTCGATGGCGTGGTGCAGCGGCTGGACGCGCTGGAGGAGGCGAAGCACCAACCCACCAGCTTCGTGCAGCAGACCGGCCTGCTCAATCTCTATGTCGGCGCGATGCGCGTCGAGGTCGATCTGGCGCGGCTGCAACTGACGGTCGGCGAGCACACCATCGACCTGGGCGCGCTGGCCCGCGCGACCGAGGCGATGGGCGAACTGACCGGCAATTTCGTCGCCACGGTGCAAGCCTGGGCGTCCCGCGTGTCGGAGGCGGTGGCGCGCGGTGCGGAGGCGGTGCGGATCAGTGTGCGCCGTCTCGCGACCGGGGTACGGACGTTCGCCAGGATGATCCTGCGCGAGGCGCGCCCGCCGCGACCTCCGCCGCTGGCGTTTCCGGTGCCCGAGATGGTGCTGATCCCCGCGGGCCGCTTCGTGATGGGCGTGCCGGAGGCCGAGTCGGAGCAGGAAAAAATCGACGACGGTGATGCCCGCCCGCTGCACACGGTCACCATTGCGCACCCGTTCCGGCTGGGCAAGTATCCGGTGACGCGGGGCGAGTACGCGGCGTTCGTCGAGGCCGCCGGCTACGACAAGGACGGCGGCCAGTGGCGCGATCCGGGCTTTCCGCAGACCGATCGCGACCCTGTCGTCAACGTCAGCGCCGAGGATGCCGAGGCCTACGCGGCGTGGCTGAACCAGATGGCCGGGCCGGGCTGGCGCCTGCCGAGCGAGGCGGAATGGGAGTACGCGGCACGCGCCGGCACGACCACGGCACGTTACTGGGGTAACAGCTTTCGTCAGGCCGGCCGCTATGCCCATGCGGCGGGACGCGGCGTGCGCGGGACGGCGCCGGTTGGTGGCAAACTACCAAACGCCTTTGGTCTGCACGACATGCTGGGCAACGTGTGGGAATGGACCGCGGATTCCTGGCACGACAGCTACGATGGTGCGCCGGAGGACGGCTCGGTGTGGACAACCGGAGGTAGTATCGCTCGGCGGGTTCTGCGCGGCGGTTCGTGGAACGGCGATCCTAGGGACGTCCGCGCCGGCTTCCGCAACCACTACGAGCCCGGCAACCGCAACGACAATGTCGGTTTCCGCCTTGCCAGAACCTCTTTTTGATCCTGCATCCTTACCCCTTTACCTCTTGGGGGTTTCCAAAGGGGGCTTGCCCCCTTTGGTCCGAATCGATTTTTTTGCTATGACCATCGCGCATGAGCGAATCGGCTGACAGCCTTGGGCAGACCCACGACAACGCACGGCAGACCGGCCCGGCGCTGGAGGCAATGTACCAATTTTTGCTTTGGCTGATTCCGGCGATCGACAAGTTCCCGCGGGGACAAAAGTTCGTCCTTGGCGACCGCATCGAGACCGCCGCGCTCGACGTGCTGGATGCGCTGATCGCGGCCACCTATACGCGCGGGCGCGACCGGCTGCTGTCCGACGCCAATCTCGGCCTGGAACGGCTGCGCTTCTTCATGCGGCTATCCAACGAGCTGCGCCTGATCGACAACAAACGCTACGAACACGCGGCCCGCTCGCTGGATGGCGTGGGCCGGCTGGTCGGCGGCTGGACGAAGGCGCACCGTGCCCGCACTGCATGACAACCTGTTCGCGCGGATCGCCAATTTCGGCACCTTGCACGAGGCGTGGCGGAATGCGGTGAAAGGCAAACGCCGCAAGCCCGGCGCGGCACGCTTCACCGCCAACCTGGAGAAGGAACTGCTGCGGCTGGAACGCGAGCTGCTCGACGGTTCCTGGCGCCCCGGCCGCTACGTGGAGATCGCGGTGCGCGAACCGAAGCCGCGCATGGTTTCCGCCGCGCCGTTCCGCGACCGCGTGGTGCATCACGCGCTGTGCGCCGTGATCGAGCCGATCTTCGAACGCGGCTTCATCGGCCACAGCTACGCCAACCGCGCGGGCAAGGGCACCCACCGCGCGGTGGCGCAATACGAACGATGGCGCGACCGCCATCGCCACGTCCTGCGCTGCGACATCTATCGTTACTTTCCCGCGATCGACCACACGGTGCTGAAGGGCCTGTTCCGCCGCCGCATCGCCTGCGCCGGCACATTGGGGCTGATGGACGCGATCGTCGATGGCTCCAACCCGCAGGAGCCGGTGACCCTGTATTACCCGGGCGACGACCTGTTCTCGCCGTTCGGCCGCCGCCGCGGGCTGCCGATCGGCAACCTGACCAGCCAGTTCATGGCGAACCTGTATCTCGATGGGCTGGACCATTTCGCGACGGAAGTACTGCGCGCGCCCTACCTGCGTTACGTGGACGATTTCGCGTTGTTCCACGACGACCCGGCCGTGCTGGCCGGCTGGCGCGACCGCATCGCGGTGTGGTTGGAAGCCAAGCGGCTGCGCCTGCATCCGCGCAAGACGGAGATCCTGCCGACCGCCGAGGCAGCGACCTTCCTGGGCTACGTGCTGCTGCCGGACCGCAGGCGCCTGCCGGAAGCCAATGTGCGCCGCTTCCGCAACCGCTTGCGCGGCATGCGCGACCGCTGGCGGGCCGGCACGATCGACGGTCGGGCGGTCGAGGCGCACATCCGCTCCTGGATCGCGCACGCCGAACATGCCCAAACATGGCGCTTGCGCCATGCGATCTTCCGCGGCGGCTGGTTCGATCCCGCGTTGCACGCGCGATCCGGCCGGACGCTGGCGAAGCCTGGCCGCTCCCCGCTCGGCGGGTTCTGCGCGGCGGTTCGTGGAACGACAATCCAAGGAACGTCCGCGCCGGCTACCGCAACCACAACGAGCCCGGCAACCGCAACAACAATGTCGGTTTCCGCCTTGCCAGCACCCCTCCATGCCAGAGCCGGCGGGACCATGGTCCCGCCGGGCGCGCCGAGGGCGGGTTCAGGGGCGGCCATGATGACCGGGGCCTGCTGAGGGCCCCTCCGGCGCGGCGCCTGTCCTGGCCGCAAGGCGACAGGCGCCGTTACGCTTGCGGGCCGCGGCGGCACGCGCCGCCGGACCGTTGCCGTTCAGGCACGTCGTTGCCAGCGGTGCGGCCCCGGCCTTACGTTGCCGGCATGGCGAGTGCACGGAACGCAGGCAACGTGGCGTGGCGGATTACCTGAATCCGACCGGGTTCTGGAGCTACACCAGCTCGGACGATCGTGCGTCCGGCGGGCGGCTGAGCCGGTTGCGCCTGCTGCTGGCGCAGCACCTGCAACTGCGCATCGGGCGCGAGCCGAAGGTCCAGATCTTCCAGGACGTGGCCGCCATTCCGTACGGCACCGATTGGCTGAAGGAGATTCACAGGGCGCTGGATGCGTCCTCGTTCTTCATTCCGATCGTCACCCCGGCCTTCCTGCAAAGCGAGATGTGCTGCCAGGAAGTGATGCACTTCCATGCGCGGGAGGCGGCGCTGGGCCGCGACGACCTGATTTTTCCGCTGCACTACATCGACGTTGACGACGTTGACGAGAGCCGTCGGCAGGAGGTGCGTGATCCGCGCGTGCTGGCGTTGCTGCGCGCACGCCAGATGATCGATTTCCGCCAGTTGCGCCTGCGCGACCCGAAGAGCGAGACGGTCGAGGAGAAGCTGGACGCGTTCGCGAGGTCGCTGCGCCTGGCGCTGCGGCGGCAGAATGGCGCGCCGGCCGCGGTGGGCGCCGCCCCGGCACCGCCGCCTGCGCCGGCACGGCCGGCGATCATCGCGCCGGCGGCGACAGCCCCCGGGACGGTGGTCCGCGAGGGGCCGGACTATCCGGAAATGGTGCTGATCCCGGTGGGCAGCTTCGTCATGGGCGTGCCGGACGAGGAAGAGCAACGCGAGGACGTTCCACAGCAGGTTCGCGGCCGTTCCACGCCGCAGCGCCATGTCGCCATCGCGACCCCGTTCTGGCTCGGCAGGTACCCGGTGACCCGCGGCGAGTTCGCGGCCTTCGTCAACGACACGGGACACCAAATGCCGGACAAGGCGTGGACCTATGAACCGAACGAGAAGGGCGAGTGGCAGTACGCGGAGCGGCCGGGCCGCGGTTGGCGCAATCCGGGTTACGCGCAGACGGATCGGCATCCGGTGGTTTGCGTCAGCCATGCCGATGCGGCGGCCTATGCCGAGTGGCTGAGCCGCAGGACGGCGCAACAATACCACCTGCCCAGTGAGGCGGAATGGGAGTACGCCGCCCGGGCGGGCACGCGTACCGCCCGATTCTGGGGCGATGGCCGGGAGCAGGCCTGCCGTTACGCCAATGTCGCCGACCGCAGCCTGATGGCGCGGATCAAGGCGACCTTCGATGCGGATCGATTTTTCGATGGTGACGACGGTTTCCCCTTCACCGCACCGGTGGGAACGTTTTTGCCGAATGCGTTCGGCCTGCACGACATGCTGGGCAATGTGTGGGAGTGGACCGCGGACCCCTGGCACGACAACTACAACGGTGCGCCGGGAGATGGTTCGGCCTGGATGACCGGGGGTAATCCCGCTCGGCGGGTTCTGCGCGGCGGTTCGTGGAACGGCAATCCGAGGAACGTCCGCGCCGGCTACCGCTTCCGCCTCGAGCCCGGCGACCGCGTCTTCAATGTCGGTTTCCGCCTTGCCAGAACCTCTTTTTGATCCTGCATCCTTGCCTCTTAACGTCTTGGGGGTTTCCAAAGGGGGCTTGCCCCCTTTGGTCAGAATCGATTTTTTGTCCTGGGCTTCCACGTGAGCGCATCGGGTGCCGCGATTGCGCGATGCTGGCCCGCCCTTCATGCGTGCATGCCGGTGGATACGCCGGCCTGTCGGTACGATGTTATTCAAAAGTGATGCCCGGGAGTCCGCGATGGCAACATCGATCAGGATCGACGACGCCCTGAAGGGACGCGTGCAGCATCTTGCGAATCCGCGGCAGCGCTCGGCCCACTGGATCATGCGCGAAGCCATCGCGCAGTATGTCGAGCGCGAGGAAGCCCCGGAACGCTTCAACCAGGAGGCGATGGAATCCTGGGCCGAACCCCGGGAAACCGGCCTGCACCTGACCGGGGAAGCGGTCGGCGCCTGGCTGAAGACCTGGGGAACGGAGGCGGTAACGGAACCGCCTGAGTGCCAGGAATAATCATCACCCCAGGGGTAATCATCACCCCAGGGGCCAGGACCGGCCTTGCGCAGTACCGGCGGTTCCCGGCGGCAGGCAACCGCCAGGCTGCGCGGCGCCGGTCCCGGCCGCAACGCGACAGGCGCCGCCGCGCATTGGCCAGTGCGGCGTCTCGCTCCCTCCGGCGGCGACCGCGGTCAGCGCCTCCGGGCAGCGCCTCCTCTTGGCGCGAGCCATCCGATGCGGCATCCTCTCGGCCATATCGTTCGATATCGAAGGATTGCCGATGCAAGCGATCCCCAACCGCCTGCCCGGGCTGGATTTCGGCCTCGGCGAGACCGCGGACATGCTGCGCGACCAGGTGGAAGCCTTCGCTGCCGCCGAGATCGCCCCGCGCGCCGCCGCCATCGACCGCGACAACGCCTTCCCGATGGACCTCTGGCGCAAGTTCGGCGAGTTGGGCGTGCTCGGGGTCACCGTCGAGGAAGCCTATGGCGGCGCCGGCATGGGCTACCTGGAGCATGTCGTGGCGATGGAGGAGATTTCCCGCGCCTCCGCCTCGGTCGGCCTGTCCTACGGCGCGCATTCCAACCTTTGCGTCAACCAGATCCGCCGCAACGGCACCGAGGCGCAGAAGCGCCGTTATCTGCCCGCGCTGATCAGCGGCGCGCATGTCGGTGCCCTGGCGATGAGCGAGCCGGGTGCCGGCTCCGACGTGGTCGGCATGCGCACGCGGGCCGAAAAGCGCGGCGACCGGTTCGTGCTGAACGGGGGAAAAATGTGGATCACCAACGGGCCGGATGCGGACGTACTGGTGGTCTATGCCAGGACGGCGCCGGATGCCGGCCCGCGCGGCATCACCGCCTTCCTGGTGGAGAAGAGCTTTCCCGGATTCTCCACCGGGCCGAAGCTGGACAAGCTGGGCATGCGCGGCTCCAACACCTGCGAGCTGGTGTTCCAGGACTGCGACGTGCCGGAGGAAAATGTGCTCGGCGGCGTCGATGACGGCGTGCGCGTGCTGATGAGCGGACTGGATTACGAACGCGCGGTGCTGGCCGGTGGCCCGATCGGCATCATGCGGGCCTGCATGGACGCGGTGGTGCCCTATGTGCACGAGAGAAAACAGTTCGGCCAGGCGATCGGCGAGTTCCAGCTCATGCAGGGCAAGCTCGCCGACATGTACACCACGATGAATGCCTGCAAGGCGTATGTGTACGCGGTGGCGAAGGCGTGCGACCGCGGCGGCGCCACGCGCAAGGACGCCGCCGGTGCGATCCTTTACGCGGCCGAAAAGGCGACCTGGATGGCGCTGGAAGCGATCCAGGCGCTGGGCGGCAACGGCTACATCAACGACTACCCGACCGGCCGGCTGCTGCGCGACGCCAAGCTGTACGAGATCGGCGCCGGCACCAGCGAAATCCGCCGCATGCTGATCGGCCGCGAGTTGTTCGCCGAGACGGCATGACAATGCATCGGCCGAGCCGGAATTTAGCGCCAACTGCTCCCCCTCCCCTTGCGGGTGTGGCATGATCCTGCGCTCGGAGCTCGACCCGCGCTCGCCGGACTTCACCGCCAACGCAGCGACAATGCGCGGGCTGGTCGAGGACCTGCGCGCCAAGGTCGCCACCATAGCGCAAGGCGGCGGCGAATCCGCCCGCCAGCGCCATCGGGCGCGGGGGAAGCTGCTGGCGCGCGAGCGGGTGGCGGCGCTGATCGATCCTGGCTCGCCGTTCCTTGAATTGTCGCAGCTTGCCGCGTTCGGCCTGTACAACGGCGAGGTGCCCAGTGCCGGCATCGTCACCGGCATCGGCAGCGTGGCCGGCCGCGAGTGCGTCATCGTGGCGAACGACGCCACGGTGAAGGGCGGCACGTATTTCCCGCTGACGGTCAAGAAACACCTGCGCGCCCAGGAAATCGCCCGCGCCAACCGATTGCCCTGCATCTACCTGGTGGATTCCGGCGGCGCTTTTCTTCCCATGCAGGACGAGATCTTTCCCGACCGCGAACATTTCGGCCGCATCTTCTTCAACCAGGCCAACCTGTCGGCGGCGCGCATTCCGCAGATCGCTGTGGTCATGGGCTCCTGCACAGCCGGCGGCGCCTATGTGCCGGCGATGAGCGACGAAAGCATCATCGTGCGCAAACAAGGGACAATCTTCCTCGGCGGCCCGCCGCTGGTGCAGGCGGCAACCGGAGAAATCGTCAGTGCGGAAGACCTTGGCGGCGCCGACGTCCACGCGCGCATCTCGGGCGTGGTGGACCACTACGCGCATGACGACCGCCACGCGCTGGCGCTGTGCCGGCGCATCGTCGGCGGGCTGAACCATGTCAAGCGCCCGAACCTGGCGCTGCGTCCGCCGGCCCCGCCGCGCTACGATCCTGGCGAGCTGTACGGTGTGGTGCCAACCGACCTGCGCGCGCCGTACGACGTGCGCGAGGTGATCGCCCGCATCGTGGATGCCAGCGAGTTCGACGAATTCAAGAAGCTCTACGGCACCACCCTGGTCTGCGGGTTTGCGCATCTGTGCGGCTATCCGGTCGGCATCATCGCCAATAACGGCATCCTGTTTTCCGAATCCTCATTGAAGGGCGCGCATTTCATCGAGCTGTGCAGCCAGCGCGGCATCCCTCTGGTGTTCCTGCAGAACATCGCCGGCTTCATGGTGGGGCGGAAATACGAAGCCGGCGGCATCGCCAAGGACGGCGCCAAGCTGGTGACCGCGGTCTCTACCACCGCGGTGCCGAAGCTGACGGTGATCATCGGCGGCAGCTACGGCGCCGGCAATTACGGCATGTGCGGCCGGGCCTACGATCCGCGCTTCCTGTTCCTGTGGCCGAACGCGCGCATCTCGGTGATGGGCGGCGAACAGGCGGCGGGCGTGCTGGCGTCGGTGCGGCGCGGGGCAGGGGAGGGGTCGGCGGAGGACGAGGAAAACTTCAAGGCACCCATCCGCGCGCAGTACGAGACGCAGGGGCATCCGTATTATGCCACGGCACGCCTGTGGGACGACGGGGTGATCGATCCGGCGGAAACCCGTCGCGTGCTTGGCCTGTCGCTGTCGGCGGCGCTGAACGCGCCCGTGGAGGACACGCGATTCGGCGTGTTCCGGATGTGACCATGTCGCTGCGCTCCTCACAATGACACACGGTTGGCGCATCGCATGTTCCGCACCCTGCTGATCGCCAATCGCGGCGAGATCGCCTGCCGCATCGCGCGCACCGCGCGGGTGCTCGACATCGAGACCGTCGCGGTGTTTTCCGATGCCGACGCGGATGCGCTGCACGTGCGCACCGCCGATCGCGCGTTCCGCGTCGGCCCGGCAGCGGCGCGCGAGAGCTACCTCGACATCGCCCGCATCATCGCGGCGGCGCAGGAATCGGGCGCGCAGGCGGTCCATCCGGGCTACGGCTTCCTGTCGGAGAACCCCGCCTTCGCCGAGGCCTGTGTCGCCGCCGGCCTGGTTTTCGTCGGCCCTCCGGCGGATGCGATGCGCGCCATGGGTTCGAAATCCGCCGCCAAGGCGCTGATGCAGCGATTCGGCGTGCCGCTGCTGCCCGGCTATCACGGCGACAACCAGGACCCGGCGTTCCTCGCGGCGCAGGCGTGCGGCGTGGGATTCCCGGTGGTCATCAAGGCGGTGTCCGGCGGTGGCGGGCGCGGCATGCGAGTCGTCCAGGCCGCAACCGAGTTCGACGCCGCCTTGCGGGAAGCCCGCCAGGAGGCCGCCGCGGCGTTCGGCGACGACCGCGTGCTGATCGAGCGCTATCTGCAACACCCGCGCCACATCGAGGTGCAGGTCTTCGCCGATACCCACGGCAATGCGGTGCATCTGTTCGAGCGCGATTGCTCGGTGCAGCGCCGCCACCAGAAGGTGATCGAGGAAGCTCCCGCGCCCGGCATCGATCCGCGCCGCCGGGCCGCGATGGGCGAGGCTGCGATCGCCGCCGCGCGCGCGGTCGGCTATGTCGGCGCAGGAACGGTCGAGTTCGTCGCCGATGCCGCGGGCTTCTTCTTCCTCGAAATGAATACGCGATTGCAGGTGGAACATCCGGTCACCGAGATGGTCACCGGCTTCGACCTGGTGGAATGGCAGTTGCGCGTCGCCGCCGGCGAGGTTCTGCCGGCGACGCAGCAGGCAATCCGCCTGTCCGGCCATGCGATCGAGGCGCGCCTCTATGCCGAGGACCCGTCGCGCGATTTTGCCCCTTCGATCGGTCGGCTGGTCGCGTTCCGGCTGCCCGCGCCGACGGCTTCCATCCGCGCCGATACGGGCTTCGCCGCCGGCGACACGGTGTCCGTCCATTACGACGCGATGCTGGCCAAGCTGATCGTGCACGGCGCGACGCGCGAGGCGGCGTTGGCCACGTTGCGCGGCGCGCTGGCCGCCTGCGACGTGGTCGGCGTGGCAAGCAACCTTGACCTGCTGCACCGGATCGTCGTGCATCCCGCGTTCGCCGCCGGCGGCGTCGATACCAGCTTCATCGCCCGCCATGCCGGCACGCTGCTGGCGGCACAGGGCACGCCGCCGGAGGAGGTGCTGGCCGCCGCCGCGCTGGCCGTGCTGACCGATGCGGCCGATGCGGCGGTGCGCCAGGCGGCCGCGGGTGCCGATCCGTATTCGCCGTGGCAGGCGCGCGACCAGTGGTGGCTGAACGCGGCAGCGGAGCGCGTGCTGGAGTTCCATGCCGGCGAAACGATCCATCCGGTGACGGTGCGGCATGACGGTGCCGCGTGGCTGCTGACCATCGGCGACAGCACGCTGCCCGCCGCTGCTGTCCGCAGCGCGGACGGATCGCTCGACATGGCTCTTGGCGATGCGCGTTTCCGTGTCCGCGTCACCCACGACGGCGAAACGCTGTCGGTGCGGCGCAACGGCGCGACGTTTCGCTTCGGCTTGCCCGATCCGGTGGCGCATGCCGAGGACGCTGACGAATCCGGTGGCCGCCTGGTCGCGCCGCTGCCCGGCCAGGTGACGCAAATCCTGGTCGAACCGGGCGCGGTGGTGACGCGCGGGCAAATACTGGTGGTGCTGGAGGCGATGAAGACCGTGTTCCGCCTTACCGCGCCGGCCGACGCCGCGGTGGAGCATATGTCATGTCAGGTCGGCGAGATGGTGCAGGAAGGGCAAGTGCTGGTCACGTTTGTCGAGCCGGAGGTGACGGCGTGAGCGTCGCGGTGCGACACGCCGGCGCCCGCGACGGCAGCGTCATGACCGGCGCAAGGCGGGTTCCCGGGCGCTTGCCCAGGGCACCAGCCATGACGACGGACGCAGGTTGTCGCACCCGGACCACGACGAGCCTTGTGCCCGGCGTTCGGCATCCACACATCTCCGGGCCCGACGGCACCCGTGGCTGCCATCACGGGAATTCGTGGGAACCTGAAGGAATTGGTCATGACCCCTAAGTTTCTTCGTGAGGAGGCGGCGCGTTTCCGCGGTATGGCCGAGACGATTGACCGCGAAGCCTCGAAGCTGAGATTCCTTGCGATGGCGGTTGATTTTGACGCGCGGGCCAAGGCCGCCGATGAGTCGGCCGAGCCGAATCCGGGCGAGGCGCTGAAGGGCAAGGCCGGCCGACCGATCCGCCAGGAACCGAAAGAGGGCGTCTGAGGCAGCCGATCGTTCCACCGCCGCCCGGATCACCCGAGCCGCTGCCGCCTGGCCGCCCCTGCTGTATCGCACCCGCGCTTTCCGCTATCTGTAGCCGCGTCGCGCGCCTGCCGACAGGAGGCCCCGTGCCGCACGACACGCAAGCCGAGCTGCGTTCGCCGGAGCAGAGCGTGGCGCTCCCGTGGGACGCCGTGCGCGCGTTCCTTGCTGCGCGCGGGCTGCTGCTCGATGCCGACCCGCCGCCGCGCCAGTTCGCCGGCGGCCTGGCGAACCTCAATTACCTCATCCATCTCGGCGGCAAACCCTACGTGCTGCGCCGCCCGCCGATGGGCGAGCTGCCCGCCGGCAGCCACGACATGGCGCGCGAGCACCGCATCCTGGCGCGCCTGCCCGACGCGCTGCCCTTCGTGCCACGCAGCGTGTTGCTGTGCGACGACCCCGCGATCGCCGGCCAGCGTTTCCAGATCCTGGAATACCGCCCCGGCCTGGTGATCCGCGAGCACATGCCGCCGGACCTCGCCCACCGCCCGGAAATCGGCGCGCGGCTCTCGCAGGTGCTGCTGGAGACGATGGCGGCGATCCACGCGGTGGACACCGGCGCGATCGGGCTCGACGATCTGGGCCGCCCCGAAGGCTTTCTGGCCCGCGCCGTCGCCGGCTGGTGCAAACGCGGCTGGGCGGCGAAGCAAGACGGCACGGACGCGCTGCATCGGGACGTCGGGCTCTGGCTGCAACAGCACAGCGTTCCGGACGGCCCGCCCGGCCTGCTGCACAACGACTTCAAGCTGAACAACATGATCCTCGACCCGGCCGATTTTTCCCCCGTCGCCGTGGTGGACTGGGACCAGGGCACCCGCGGCGACCCCCTGTTCGATTTCGCCACGCTGCTCAGCTACTGGATTCACGCCGGCGATCCCTGGGCCATGCACGACATGGCGCAGATGCCGGCCGACGAGGCGTGCCTGTATCCCCGCCAGCAGGCGGTCGCCGAATACGCCAGGCTGACCGGCCGCGACGTGTCCAACTTCCTGTTCCATCGTGTCCTGGCGATGTACAAGCTGGCCGTGATCTTCCTCCAGCTCGGCCAGCGCTGGCGCAACGGTGCCACGACCGATCCGCGCTATGAACCGCTGAGCGCGATCGGCACCGGCATTCTGGAATTCACCCACGACATCGCGCGGGGACGCGCGTTCTGATGAGGTATTTCGTGTCATTGCGAGGCGCGAAGCGACGAAGCGATCTCCCGCACGACGAGCCTCCGTTCGGCAGGTCGGCGATTGCTTCGTCGCTTCGCGCCCCGCAATGACAGGTGACACAGGCGAACACGCATCATGGACTTCTCCCTCTCCCCCGAACTGCAAGACCTCCAGCGCCGCACGCGGGACTTCATCCGCGACACGATCATCCCGCTGGAGGGGGACAACCGGCAAACCGCGCACGGCCCGACCGAGGAATTTCGTCGCGAGCTCGTAGCCCTGGCACGCAACGCCGGATTGCTCGCGCCGCACGCATCGCCGGACTATGGCGGCCTTGGCCTCGACCACGTCGGCAAGGCCATCGTATTCGAGGAGGCCGGCTATTCCCTGCTTGGTCCGGTCGCGTTACATATATTCGCGCCCGACGAGGGCAACATCCATCTCATGGAGCAGATCGCCACCCGCGAACAGAAGGAACGCTGGCTGCGCCCGCTGGCCAGCGGCGCGACGCGATCGTGCTTCTGCATGACCGAGCCGGCACCGGGAGCGGGCTCCGATCCGGCGGCGATCAACACCACCGCGGTGAAGGACGGCAACCACTGGGTGATCAACGGCACCAAATGGTTCATCACCGGCGCACACGGCGCGGCCTTCGCCATCATCATGGCGAAGGGCGAAGACGGCGCCGCAACGATGTTCCTGGCCGACATGGACCAGCCCGGCATCGAGATCGTGCGCACCATGCACAGCCTCGACCAGGCTTTTGCCGGTGGCCACGCCGTGCTGCGCTTCAATGACCTGCGCGTCCCCGCCAGCGACATCCTGGGAGAGCCCGGCAAGGGTTTCCGCTACGCCCAGGTGCGGCTGGCGCCGGCGCGGCTGACGCATTGCATGCGCTGGCTCGGCGCGGCGCGGCGTGCGCACGACATCGCCGCGGCCTACGCGCGGCGGCGCGAGGTGTTCGGCGCCAGGCTGGTGAACCATGAAGGCGTCGGCTTCATGCTCGCCGACAACGAGATCGACATCCGCATGAGCCGCCTGTCCATCTGGCACACCGCCTGGTTGCTCGACCAGGGCGCGCGCGGCACCACGGAATCGTCGATCGCCAAGGTGTTCTGTTCGGAAGCGATCTGGCGCGTGGTCGATCGTTGCGTGCAGGTGCTCGGCGGCCAGGGCGTCACCGGCGAAACATTGGTCGAACGCATCTTTCGCGAAGTGCGCGGATTCCGGATCTATGACGGCCCGTCCGAGGTGCATCGCTGGTCGCTCGCGCAACGCATCGCGCGCACCGGAGCGAACTGGTGAGCGAGTTCGACCTGGGGGGAAAAGTCTGCATCGTCACCGGCGCCGGCCGCGGCATCGGCCGCGCCATGGCGGCAGCGCTGGCACGGCATGGCGGGTTCGTCGTGCTGGTCGGCCGCACCCAGGCCACCTTGGACGCGGCCGCCGCCGCAATCGGCGATCGCGCACTGGTTCAGCGCGCCGACGTGGCGCGTGAGGCCGACGTGCTGGCCCTGCGCGACGCCGTGCTGGCACGCACCGGCAGGATCGACGTGCTGGTGAACAATGCCGGCGTCAACCCGATCTTTCGCGGCATCGAGCGCATTGCGCTGGCCGACTGGCAGGCCATCATCGACGTCAACCTGACCGGTGTCTTCCTGTGCTGCAAGCATATCGGCGGCGCGATCGGGCAGGGCGGTTCGATCGTGAACGTCAGTTCGGTGGCGGGGCTTGGCGGCCTGCCGCGCTCGGTGCCGTACTGCGCCTCGAAGGGCGGGGTGGAGATGCTGACCCGCGCGCTGGCGCTGGACTGGGCGAAGCGCGGCGTGCGGGTCAACACGCTGGCGCCCGGCTGGGTGGATACCGACCTGACGCATGGCCTGCTGGAACATGACGTGCACGGCAAGCGGCTGCTGGACCGCACGCCGATGGGCCGCTTCGCCGTGCCGAACGACATGGCCGGCGGTGTGGTGTTCCTGGCCTCCGACGCTTCGGCGTTCATGACCGGCCAGAGCCTGGTGATCGACGGCGGCTGGACCGCGGAGTAAAATTGCCTCCCCGCATCGCGCTCGTCCGCTTGACATAGATCAAGGCGCCCGCGCGCCGAAACTGCGCGCCATGCCGTCCTGGCATCCGGCAGAAAAAAACGGAGGAACCGATGAACGCCGCCGACATCATGACGCCCGACGTCATCACGGTGCGTGCCGATACGCCGCTGGACCAGATCGTCGCCCTGATGCTGGAAAACCGCATCAGCGGGGTCCCGGTGATGACGGATGACTCTATCGCCGGCATCGTTACCGAGGGCGATCTGCTCCGGCGGGTCGAACTCGGCACCGAACCGCGCCGGTCGCATTTGCTGGAACTGGTAACCGGCGCCACGCCGCTCGCCGCGGACTATGTGCGGAGCCACGGGCGACTCGCATCCGAGGTGATGACCGAAAATGTCATCACGGTCGAGGACACCACGCCGATCGCCGACATCGCGCGCCTTCTCGAAGCGCGGCGGATCAAGCGGGTGCCGGTGCTGCGCGACGGCAAGCTGGTGGGCATCGTCAGTCGCGCCAACCTGCTGCGCGCCCTGGCAACGCGGCTGCAGGCGACGCCGCCGCCGCTCGCCGACGACCGCCGCATCCGCGCCGCGCTGCTGATCGAGCTGCGGCGCCACAAATGGGGCGCGACAGTGGCTCAACTCGACGTGACGGTCGAGGGCGGCGTGGTCAACCTGTGGGGCATCGTGCACAGCCCGGAGCAGAAGATGGCGGTGCGGGTGACGGCGGAGAATACGCCCGGAGTGAAGCGCGTGGAGGATCATCTGGAGGACATCACGGCGACGGCGATGATGAACCCGATGGTCTGACGTCGTCCGGGCGGTGCCAATGGGATCCGCGCGGATCAGGCCGCCGTCCCGTGTCGCCGGCCCGTCGCCATGGCCGTCTCCATGCGCTAGCCTCCGCCCCGGCAGACCAGGAGACCCGAGCCATGACCGAAGCCTGCATCGTCGGCTGGGCACATTCGCCGTTCGGCCGGCTGGAAGACCCCGACATCGAATCGCTGATCGGCCGCGTCGCCGGCGCGGCGATCGAGGATGCCGGCGTCGCCGCCACCGACATCGACGCTACCTTCGTCAGCCTGTTCAACAACGGTTTCTCCAGGCAGGACTTTCCCGCGTCGCTGGTGTTGCAGCACGTGCCCGACCTGCGCTTCAAGCCGATCACAAGGTTCGAGAACGCCTGCGCGTCCGGTTCCGCCGCGGTGTACGGCGCGCGCGACTTCATCGGCGCCGGACGCGGCCGTTTCGCCCTGGTGATCGGCGTCGAGAAGATGACCGCCACGCCCGGCAAGGAGGTCGGCGACATCCTGCTGAAGGCCAGCTACCAGAAGGAGGAATCGGATATCCCCGCCGGTTTCGCCGGCGTGTTCGGCCGCATCGCCGAGCGCTATTTCCAGCGCTACGGCGACCAGTCCGACGCGCTGGCCGCGATCGCCGCGAAGAACCACAAGAACGGCGTGGACAATCCCTATGCGCAGATGCGCAAGGACCTGGGCTACGATTTCTGCCGCACGGTCTCCGACAAAAACCCATACGTCGCCCCGCCGCTGAAGCGCACCGATTGCTCTTTGGTGTCGGACGGCGCCGCCGCGCTGGTGCTGGCGGATGAGGAAACCGCACGTGCGCTCGGCAAGGCGGTGCGCTTCCGCGCCGCGGTCCAGGTGAACGATTTCCTGCCCATCAGCAAGCGCGACATTACCCAGTTCGAGGGCGCGGCCCGGGCCTGGTCGCGCGCGCTGGATGCGGCTGCCCTGAAGCTGCAAGACCTGTCCTTCGTCGAATCGCATGACTGCTTCACCATCGCCGAACTGCTGGAATATGAAGCGATGGGCCTGACCGCGCCGGGCCAGGGGGCACGCGCGGTCCTGGAAGGCTGGACCGCCAAAGATGGCAGGCTGCCGGTGAATCCATCCGGTGGGTTGAAGGCGAAGGGCCACCCGATCGGCGCCACCGGCGTGTCCATGCACGTGATCACCGCGATGCAGCTCACCGGCCAGGCCGGTGCGATGCAGTTGCCGAAGGCGGATATCGCCGGCGTGTTCAACATGGGCGGCGCCGCGGTGGCGAACTACGTGTCGATCCTGGAGCCGTTGCGCTGATCCCGGCCGGCGACCTCGCCCATCCGCTGCCGCGGACGGCGCGGCGTTTCCCTGACCGGGCGGCGCATTGACAGGGCATGGTGTACGGGAAGATGACGCGGCGCGCGGTGAAACAGCGGCTGGAGGAGACAGCGTGATGCAGGAGACCCCGAAAGACGTTGCCGCGATCACGGACTACCACGCGCATATCTACTACGACGCGGCTAGCAAGGAGCGGGCCGCGGCTTTGCGCGGATGGGTGGAGCAACGCTTCACGGTGCGAATGGGAAGCTGGCACGACGAGCCGGTCGGGCCGCACGTGCAGGCGATGTATCAGATTGCCTTCACGCCCGAACTGCTGCCGACGCTGGTGCCGTTCCTGATGCTGAATCGGATGGGGCTGACCATTCTGCTGCATCCGCAATCCGGCCGCCCGCGCGACGACCACACGCTGAATGCGGTGTGGATGGGCGAGGTGCTGCCGGTGAAGACCGCGGTGTTGCGGGAGGTCGGGTAGGCTGACGAGCTCTCTCGCTTCGCGGGCGAGGCGTGCTGTCCTTGACATCTCCCGGCCTGGCTTCATCATCCTGTCATCGGGGGAGAAGTCCCAGGGGAATCACCAAGATGTCTGCGCTTGATCGTTGCCTGAACGTCTATGACCTGCGCGCTGCCGCGAAGCGCCGCCTGCCGAAAGGGGTGTTTGAATTCGTCGATCGCGGCAGCGAGGACGGCATCGCCGTCGCCAACAACCGCAACGCCTTCGAGCGCATCAAGCTGCGGCACCGCGCGCTGGTCGATGTGTCCGGCCGCAACATGGCTACCACGCTGTTCGGCAAGCCGGTCTCGATGCCGATGGCGATCGCGCCGACCGGCGCTGCCGGCCTGTGCTGGCATGAGGGCGAGCTGGAACTCGCCAAGGCCGCGGCGCGGGCAAAAATCCCGTTCACGCTGGCCACCGGCGCGATGACCTCAATGGAAAAGATCGCCCAGGAGGCCGGTCCGGCCGTCGGCGGGCGGCTGTGGTTCCAGCTCTATGTGTGGAACCGGCGGGAGCTGTCCTACCAGTTGATCGAACGCGCCAACCACGCCGGCTTCGAGGCGCTGATCGTCACCGTCGATACCATCGTGCCGCCGAACCGCGAGTACAACACGCATAACGGCTTTCTCCTCCCGTTCAAGCCGAACGTGCGGTTCACCTTGGACATCATGCGGCACCCGGCGTGGTTCACCAGCGTGCTGATGAAATACTTCACCACGATCGGGATGCCGCGCAACGAGAACTACCCGGACGAGTACCGCCGTGCGTCGCGCAACGACCCGGCCACCGCCGAGATGATGCGGCAGGACTCGCTGTCCTGGGAGGACATCAAGATCTTCCGCGACAAGTGGCCGGGCATCCTGATGATCAAGGGCGTCAACCGGCCGGAAGACGCGGTGAAGGCGATGGACTACGGCGTGGACGGCATCGTCGTGTCGAACCATGGCGGACGCAACATGGACAGCGTCGTCGCTTCGATCGACGTGCTGCCGGATATCGCCGACGCGGTGGGCGACCGCGGCACGGTCATTCTGGACTCCGGAGTGCGGCGCGGTTCCGACATCGCCAAGGCGCTGGCGCTGGGGGCCAAGGCGGTGCTGACCGGACGCGCCACGTTGTATGGCACCGCGGTCGGCGGCGAGGCCGGCGCCGGCAAGGCGATCAGCCTGATCCGCAACGAACTCGACAAGACCATGGCCTATACCGGCTGCCGTTCGGTGGACGAGCTCGGTCCGGACATCTTCTTCGGCTATCGCCAGGGCAATCGCTTGCGCGACATGGTGATGGATGCCGTGTGACTCTGTCACCGCGAGGTCCGCGGAGCCGAAGCAATCTTCCGCGGGGGATTACTTCGGTCCTGCGGGCCTCTCAATGACAGGCCTTGCGGGCCTTGCGGCGACAGGGTCAACGGGCCACGCAATGCCGCCGGATGCGGGAGCTGCCCCCTGATGCCCAACCTTGACCGCTGCCTGAACATCTACGACCTGCGCGATGCGGCGAAGCGCCGCCTGCCGAAGGGCGTGTTCGACTTCGTCGATCGGGCCACCGAGGACCACCTTGCCGTCGCCAACAACCGCACCGCGTTCGAGCGCCTCAAGCTGCGCCACCGCGCGCTCGTCGATGTCTCCAAACGCAGTGTCGCCACCACGCTGTTCGGCAAGCCGGCCAGCCTACCGATGGCGATTGCCCCCACCGGCGCGGCCGGCCTGTGCTGGCACGAAGGCGAACTTGAACTCGCCAAGGCCGCGGCCAAGGCGAAAATCCCGCTGACCCTCTCCACCGCCTCGATGACCGCCATGGAGAAGATCGCCCAGCACGGCGGCCCCGAGGTCGGCGGAAGGCTGTGGTTCCAGCTTTATGTCTGGAAGCAGCGCGCGCTGTCGCACCAGTTGATCCAGCGCGCCCAGCGCAACGGCTTCGAGGCGCTGATCGTCACCGTGGATTCCCCCGTCTCGCCGAACCGCGAGTACAACACGCATAACGGCTTCGCGCTCCCGTTCAAGGCGACGCCGCGCTTCGTTGCCGATGTCATGCGGCATCCGCTCTGGGCGAAGGACGTGCTGCTGAAATACTTCACCAGCATCGGCATGCCGCGGCACGAGAACTATCCCGAAGAATACCAGAAATCCGTACTCAGCGGCGTCGGCAGCCGCGACGCGCTGCGCGCCGATTCGCTCGACTGGAACGACCTGGCGAAGTTCCGCGACATATGGCCGGGCATCCTGATGATCAAGGGCGTCAACCGGCCGGAAGACGCGGTGAAGGCCATCGAGTACGGCGTGGACGGCATCATCGTCTCTAACCACGGCGGGCGGAACATGGACAGTTCCGCCGCCACCATCGATCTGCTGCCCGACGTCGCGGAAGCGGTCGGCGATCGCGCCACGGTCATCCTGGATTCCGGCGTGCGCCGCGGCTCCGACATCGCCAAGGCGCTGGCGCTCGGCGCCAAGGCCGTGCTGACCGGCCGCGCCACGCTGTACGGCACCGCCGTCGGCGGCGAGGCCGGCGCGCTGCGGGCGATCAGCCTCATCCGCAACGAACTCGACAAGACCATGGCCTATACCGGCTGCTGTTCGGTGGACGAACTGAGCCCCGACATCTTTTTCGGCGAGCGCGACGGCAACCGATTGCGAGGCCGCGCAATGGGCGCGGTCTGACGCGCCGTCTCCGGCTTCTGGCCGAAACGGAACTCTCTTGGGCGACGCCCAGAAATAAGCGAGCCAGTCGTTACGGGACGGGACGACTCTCATCATCCCCACGCAAGCGCGGACCCGGCGGCACGGGCCCCCGTTTGCGCGGAGATGACGGTTGACTCACTGCATCGGGCGACTGGTCTGACTCCACGCCAGCCCTGCGCCCAACACCATCGCACTGCTCGCCATGCCGAGGATGGTCAGCCCGATCGCCGCCCCGGCAAGCCAGGACGGTGCGGGCTTCGGACTGGCTCCGTCCCCGCCGTTCGTCTTTCCGTGCCTCATGCCAATTCTCCCGCGTCACCCGTGACAAAAGCATGATGCGGCCGGAATCGAGCTTGCACCAGGGTCAGGCGATGGCCACGAGCAACTGTTCTCACGAGCAAATCGAAGACCATTCCATCTGTGCGTTTGTTTGCGGCGTGTTACCCCCCCCCCAACACGACAATATGAAGCCGCTCACGGAAAGGCATCTGGTGGCAGGCTGTGCTCAACGCCATGTGTGCGATTGGGATTGCAACCGGGATTCGCCCGGAACAAACATCAGGTGTCGGTCATCGGGCTTGACCGCCTCGGCCGGGATTGCGGATGTCGCGTCGGGCTGCGTTTTGGCACCGTCAACAAAATCATCAAGTCGTTCGGCTCGGCAGTACTGCCCGCACCCATCGGTGGCGGCGCGCGGCTTGTCGGCATCGCCGAGGAATACCGCGTTTCCGATTGGACCGGAGGCTTTCCTGCCGGTCAATAATCCAGGCGAGCCGGATGCGTGCAAGGTGCAGCGTATTTGGCCGATCGACCAGTAAGCGGCGGTCCTTCGACTCGCCGCTCGACAAATAGCTGATCCACCAGAGCTCCACCGGCCCAACGTTCCGGCGCCAGGCGGCCGCTGCGCATCGACGGCACCGTGCCGCCGCGAATGCTCGTCAGCGGTACGCGTCTCGTCTATGAAATCAAGGAATCCGCATTGATGGCAAAGCTCCGCGTGCTTATCGTCGAGGACGACGCGTTGATTGCCATGCTGCTTGAGGAATTGCTTACCGGTATGGACCACGAGGTTTGCGCGACAGCCTCCACCGAGGCCCAGGCGGTGGCCGCGGCCATGCAGCACAGACCTGACCTGATGATTGTCGATGAGGGCTTGAAGGAGGGCAACGGTGTTGCCGCCGTGGAGGAGATCCTTCGTGCCGGACCGATGCCGCATGTGTTCGTCAGTGGGAGCCCCGGGAGGATTCAGGCCCATCGGCCGCGCGCGGTGGTGCTCCAGAAGCCGTTTCGCGAAGCCGATCTTGTCAGAGCCATCCAGGCCGCGTGCGATGCCGCCGCGCCGGATGAAACATCAGGCGATCCGGGGGACGGTCACTGAAACAGCGGTTCCAGGTAGTGTCGCGGCTGTTGTGACCCGGCCGCCAAGCTGCCGCGCCAGCGCCTCCACGATGCTCGTGCCGAGGCCGATCCTCACCGGTGCGTCGGGCAAGCGTCCGCTGACGCCCACCCCATCGTCCGACACGGACAGACGCCAGGCGTTCGCGCTCGACTCGAAACCCACGACGATGCTGCCGGCGAGGTTGCCCGGGAACGCGTGCTTCAGCGCGTTGATCACCAGTTCGGTGGTGATCAGGCCCATGCTGACGGCTTGCTCGGACGTGGTGGTCCCGTCATCGGCCTGCACCTGGAGCGTGACCGGCCGGCCGTCCTGAATCATCGAAGCGGCGAGGCTCTCGCAGAGCCTGGTCAGGTATGTCCTGGTCTCGATCTCCGCGCCGAACGTCGTCGGGCGCAGTTGTTCCTGGACCGTCGCGATCGCCATGACCCGTTCATGCGCCTCCTGAAGGTGCCGGCGCGTATCTTCCGACTGCACCGTTTGCGCCTTCAGCAGCAGGATGCTCGCGATGATGTGGAGGCTGTTGTTCACGCGGTGATTCATTTCGCGCAGCAGCAGCTCCTTCTGCCGGAGCAATTCGTCCTTTTCGCGTTCCAGCGAGTGCCGCAGCGTGACGTCTTCGATCGCCACCAGCAGGCTTGTGCTGTTGTTGCCCTCGTAGAACACTTTCCGGGCATTCAGCAGCATCGTGCGCTGGCCGATCGCCGGAAATTCGTGCTCGACCTCGAACGCCTCGATCGTGGTGTGGTCCGGGATGATGTCGCCGAGCAAGGTGCGCAGCAAGGGAATGTTCCATTGGCCGTTGCCCAGTTCGAAGATGGGACGGCCGTCGGTTTCCTCCCGCGTTACCTGGAACGCCTGATAGAAGGAACGGCTTGCGACAACGACGCGCAACCCCTCGTCAAGGACCAGCAGGGGTTCGCGCACCGTGTCCACGATCGCTTCTTCCAGCGTGCGACGCTGCTCGGTGCCGGACATAAAGGGCTTCCTCCGGCAGTAACCGGAACTGGGAACGTATGGCCAAATGGGTGCGGTCGCAATCGGTAAAATTCTCCGATGGGACTTCGGGGCACGGCCGATCCGTGCAACCCGCGCGCCCTGGCTCCGCCGAATGCCTATCATTATCGCGGTGAATCTCTTTTATTCGATCGACCCTGCCGTCTGGACCGTCGCTCGCTTCGCCATCAGGATGCTTTGAACGGACGCACCGTCGCGCCGTCCGCAATGTTTTGGAAGGAGTGCCGCATGGCCCGCGTCCCGTACCTGGATGTCGCCGATCTGTCGCCCGAGAATCACGATCTTTTGAAACGCCCCATCGCCCTGGCTCGGGCGCTGGTGAATTCGCCCAATGCGGCGCGGGCATTCTCCGGCGTCGGTCAGTTCATCCGCTATGGCAGCAAGCTCGATCCGCGGCTACGCGAACTGGCGATCCTGCAGGTGGGGTGGCTCGCGCGGTCGCCATACGAGTGGTCGCACCACCTGAAGATCGGCCATGATTTCGGGGTGACCGACGACGATATAAGCGCGATGATAGACGACACGGCGGGCAACCCGGTCAAGTTAGATCGACTGACGAAGACGGTACTGCGCGCGGCGCGCGAGATGACCCGGGACGGCGCGATGGCGGCGCCAACCTTCGCTGCGTTGCGTGACGCGCTGGGCAACGAGCAGGTGGTCGATCTGACCGTGACGATCGGGTTCTACAACGCGGTGGTGCGGGTGCTGGGCACCCTGGCGATCGATGTGGAGCCGGAATACATGCGCTATCTGGAACAGTTCCCCCTGCCGGCGTAGGGACTGGTCCGCGGAAAGCTCCGAACCATATCCATCCCGGCGTGACCGGGTGCAGGAGGGTGGCGTGAAGGTCGGCGTTCCCAGGGAGATCAAGACGCATGAATACCGGGTCGGCCTGACCCCGGCGAGCGTGCGCGAGCTGATCCTGCACGGCCACCAGGTGGTGGTGGAGCATGACGCCGCCGCCGGCATCGGCATCGCCGACGACGCCTATCGTGCGGCCGGTGCAACGGTGGTGGCCGGCGCGGCGGAAATATTCGCCGCCGCCGATCTGGTGGTGAAGGTGAAGGAGCCGCAGCCACAGGAAATCGCGCGGTTGCGCCAGGGGCAGGTGCTGTTCACCTATCTGCACCTCGCCGCCGACAAGGCGCAGACCGAGGCCCTGCTGCGCTCCGGCGCCACCTGCATCGCCTACGAGACGGTCACCGATGCGCGCGGCGCCCTGCCGCTGCTGTCGCCGATGAGCGAGGTCGCCGGCCGCATGGCGGTGCAGGTCGGCGCCCACTGCCTGGAGAAGGAGCAAGGCGGCGCCGGCGTGCTGCTGGGCGGCGTGCCGGGGGTGCCGCCGGCCAAGGTGGTGGTGCTGGGCGGCGGCGTCTCCGGCACCAACGCGGCGCGCATGGCGGTCGGGCTGGAGGCGTCGGTCACCATCATCGACCGCTCGCTGCCGCGGCTGAAGGAACTCGATCTTCAGTTCGGCCCGCGGGCGACGACGGTGTTCGCCACCGCCGCGGCAATCGAGCAAGCGGTGCTGGCCGCCGACCTGGTGATCGGCGCGGTGCTGGTGCCGGGCGGCGCGGCACCGAAGCTGGTGTCGCGCGCCATGGTGCAGGCGATGCGGCCTGGCTCGGTGCTGGTGGACATTTCCATTGACCAGGGCGGCTGCTTCGAGACCAGCCGGCCGACCACGCACTCCGCGCCGACCTATATCGAGCATGGCGTGGTGCATTATTGCGTCACCAACATGCCGGGCGCGGTGGCGCACACCTCCACCTTCGCGCTCAACAACGCGACGCTGCCGTTCGTGCTGGCGCTGGCAACGAAGGGTTGGCGCGCGGCGCTGGCGGAGGACGCGCATCTGCGGCACGGGCTGAACGTGCACGCAGGCAGGGTGACGCACGCGGCGGTCGCGCAGGACCTGGGGTTGGACTACACGCCGGCGGAGGCGGTGCTCGGGGGGTAGGAATTCACCCCGGCGCGAACCCACGTGCCGCCGGCGCGGCCGGCATTGCCGTGGCGATCCGCGCCGGCGTCGCCGGTTTGCCGTTGAGGTCCGAAAACCGCGAGACAGCAGTGGCGGCATGGGCAATCATCGGCGCATGGACATGGACGACGACGCCTGCTACCGCTCGATTGAAACGCGAGACCATCGGTTCGATGGCCGCCTGTTCGTCGCCGTCACGACGACCGGGATCTATTGCCGGCCGTTCTGCCCGGCACCCACGCCCAAGCGCGAAAACGTCCGATTCTTTCATACCGCCGCTGCGGCTCAGGAAGCCGGGTTTCGCCCATGCCTGCGCTGTCGGCCGGAAACCTCACCCGAGCTTGCCTTCTGGCGTGGGAGCTCCAATACGGTATCCCGGGCGCTCGGGCTGATTGAAGCGGGCGCCCTCGACGACGGCAACGTCGAAACCTTGGCGACGCGGCTGGGAATTGGCGAGCGTCAGCTCCGGCGTTTGTTCAGGCAGCATCTTGGCGCCTCGCCGATCTCGATCGCCCAGACCCGGCGCATATTGCTGGCCAAGCAATTGATTCACGACACGCGACTGCCGATGACGGAGGTTGCGTCCGCGGCAGGCTTTGGCAGCATTCGACGATTCAACGAGACCTTCCAGCAACTGTACAGGCGGCCACCCAAGGCGCTCCGACGCGCCGGAGTGGCGGACGAGGCTGTTGGTACGACGGGCGCGGTCGCTGTCAAGCTGGGCTACCGGCCTCCCTACGACTGGGAGTCCATCGTATCGTTCCTTCGCGCGCGCGCAATCCCGGGCATCGAGGCGGTGTCGAGCGCCCGCTATGCACGCACGATCGCGATCGGCGACGAACGCGGCATGCTGGTTGTCGAACCCGCGGAGCGAAACTGCCTCAAGGCAACCGTCCGCTTTGCGAATCTCAAGGCCTTGTCGACGATCATCGCCCGCGTTCGCCGGGTGTTCGATCTTGCCGCCGGTCCTCTGGCAATTGGCGCTCATCTCAGCCAGGACCCTGTCCTGGCGCCACTTGTCGCCGCGCGCCCGGGCCTGCGGGTTCCCGGCGCGTGGGACGGATTCGAACTCGCTGTGCGCGCCATCCTTGGGCAGCAGATCACGGTACCGGCGGCGACGACGCTCGCCGGCAAATTGGTAGTGTCCTATGGCGAGAAAATCGCCGAACACGCTGCGCTCGATCAAGGGCTGACCCATGTGTTTCCCACGCCCCGGCAACTGGGCAGGGATGGATCTGGCCGCCCTTGGCATGCCGAAAGCCAGGCGGATGGCGTTAGCCTCTTTGGCGGCGGCGGTCGTCGCCGACCCGCTGATCTTCGGCCCCCGCCGAAGCCTCGAAGCGGCCATCGCTCAGTTGCGATCGCTGGCGGGGGTCGGCGAATGGACGGCCCAGTATATCGCCATGCGCGAACTGCGGGAGCCGGATGCGTTTCCGGCGGCCGATATCGGTCTGATGCGCGCGATGCGCGACGGCAGCGGCGTGCGGCCGTCACCCGCCGAATTGCTCGAACACGCGGAGCGATGGCGGCCCTGGCGCGCCTACGCCGCGTTGCATTTGTGGGCGTCCGAGCCGCATGCGTCCCCGGCGATTGAAAAGGTGCTCCATGACCAGCAAGCCGCCTGAACGCCTCCACCTCGACCGGCTGGCAACGCCAATCGGCGAAGCGTTGATTGTCACGGATGCGGCCGGCACCCTGCGGGCGTTCGATTGGGCCGACCGTGAATCGAGCATGGCCCGTCTGCTTCGCCTGCACTACGGACCGGTCGTGCCGGAATCGGGTGCCGCTCCGAGAAACCTCGTGCGCCTGCTGCGCGGTTACTTCGACGGGGAGCTCGGATGTCTTGCGGTCATCGAATGGCGCACGGCCGGCACGCCGTTCCAACGCAGCGTGTGGACTGCGCTTACCGCGATCGCGCCGGGCGAAACCCTCAGCTACGGCGTCCTGGCGGCGCGGCTTGGACGTCCCAAATCCGTTCGTGCCGTCGGCATGGCCAACGGGGCCAATCCGATCAGCGTGGTGGTGCCGTGTCATCGCGTGATCGGCGCCGACGGCTCGCTGACCGGTTATGGCGGCGGCATCGAGCGCAAACGATGGTTGCTCAACCACGAGGGCGCAGCCTTCCACGACGCGGCGGTTCGTCCGGCCCGCGCCGCTTAGACGATCGACCGCCTTATACGGCGATCCGGTAGAGCTCAGACCGACGCTTAAGAAACGTCCTGGTCGTAATAGTCGATAATACAATCCTCGGAACGGAAACTGCATGCACGGCGAGCGAGCCTGACTGGCTATGTGGTATTTCTACGCACTTCTTGGACCGGCGATTTGGGCACTTCTCAATCATCTTGACAAGTACCTGCTTGGACATTTCTTCAAGGAAGACGCGGCGGGGCCGGTATTGGTGGTGTTCACTGGATTTGCAGGACTCATTGTCGCGATCGTGATCCTGCTGTTCAACCCTTCAGTATTCACGCTTACGCTATGGCAAGAACTATTCGTGATGGGTGCCGGAGCACTCCTAGTCGCGTCATACGTGCCATACATGATCGCAATGCAGCGGGACGAGGCGAGTATTGTCGCCTCGCTGTATCGGCTTGCTCCGCTTTTTGTCTTCGTATTGAGCTACGTCACCTTGGGTGAAAGCCTGCGACCGAGACAGATCGCGGGGGGACTCGTAACGATCGTGGGATCAGTCTCACTTATCGTCGATTTCGATAAAACCGGGCGGGGATTCAATCTCTCGACATTGTTCCTGATGAGCGCTGCGTGCTTCATGAACGCTTGCACGGTGGTCATCTTCAAATTTATCGCGCTCGAAGCATCCTTCTGGAATTCTGCGTTCTGGGAATATATTGGCGCCGGAGCATTTTCGGTCGCCCTCATCTGCGGAATGCCATCGTATCGGCGCGCACTGTTCGCACTCTTGCGTTCACGCGAAGCGTACGTATTGGTGCCGATCACTCTTGCGGGCGAGGCGTTCAATGTCCTGGCGAACCTGGCCGTCGGCTTCGCTGGGCTCATGGCGCCCTTGGCGCTCGTTTCAATCGTAACCGGGCTGCATCCGTTCTTCGTGCTCGCATACGGTATCCTGTTTACGCGGTTGCTTCCGGCGTTTGGCAGGGAACGGCTCACCTGGCGCCATGTTTCGCAGAAGATCGTTGCGATCGGTGTCATGTGTGTTGGAATAGCGATAACCTTCACTTGCTGACCTGGCGCGGAAAGTGCCGCAGTGACGGACACGGCCTGGAGTTCCGCAATGTGCAATCCACGCGGTTGCTTCCGGCGAGATTGGCGAAAGTGTCGTGCGAGAGCGTGGCGCCAGCAACCCCTGATCCGCGCAGCCGTCTGTTCCACGAAACCGGCCGAGAGCGATCCCACCACCGCGACCCCCGACCGGCCCGCCGGTTTCGTGCGCGGGAACCCTTCCTCGGACCGCCGCGCCGGCTAAGCTCACCCCATGCCCCGACTCGGATTGCGCCTCACCCCGCACGGCCACCTGGTCGCCGAAGACCAGGACGACGCACCGGAGCTCGACCCCAAGGCCGCGACCCGCCTGACCGAGGCGTTCGCCCGCGGCGCCGGCCATGGCCTGGTGCGGCTCGGCGCCGGCGAGGTCGGGCAGGTCCTGCCACCGGCCTTGGTCTGGTGGCGGCAATTCGCTGCGCGCTACGTCGCGGCGCTGTGCCTGCACGCCTCCGGCAACGACGCGGACACCCCGTCTCCCCTGCCGGTCGTTCCGGTGCCGACCGACGCCGAGCTTGCCTCGCTGCTGCTGAGCGCGCCGATGATGGCGGGTGCCGAGTACCTGACCTCGGATGTCCTGCTGGCGTTGTGGAACGAGATGGCGCAGGCCTTCGCCACCGCTTACGCCGCCGCCAAAACCAACCTGCAGAACTTTCTGACCGCTCTGAACCCGGCCTGGAACCTGGTCGGCCGCGTGCATTTCAACCTGGCGGAAAACCGCCGCGACACAGAGCACCCCTTCGCCTTCATGGCGACCTACACCACGCGGCTCTCCGCCCAGGCGAAAGCGCAGCACGTGCCGCTCGGCCAGGCCCTCCGCGAATATTCCGGCACGGCGAATCGCGACAAACTCCTCTCCCTGCTGCTGCCGGTGCAGCGCGCCGCGGAACACTGCGACTGGTTGAAGCCGATGATCGACGCGGGTGAGATCTTTCATCCGCTGCGCTGGGGCCCGGCCGAGGCCGCCCGCTTCCTCCGCAGCCTGCCGGAACTGGAAAGCGCCGGCGTCGTCGTGCGCATGCCGGCCGCCTGGCGCGCCAACCGGCCCGCCCGGCCGCAGGTGACGGCCACGGTCGGCAGCCGGGCGCCCTCGGCCCTCGGCCTGGACGGGGTGCTCGATTTCCGCATGGGCGTCATGCTCGACGGTGCCCTCCTGACCGACGCCGAGATTGCCTCCCTGCTCGCCGGCACCGAGGACCTGGTGCTGCTGCGCGGCCAATGGGTGGAGGTCGATCGCGCTCGCTTCGAGCGCACCATGGAACAATTCCGCGCCGCCGAGGAACTCGCCTCACGGGACGGCCTGAGCTTTGCCGAGGCGATGCGGATGCTGGCCGGCGCCGCGGTCACGACGGATGAAACAGCGGCGCCCGACGCCGACTGGGCGCAGGTGACCGCCGGACCCTGGCTGGCGCATACACTGCAAGAATTGCGCGCGCCGAACGGGGCAAGGATCGATCCCGGTCCCGGCCTGCATGGTACGCTGCGGCCCTATCAGCTTGCCGGCACGCAATGGCTGCACCTGCTGGCGAATCTCGGCCTCGGTGCCTGCCTGGCCGACGACATGGGGCTCGGCAAGACCATCCAGGTGTTGTCACTCCTGCTGGTGGAGCAGGCGCACGGCGCCCAGGGGAAGCAAGCCAGGCAGCCGAGCCTGCTGGTGGCACCGGCCTCGCTGCTGGGCAACTGGGCGGGGGAAATAGAGAAATTCGCCCCCGGCCTGGATGCGGTGATCGTGCATCCCTCGGCGATGCCGGCCGACCAGATCAGGCAATTTTCCCCGGCGCGGGCGGCGGGGCATGACCTGGCCATCACCAGCTATGGCTCGCTACTGCGCATTCCGGCATTCGCGGAAATCGCCTGGCGCTTCGTGATTCTGGACGAGGCGCAGGCGATCAAGAATCCGAACGCGCGGCAGACCAGGGCGGCGAAGGCGCTGCGCGCCAAGGCGCGGATCGCGTTGACCGGAACGCCGGTCGAGAACCACCTCGGCGACCTGTGGTCGATCTTCGATTTCATCAACCCCGGCCTGCTGGGCAACGCCAAACAGTTCAACAGCTATGCCAAGGGCCTGGCGGAGCGGACGCATAACCCCTACGGGCCGCTGCGCGAACTGGTGCGGCCTTACATCCTGCGCCGCATGAAGACCGACAAGTCGATCATCGCCGATCTTCCGGACAAGACCGAGATCAAGGCGCATTGCGGATTGAGTCGCCGGCAGGCCGCATTATATGGCCAAGCGGTCGAGGACCTGGCGAAACGCCTGGAGGAATCCGACGGCATCCAGCGCAAGGGCATCGTCCTGGCGATGCTGATGCGGCTCAAGCAGATCTGCAACCACCCGTCGCAATGGCTGAACGACAATGTCTGGGCGGAGGAGGACAGCGGCAAATGGGCGCGGCTGCGCGAGATCGCCGAGGTGGTCGCCGCGCGGCAGGAGAAGATGCTGGTGTTCACCCAGTTCCGCGAGATGACCGGACCGCTGGCCACGTTCCTGGGCCAGATCTTCGGCCGTCCCGGCCTGGTGCTGCACGGCGATACGGCGGTGAAGGACCGGAAAACCCTGGTACGGCGGTTCCAGGACGACGAGACTCTGCCGTTCTTCGTTCTGTCGCTGAAGGCGGGCGGCTCCGGGCTGACCCTGACCGCGGCATCCCACGTCGTGCATGTCGATCGCTGGTGGAACCCGGCGGTCGAGAACCAGGCCACCGACCGGGCGTTCCGGATTGGACAAAAGAAGAACGTCCTGGTGCAAAAATTTATTTGCCGCGGCACGGTGGAGGAGAAGATCGACGCCTTGATCGACTCGAAGAAAGGGTTGTCAGATGAACTGCTGGCGGGTGGCGGCGAGATCAACCTGACTGAGATGAAGGACGCCGAGCTGCTGCAACTGGTCGCGCTCGACCTGACCGCGGCGATGAGGGATTGAACGGCATGTCGCGTCGCAACTCACGCTACAATTCGCACTACGAGAGCCAATGGCCGGCTTATGTCCCGGTGGCCGAGCGGCGCCGCAAGGCCGAGCTGGCCATGGAGAAGCTGCGCAAGAAGGGCGTCACGGTTTCGCCGGTGAAGCTCGATGGCCGCGTCATCGCCGCCACGTTCTGGGGCAAGGCGTGGTGCGACAATCTGGAGAGCTATCGCGACTACGAAAACCGCCTGGAACGCGGCCGCACCTATGTGCGCAACGGCTCGGTGGTCGATCTGCAGATCGCGCCGCGTGAAGTGACCGCGACGGTCAGCGGCTCGGAACTTTACAAGGTGAAGGTCAGCATCGGCGAAGTGGCCCGACCGCACTGGAAGTCGATCTGCGCCGACTGCGCGGGTGGCATCGATTCCCTGGTGGAACTGCTGCAAGGCCGATTTTCCAAAGGGGTGATGGAGCGCATCTGCCGCCAGGGCACCGGCCTGTTCCCGAAACCTTCGGAAATCCGGTTTGCGTGCAGTTGTCCAGACCATGCCTCGATGTGCAAGCACGTCGCCGCGGTGCTGTACGGGGTCGGCGCGCGCCTGGATGCGAAACCGGAGCTGCTGTTCCGGCTGCGCGCGGTGAATGAAAACGATCTCGTCGCCGATATCGGCAACGTCCTGCCGCTGTCGAAGCGCGGGCCGGCCGCCGGCAAGGTGCTGGAAGCCGACGATATGGCGGCGCTGTTCGGCCTGGACATGGGCGGCGCGGAGCAGCCGGCCGCCGGCGTCCCGGCCGTCGCTCCGGGCGCCAAGGTCAAGCGGGCACTCCGCAATGCCGCACCCGCCGGCAAACCGGAATCCGCGGCGCGAAAGCGCGAGTCGTTGGGCACGAAAGCCGTTGCTGGCAAGCTGGCGCCGGCGAAACAGGCTGCTCCCGCGGGCCGGATCGAAATCGGCCGAGACGCTCGGGGCGCCGGGCGGAACGCCAAGGTTGTCGCGCCGTCGCGGGGCAAACTGCGGTCCGTGGCGCCGCAACGCGTGGCGCCCGCTGCGAAGGTGGTCGCCCCCAAGGCGGCGCCGGCGAAACCTGCGGTTCAACCGGCTGCCGCTCCGCGCGGGCAAGGTGCCGTGCAAGCGTCCACCCAGCCCGGGCGGTCGAAGCCGGCCTTGCCCGGACAAGCCGCCGCGACGAAGGTTTTGGCGCGGAGGCCGGCGCGACCGACTTCAAGAGACGGAATAACTCCGGTTCCGTGACTATACTCCGTTTGCCGGCGCCCCGGTCGCGCGCGGCGGCGTCCTGAATGCCGTTGCTGCGCGGAAGCGCGCGGCCCGCTGCCTCGCCGGCTTACGCACGGACCACGAAGCCGGGCGCCTCGGTGCCGTATTTCCGTTCCATCTCTTCGGGCAGCAGGAACTCCGCCTCCAGCCGATCGATGGCCGGGTAGCCCATCAGATCGGTGATGTCCTCGATTCCGGCGAGCATGTCGGGGCGGTCGTGGACCGTGCCGGTTTCCATGCCGTCCCGGAACAGCGCGAGGGCACGCGTCATGCCCATGATCGCGGCGGCGGGAAGCATGCGGGCATAGCTGACCCGCGCGACCCCGATCTCCTGCAAGCGCCGGACGGAGACCAGCGGCGTGGTCGGGCGCGAACGGATGCCGAATCCCATGTTGAGGCTGACGGGCGCCTGTACGGCATCGACGAAGCGTTTGATCTCCTCCTCGGATGCAATGGCGTCCGGGTAAACCATGTCTGCGCCGGCCGCGAGATACATTTTGGCTCGTTTGATCGCCCCTTCGATTCCCTCGACCGCGATGGCGTCGGTGCGGGCGTTGATGATGAATCCTGGATCCTGCTTCGCCTTCACCGCCGCCTCGATCTTTTTGGCCGCCTCCGGCGCGCCGATCAGCTCCTTTCCGCGCATGTGACCGCACCGTTTCGGGCTGACCTGGTCCTCGATGTTGATGCCGACCACACCGGCTTCCTCGAACAACTGCACGACGTGATAGACGGTCACCGGGTTGCCGTATCCGGTATCGGCATCGGCCATCATCGGGATCGATATTGAGCGCGCGATCCACTTGCAGGCTTCGACATTCTCGGTCAGCGACAGGATGCCGACATCCGGCACGCTCAGGCGGGAATTGGCGAGGCCGGCCCCGGTCATCGACGCCGCCTTGAACCCGAGGCGTTCCGCCAACCGGGCGCTGTACCCGTCATAGACGCCGGGCGAGACGACGATCTGCCCAGCGGACAGCAGCGCGCGCATCTGCTGGACCTTCGGATTGCTCATGGCACTTTTCTCCGTCTCGGTCGCCGGGACCGCGGCGGCCGCCGCAACGCCTTACCGCGCCAGCCGCTCGCCCAGGCCGCGGGTGAATTCGGCGAACGGCATGAAGCCGGTGTCCTTGCGGCAGGCCGCTTCGGTCTCGCGCACGATCTCCGCGTCCGACTTCGCCAGGTCGAGGAATTCGCCATGCGGCTGCGGCACGTGGAACGGCGTGTCGAGATAAGCCTCCACCGTGTTGCCCTCGGGGTCCTTGAAATACACCGACCACGCATTGCCGTGGTTGACTGGCCGCATGTCGGTGGCGCCGAGCGCCAGCGCGCGGCGATGCACCTCGCGCAGGTCGGGCAGCGAATCGATCATGAACGAGATCTGCTGGATCGGGTTGAACCCCGCGGTATCCGGCCGGCCGGACACCAGCACCACCTGGTGGTGGTTGTCGCGGTTGCCGCTGAGGAAGGTCAGGTGAGCGCCGCCGCGCCCCTCGCCCTGGTCGGTCACCACCAGCCCGAGCACCTCGGTGTAGAAGCGCCGCATCGCGTCGCGGTCCTTGACGTAGATGCCCATATGGGCGAGCCGCGCGTGGATCGTCATGGCCGTCCTCCGTCTGCTGTGTTGGCACATTCAAAGCCGGCCGGGCGGGGCGGCGCAAGAGCGGCGTTCCGGCCATCGTCGCGATGCATGCTTTCGTGCCGTCCGGCCGCGCGATCCGCGCACCCGCGCCGCAGGGCGGCCGGCATGCGCGCGCTGTGCTCATAACCGTGCGGCACCGGCGGACGGCCATGCGGCATCGCTTGCCGCGCCGCGCGACCCGACGGCGTGACACACCCCCGCGGCCGTGCCATCACTTTCCCCCACGTGTGCACCGTCGTTCTCCTGATCCGCCCCGGCCATCCCTGGCCCCTGGTCCTCGCCGCCAATCGGGACGAGCGACTGGATCGCGCCTGGGACCCGCCCGCCGCTTACTGGGCCGAGCTGCCTGGTGTCGTCGCCGGGCGCGACCGCACCGGCGGCGGCACCTGGATGGGGGTCAACCGGCACGGCGTGGTCGCGGCGGTGCTGAACCGGCCCGGCAGCCTGGGTCCCGCGCCGGGCAAGCGCAGCCGCGGCTCGCTGCCCTTGCTCGCGCTGGCCCAGCCGACCGCCGGCCAGGCCGCGGAAGCGGTCGCGGCGCTCGATGCCGGGCAGTGGCGCAGCTTCAACCTGGTGGTCGCGGATGCCGCCGGGGCGGTGTTCCTGCGCGGCCTGGGCCATGGCCACCCGCAGCCTCAGCGCCTCACGCCCGGCCTGCACATGGTCACCTCGCACGACCCTGACGATCCGGACAGTCCCCGCGTGGCGCGCCACCTGCCGCGCTTCGCCGCCGCTCCGCCGCCCGACCTGGCGCATGGCTGGCAGGCCTGGCAGGACCTGCTGGCCGACCGCCAGGGCCGGGCGGGCGAGCAACTCAACGTGGTCCCGCGCGGCGGCTTCGGCACGGCGTGCGCCTCGCTGCTGGCACTGCCGGCGGACGGCCCGCCGGTGTGGCTGTTCGCCGCCGGCCCGCCGCATGCCACGCCATTCCATCCCGTGGCCGCCACCGGCTGACCGTCGGCCCCAGGCCATCGGCTCCAGGCGTGGCGGGATGCGGCCGGCGCTGCTATATCCGCTCCGCCGCCCGCTTCCGGAGCGGCGCCGCATTGCGTCTCCCGCCCCGCGGGGGGATCGCCAAGGGGAACCGTGATGGCCCGCCGCCGCCAGCTCTACGAGGGGAAAGCCAAGATCCTGTTCGAGGGGCCGGAGCCAGGCACTCTGGTGCAATATTTCAAGGACGACGCAACCTCCGGCAACGGCGCCAAGAAAGGCGTCATCACTGGCAAGGGCGTGCTGAACAACCGCATCAGCGAATACCTCATGCTCCGGCTCGCCGAGATCGGCATCCCCACGCATTTCGTCCGCCGCCTCAACATGCGGGAACAATTGATCCGCGAGGTGGAGATCATCCCGCTGGAAGTGGTGGTGCGCAACGTCGCCGCCGGCAGCCTCGCCACCAGGCTGGGCATCGCCGAGGGCACCCGCCTGCCACGCTCCATCATCGAATACTACTACAAGAACGACGCCCTGAACGATCCGATCGTGTCCGAGGAGCACATCACCTGCTTCGGCTGGGCCAACACCGCCGACCTCGACGACATCGTCGCCCTGACCTTGCGGGTGAACGACTTCCTCACCGGCCTGTTCCTCGGCGTCGGCATCACGCTGGTGGATTTCAAGCTGGAGTTCGGCCGCCTGTGGGAAAACGAGGAGATGCGTATCGTGCTCGCCGACGAGATCAGCCCGGACAATTGCCGGTTGTGGGACTCGAAGACCAACGAAAAGATGGACAAGGACCGCTTCCGCCGGGACCTCGGCAAGGTCGAGGAAGCCTATCAGGAGGTGGCCAGGCGCCTGGGCATCCTGCCCGAGGCCGGCATGCGCGACCTGAAGGGGCCGGAGATCATGCAGTGAAGGGGGCAGGGCGGTGAAGGCGGTCGTGACCGTCATGCTGAAGCACGGCGTGCTCGATCCGCAGGGTAAGGCGATCGCCCACGCGCTGCACACGCTGGGCTTCGCCGGCGTGGGCGAGGTGCGCGCCGGCAAGGTGATCGAACTGGAACTGACCGAGACCGACCCCGGCAAGGCGCAGGCCGCCGCCGAGGAGATGGCGCGCAAGCTGCTGGCCAACACGGTGATCGAGAGTTTCCGGGTTTCGGTGGAGGGTTGAGGCACCGGCCTCACGTCAGGTCGGTGATGGAATGGAAGCTGGACAGGATCAGCACCTCCTGCACGCTTGGGATGGTGGCATAGGCCCAGGCGTTGATGCGGGTCTTTGCCTCGTTCGAGGGCGAGAGAATCTCGACCAGCAGCACCGGGTCGGCGAGAACACGTCCGTCGGTGAAATTCCCGCACGATACGCCGAGGTCCGGGATGCGTTCGTTGAAGCGCGCGCGAAGCTGGGGGATGACACCGGGGGTGGTGATCACGCGGCGGCCGGGGCGGTGGGTGCGCAGGTGCCGGATCAGCAGGAATGCCGCCATGCTCTGGGTGGCACCGTGATTGATGCCGGGGGGCGCCATGGCGACCGGCTCGCCATCGATCAGTTCCCAGCGCACGTGCTCTGTCCCGGGCGGCGGTTCCCAGTCCTGGAAGTCATCGACCCGGAACGGCGCCACTGCCCGACCCGGTTCGCGCCGGTTGCGGCCATTGGCGTGCCTTGCGTTGCCGCTTGCCGCGGATCGCAGGCTACCCGCGTGCCCCGGGCGACGCCGTTCTGCCGCCTTGCGAGGGTGCGACGCCCCTGCGGCACGCACCGGTTGGTGGCGCAATGGCACTGGACCGGAAGCCCCGACATTGCGTCTCGACGGGGCACGGCGGCGCCGACGAATCGGAATAGCGGGGCCAGCCGTGACCTGGCCCCGTTTGGCAGAGTCGGATGGTCGGGACGCGGTGTTCAGGGCGGGCCGGTCGCGGCGGCGGCAACCGGTGCCATCGATGCCGCCACGACGGCGAACGGATCGAGCGGATTCTCGCCGATGAGGAAGCCCAACACGCGGCGGATGCCAGTGCGGTTCTCTTCCGGCAAGTCCAGCCCCGGATGCTTCCATTCTTCCTGGTTGAACCGCTGCTCCTGACGTTTCACTTCCAGCACGAAACCGCCGAAGTTGCCGCGATAGAGGCGGATCGCGTCGAACAACCGGTTCCAGAACATGCCGTCGCACAGCGACGGGGAAATGCCGAGATCGCGGCAGATCGCGGCGATGGTGCGGCCGATCGGGCGGCGGCGGACCTCGGCTTCGATGGCCTCCATGGGGGGCAGGGTGTCGAGCGTAAGCGGCTCGCTTGCGGCGATGCGGCGGGCCAGGCGCGCCTCGGCATTGCGGGCGGCGGCCTGGCGGGCGGCGGCCTCTTGCTCCGGCGTTAGTTCTGCTGGCGGCGGCGGGTCCGCGGGTTGCGCGGGATCCGGTGCGGTTGCCGTTGGCGGCTTGGGGTCGGGCGGGGCGCGCGGTGGCAGGATCGGCAGGTCATGGCCGCGCGCGGCACGGGTCCGCAGCATGCGCTCCAGCGCGACCGCCCGCATCAGGCCGCGGTGGAGGTGGGCGAGGATGGTGTCGAACGTGACGGTGCCGAAGAAGCGCGCGATGGTGGCGAAGCCGCGGGCGACGGCGCGTTGTTCGAGGGTT
>DATLQW010000213.1:0-10867 GCA_035535035.1 Acetobacteraceae bacterium
TTGACGTTCTTTGGACCTGGCATGGGTGCGGCGGGAGGTCTTGCCATCGACTGCGACGATGTCCGGGTCGCCGTCCGGCAGGTCGTTGACCCAGGTGATGAAGCATTCGGAAAACAGCTTGGGGCTCAGGGTGTTCAGCGCGTCGTGGCTGGGGATGCCGTCCTTGTAGGGCAGGAAGCGGCGCAGGAAGTCCGTGTGGGTCTCGCCCCAGTGTTTGATCTCGACAAAGTCGTCAGCGCCGACGATGGTGGCGCACAAGACAAGCAGCGGGATTTCGGGGAGTGGGTAGAGCACCTTGGCAAGCTGTCTTGGGTCCTTGAGCGCCGCGAAGTGCTGAAGCAGGGATGTGGTTTCGGGCGGGTGGTCCATGGCCTTACGACTCCCCTCATATTTCAGACCGCCCCAAGAACCTTCGTGAACAGCGGCCGTTGCTCCAGCATGGCGCCGAAGCATTCCATCAACGGGCGCAGGCGGGTCTCGGGCATGTTGGGGATCGGGTCGTAGAGCATGCATCCCTGACGGAACAGGGAATGGGTTCGGCGCTTGGCGGTGTTGGTCTTGAGCAACCAGTCCAGCCCAACGGCCTCGCTCGCCGCCCCCAGCAGAGTCAACAGAACCACCGCGAGCGCCTTGAGCAACCACGGCCTGTCACGGCGCTCGGGCGAGTTCACATGCACCGAATCCATCCCCATGCCGAAGCGCAGGTCCTTGGTATCGCGGAACCCGCACTCGATACCCCAGCGACTGCCGTAATATCGGATCAGCTCCTTCGCCGTCGCGTTCGGGCTGCCGGCGGCCAGGCACCAAGCCTGCTTCATGTCCTTCTTCTGAACACACAGCACGGTTCCGACCAGATATTTGTCGGCGGTGACCTTGGCGCCGCGCAGCGTGCGTGCCCGTCCGTTCGGGCGGACCCAGGCCGCCGCCGTGCGCATCTCGCCGTTGGCCGCGGTGACGGTGATGTTGCCGCGGAAGGGGATCATGTAGTCGAAGTTGAGTTCCTCGGTCAGCATCCGGTAGAGCTTCTGGTCGCCGAAGCCGCGATCGGCCAGAATGCAGACCTTGATGTTGGCCGGCAGGATCTCGGCCAGCCGCACCAGCACACGGTCCTCATACAGGTTCCGCCGGTCCTTCAGGGTCTTATTGTCCACGGTGAGCCATACCAGCGGGGTGGCACGGCCATGATCGGTGACCAGGGACAGCATGATGGTGATCTGGTTCTCGGCATCGAAGTCGGTCCAGTTCATCGCCACGACGATGGAGGTGCGGGCGCCGATGACGTAGGGCACCCACAGGGCCAGGATGTCATCGATCTTGATGCCATCGTTGGACAGCAGGCGGTCAATCTGTTTGGTCGCCAGGCCGCGCGCCGCGGCCAGTCCATGGCCGATGGCGGAGACCGTGAGCGAGGCGCTGTGCAGGACGCCGATTGTGGCATTGCACAGGCCGTCGATGCGCTTGGCGTGCAGATCGTGTTCGACACGCTGCCGAGCACGCGGTACACCGCGTCGTATGAGAACCGGTTGATATCGCCGGCATGGGGACTCATGACTTGCTCCGAGAGGCTTGATTGATGGCCGCGGAGCAGATTCGTCATGGTGCGGTGCTGGGGGAAGCGGTCGGGTGGAATAGCAACATCATTGCGAGATTGCCGCATGCCCGATTCTTTTCGGGAACCCCGTAGCCGCCGGCGATTGTTTTATTCCAACGTCTGCCCAGCGGTAAAATGAGGGGATACATGAGGCCTGACACGCATGCGCACACCCATGATGGCCAGCGGCAAGCGCCGCGCGACAGGCCGGACATAAGGGCGCAACTGACTGGATCTTTCACCGACGTCGATCGGCGGTTCATAAAGAAACGTCGGTCCATTGCACTGGTGACGCGTCACGGGATATCAAGCTCGGATGCCAGGACCACCGCCCCACGGCGATCGCGCCGTGACCCCCGCCGAGCGATCCGCAGCCTATAGGGCGCGGCGCAAAGCTGCTGCCGCAGCTGCGCCAGCGAAGCCGCCGGTGGTTGTCCGATACAGCCGACCTGCCAATCGGCGCAGTCGACCGCAACAGTGGGCAGACGCGGTGCGGACTCTGACGGATCTGCTGGACCAGTTCCAGGAGTGGCGGGGCAACCTGCCTTCCAGCCTCGCGGACAGCCCGACGGCTGAAGCGTTCGATGCTGTGCTGGAGCTGCGCAGTTATGTCGAAGAGCTCCAGGCGGCCGAGCTCCCAAAAGGCTTCGGACGAGACTGACCACGCTCATCGATGAGCGCTACAGGACGTGCTCTGGCAGAGCATATACGGCTTGCCGCTTCCGGGCCGTCCACATAAGGCTGCTAGAAGTCACGTTTCCACCGTATGTTTCGCGGTGCATTTCCCGCCGGCCCCCGGCCGCATCGTCCGATCGACATTGACCGTGCCATCGCCCCCTCACACACTCCCGCACACACGAAACACCCGGGGCGGCCATGAAAGTCTTCGTCTTCGACCTGCTGGCGTACGGCGAGCAACTCGACCACCTGAAGGTCGGCAACGAGCTGCCGTATCCGCTGTCATCGCAACACTTCAAGCCGGACGTGGCGGTGCGCACCTATGCCGAGCACCTCGACGCCTGGGAAGAGATCGACCGGCTCGGCTATGACGGCCTCGGCTTCAACGAGCACCATTGCTCGCCGTACGGCCTGATGAACTCGCCCAACCTGATGGCTGCCTCCGCCGCACAGCGCACCAAACGGGTCAAGCTGCTGATCTACGGCAACCTGCTGCCGCTGCACGAACCGCTGCGGCTGGCGGAGAAACTGGCGATGCTCGACTGCCTGTCCAACGGCAGGCTGATTTCCGGTTTCGCCCGCGGCATCCCGCGCGAATACCAGGTGCACAACGTTTCCCTCTCGGAGTCGCGCGAACGCTTCGAGGAAGCCTACGAAATCGTCACCCGCGCGTGGACCGAGGACGTGTTCTCCTACCAGGGGAAATTCTGGTCGTACCGCGACGTGGCGCTGTGGCCGCGCCCGGTGCAGCGGCCGCATCCGGAAATCTGGGTGCCCATCGTCGGCAGCAAGGAATCCATCGAGTTCGCCGCGAAGCACAACATCCGCATCACGCCCGGGCTCGCGCCCGGCGGGCTGCAGGACGACATCATCCGCTACTATGCGAAGTGCCTGGCGGCGAGCCATCACGCCATCACGCCCGACCACCTGTCGCTCGGGCTGTCGGTCTATGTCGCCGACAGCAAGGCGCGGGCGGTGCAGGAATGTGGTCCCTACCTGCTGTATTTCAACCGTACGCTGTTCAGCCACGGCAACTTCACCGAGACCAGCCTGCAGCGGCAATTCGGCTACACCTCCGACACATCCAGCGACTATGTGCGGCCGGAGAACCTGCACGCCGCGCAGCATGCGCGCGAGGATTTCCGCAACATGACGATGGAGGGCGTCGCGCGGCTGGCCGAGCGGCTGCCCTGGGGCACGCCGCAGGAAGTGGCGCAGCGGATCATCGCGCTGGGAGATCATGCCGGCGCCAACACGGTGCAGATCGGCTTCAACCGCGGCGCCATGCCGCAGGAGATGTTCCTGGAGCAGATCCGCCGTTTCGCGCGCGACGTGCTGCCGATCGTGCAGGCGCACCAGGTCACGCGCGTGCCGGCCGCCGAGGAAATGGTGGGGTGACGGCGGAACAGGGTGAGGCCGTGACGCTGTGGGACTGTGAAGCTGTGGGACAGTGACGCTGTGAGGCTGTGACGCTGCGGGACTGTGAGGCTGCTCCCTCCCCCCTGTGGGGGAGGGCTGGGGTGGGGGGAACGAACCGTACAGGCCCGCGCGGTGGGTACCCCTCTTCCCAACCCTCCCCCGCAAGGGGGGAGGAAGTCGAAGAACGGGGGGAACCGACCATACCGGCACTGCCGCTTTCCGCAACCGAGGCCGTGCTGGACAACCAGTGATTCGGCGGACGTGCCGCGCAACGTCGTTACGCAACGTGGAGGTTCGACATGAAGGACATCGCTGGCAAGACCGCATTCGTTACGGGCGCGGCAAACGGCATCGGCCTGGGCATCTGCCGGGCGCTGGCGCGCGCCGGCGCGCACGTCGCGCTGGCCGACATCCAGCCGGAGCCGCTGGAACGCGCGCGGTCGGAAATCGCCGCCATGGGCGTGCGCGCGATCGCGCTGCCGCTGGACGTGTCGGACGCCGGTGCCGTCGCGCGCGCGGCCGATGCGGTGGAGGCGGCGTTCGGCAAGGTACACGTTGTCTGCAACAACGCCGGCATCTCGCTGGGCAATGTCAGCCTGCTGGAGGCGACGCCGGCCCAGCTTGCCTGGATCTTCGGGGTCAACCTGTTCGGCGTGGTCAACGGAGTGCAGGCTTTCGTGCCGCGCATCCGCCGGCACGGCGAGGGCGGACACGTCGTCAACACCGCCTCGATGGCGGGCTTGCAGGTCAATCCCGCGATCCCCGGCATCGGCGCCTACGCGATGACGAAGCACGGCGTGATCGCCCTGTCCGAGGCACTGGCGATGGAATTGCAAGGCAGCGGCATCGGAATTTCGGTGCTGTGCCCGGCGCAGGTGGATACGACGCTGTACGATTCCGGCCGGCGCCGTCCCGAGCGCTTCGGCGGCAGCTATGAAAGGGCGGACCTCACTGAGGCCCGCGCGCGCTCGGCGACCGGCCTGTCCGCGGATGCGGTGGGCGAGCACGTGGTGCATGCGATCCGGAACGATGAGTATTTCGTGTTCACCCACCCGGAAGCGCGCGCCCGGGTCGAGGAACGGCATGCGCGCATGATGGCCGGCTTCGATGCCGCCACGCGCTATACCGCGACGCGGCTTAGGGACCTGTGCATTCGCCGTTGCCGGACCGCATTGTCTGGCCTGGTGCGGTCCGCAGCCGGATCACATTCCACGACGCCGGCGCAAGCGTTGCCTGCACGCGATCCCGCGAGACGCGGACACGATCCAGAGCGCTCGGCGCAACCCGATCCGGATGCTCTTTGGTGTTCGCCGCGTGCAGGTCGTCATGGCGCAACTGCGTCGCTTCGTTCGCTTCCAGCGTGCCAAACCCGCTTGCGGCAACCGCCAGGGGCATCTCCTCCGTCAAGTGCCGGTTCAACGCGAACAGCGTCAGCGCTCCGGCCGCCGCGTCGTGCACCGCCGCGAGGCCGAGATACGGCGCGGTCAGCGGAAACCACAGATCCGCGGCGCCGCGCGGGTCGTAATACCGTGCGGCGTATTCCGGCGAATCGATTTCGGCGCGCAGCACGGTGCCGCGTCCGAGCCGGCTGAACTGCGCGAACGGGTGGAAGATCGCCTGTCGCCACGCCGGCCCGCCGGTCTCGGTCATGATCGGCGCGATCACGTTCACCAGTTGCGCCAGGCACGCGATCTTCACCCGGTCGGCGTGGTTCAGCAGCGAGATGCACATGCCGCCGAACGCCAGCGCGTCCTGCATCGAGTAGATCTCCTCCAGGATCGGCGGCGCCACCGGCCAACCTGGCTTCACCCGGTCCTGCTGCCGCCGCCGCGTGCGATACCACAGATTCCATTCGTCGAAGCTCAGCATGATGCGTTTCGCCGAATGCCGTCGCGCCGCAACGCCGTCGGCGATCGCGATCACCTGTTCGATGAACCGGTCCATCAGCACGCCGGTGGCCAGCAACGCCCCGGTGTCACCGGCATAGTCGTTGCCATAGAGGTGCAACGAAATCGCGTCCACATGGTCGAAGCAGTGCTCCAGCACCGTCTGCTCCCAGGCGCCGAAGGTCGGCATGTTGGGGCCGGACGAACCGCAGGCGACCAGTTCCACCGCCGGATCGACCCAGCGCATCATTTTTGCCGTTTCGGTGGCGATGCGGCCGTACTCGTCGGCGGTCTTCGCCTGCATCTGCCACGGCCCGTCCATCTCATTGCCGAGGCACCACAGCTTCACCCCATGCGGTGCGTCCCAGCCATGCGCGCGGCGTTGCTCGGACAGCGCGGTGCCGCCTTGGTGGTTGCAATACTCCAGCAAGCGACGCGCCGCGTCGCCGTCGCGCGTGCCGAGATTCACCGCCAGCATCGGCTCCGCCTCTGCCGCGCGGCACCAGTCGATGAACTCGTTGGTGCCGAACCTGTTGGTCTCGGTGGACAGCCAGGCAAGGTCGAGCCGGCGCGGCCGTTGCTCCACCGGACCGACGCCGTCTTCCCAGTCGTAGCCTGACACGAAATTGCCGCCGGGATAGCGTATCACGGTCGGTGCCAGTTCGCGCACCAGCGCCAGCACGTCGCGCCGGAAGCCACGTTGGCCGGCGGTCTTGTGCCCCGGTTCGAAGATGCCGCCATACACGCAGCGGCCGAGATGTTCCACGAATGCGCCGAACAGGCGGCGGTCGGTCGTGCCGACGATCGAGTCCGGACGTAGCCTGACGTTGACGCCGCGCATGGCTGCACGACTCCCTCTCCCGCTTGCGGGAGAGGGTAGGGTGAGGGTGCCCTCGGCGTTAAGCCCCGCTAGTCTGTCGCGAACAACGACCCGAGAGGAGACGCCCCCATGAGCGATGCACTGCCGACCGCCACCCGCGTGTCGGACCCCGGCATCCGCGCGCTGTATCGCCTGGAGAACCGCTGGCAGGCGTGGCTGGATGTCGAGGTCGCGCTGGCCCGCGCCCAGGCCGCGCTCGGCATCATTCCGCACGACGCCGCCGCGGCGATCGCTCGCGCCGCCCGCCTGGAACTGCTGGACCGCGCCCGTATCGACGAGGGCTTCGCCCGCACCGGCCACACCATCGTGCCGCTGGTCTGGGAACTCAGCCGCGTGGTCGGGGAACAGCATGGCGGCTGGGTGCATTGGGGCGCCACCACGCAGAACATCACGCAGACCGGCGATCTGCTGGTGCTGCGCCAGGCGCATGGCGTGTTCCTGAAGCTGATCGGCGAATCTCTGACCGCCATGGCCGAGCTCGCCGAACGCGGCGCCGACATGCCGATCCCCGGACGCACCCATGGCCAGCACGCGGTGCCGGCGACGTTCGGCTACAAGGTCGCGGTGTGGATCGACGAGCTGATCCGCCACGTCGAGCGATTCCGCCAGGCGGCACCGCGCATTTTCGTCGCCATGCTGGGCGGCGGCGCAGGCACGTTCGCCTCGTTGGGAGAGCAGGGGCCGCCGGTGCAGGCGGGGATCGGACGACAGCTTGGGATGCTGCCGATGACCATCCCGTCGCGCGCCCTCGGCGACCACCTCGCGGAAAACATCTGTCTGCTGGGCTTGCTGGCGGCAACGTGTGGCAAGATCGGGCGCGAGGTCTATACGCTGATGAAGACCGAATTCGGCGAGGTGGAGGAGCCGGTGCCGCCCGGCACGGTCGGCAGTTCCACCATGCCGCAGAAGCGCAATCCCAAACTGTGCCAGGACGTCATCGCCGCATCGGCGGAGGTGCGCGCACTGGTGCCGCTGGCGCTGGAGGCGATGCAGACGGAACATGAAGCTGACCGCACCACCAGCCTGATGTTCGACTCCGCCGAAGCGCGCGCCTGCATCGCGACCGGCGACATGCTGAGCAGATTGGGCGAGATCATGCGTGGGCTGCGGCTGGACCCGGCGCGGATGCGCGCCAATCTGGACCTCGGCGGCGGGCTGATCATGGCCGAGGCGGTGATGCTGCAACTCGGCGCCGTCATCGGGCGGCAGCACGCGCACGACGTGGTCTATGACGCGGCGCAGAGTGCCTTCACGGAAAATCGTTCGTTTGCCGGATTGCTGTCGGCGGACCCGCGCGTCACCGCCCACCTGGATGCGCGCGCGATCGAGGCACTGCTCGATCCGACGGGCTATACCGGCCTGTGCGCGGAGATGGCGCGCGCCGCGGCGCAACGGGCGCGCGCGCTGGCGGGCGAGATCGGGGGGATGTGAAGCTCGCCGGCACTGCCGCCTCTCCCGCGTCATGCCGGCGAAGTCCGACAGCCACGGCGTGCCGCCCGGCGACGTGCTCTTGTGAGCGCGGCGAAGTCGTGGATGCTGGTCTTGGCCGGCATGGCGGGGAGGGCGGCGGCAACCGCATCGATCACGCCATCCCAGTCGCCCGGGCGCGGCTGGCGGAACAGCCGCAGCGAAGCGTACCACGGCGTGTTGTCGCGCCCCGGCATCCAGCGCCAGTCGGGTGCGAACGGCAGCATCACCCAGCACGGCACCCCCAGCGCGCCGGCGACATGCGCCACCGAAGTGTCCACCGTCAGCACCAGGTCGAGAGTGGCGACCAGCGCCGCCGTCTCCGCGTAGTCGGTCAGGAATGGAGAAAGATCCGGCAGCCGGGCCTCTCCCGCGCGCGGTCCGACCTGCAGGTTGACGACGCTGCCCCCGCCGAGCGCCCGCAGCCGCGCCACGGCAGCCGGCGGCAGCGAGCGCCGCCGGTCGTTCGAGTGCAACGGGTTGCCGCCCCAGGCCAGGCCGATCTTTCCCCCGTCCGGCAGCCGTTCCCGCCACCGCGCAGCCAGGGCCGGATCGGCGTGCAGGTAACCGGCGGCGGACGGGATGGTATCCGGCCGCGTGGCGAAGGCGAGCGGCAGGCTCATCTGGTCGATCCAGGCGTCGTAGCGCGGGAGCGTCGCATCCTTGGCCACCACCCGGACGCCGGGCAGCGTCGCCAGCAGCGGCAGCACCGGCCGTTCGCAGGCGAGCACCGCCTGCCCGCCGCGCGCCACGATCAGCGGCAGGTAGCGGGCGAACTGGATGGTGTCACCAAAACCTTGCTCTGCGTGCACCAGGATGGTGCGGCCGGCCGGATCGTCGCCGGTCCATACCGGCCCGGGCAGATCGACGAAGTCGCGGCGGAAGCGGTCGTGCCGCTTGCGCCACTCATAGGCCGCGAAGCCGCGTGCGAAGTCGCCGGCCAGCAGGGCGGCGGTGGCGAGGTTCCAGTGCGCCTGGACGAAGCCGGGGCGCAGGGCGATGGCCGCGTCGCAGGCGGCGATGGCCTCGGCAAGACGCCCGCGCGAGGTCAGCACGAAGCCGAGACTGGCATGCGCCTCGGCCAGCGCCGGGTCGCGGTGCAACGCCGCGCGGATGTGGCGCTCGGCCGCCTCCAGGTCGTCGAGATCGGCGCAGGCGTTGCCGAGGTTGAGATGCGACGGCGCGTGCGACGGGTCGAGCGCCACGGCGCGTTGCAGCGCATCCCGGGCCGCCTGCGGCTGGTCGAGCGCGTTCAGCGCGGTGCCGCGGGCGAAGTGTAGCTCGGCGCGGTCGGGCAGGGCGGCCAGGGCGGCGTCGGCGGCATCCAGCGTCCGTCGGGGTTCGCCCGCCGCCAGCAGGGCGCGCACCAGGTTGACGCGGACACCTTCATGCCCGGGCAGCGCGGCGACGGCCGACGCCAGAAGCTCGGCCGCCTGCGCTGCCTGGCCGGCCCGGAGCAGGTGCAGGCCCTGGATGTAGAGGCTGCGCGGGTCGGGTGTGGGCTGCGCGGGCTCGGGCGGGTGTGGGGTGGACTTGGGGGCGTGTGGGGGCGACTCGGGCGCGGGTGGCGCGGGCATGGCGCGGCAGGCGGCTTCCGCCGCCGGCCGGGGCATGCGCGAGGGCTCGGCGAGAGGCATTGCAGCGGCCGGCATGTGCCGAGCTTCGTCGGAATGGGTAAACAGAGACTGAATTGCCACCGAAAAAGCATGGGCTCGCGGCGGCGTGGTGTGTCAGTAACGGCGGCTGCCGACGAGTCTCACGAGCGTCTCATTTCGTTTGCTGTGAGACGGCCGCGTTTCCAACCCGAACGATGCCGGGCGGTCCTGTGCCCGTGCCGGGATGGGGCGCGCGGCGGCGGCTCGGTCGTGGGAAAGGTTCGATGGGCGGACGTTGCGGCGTTTGGTATCCCGGATGCCGGGCGAGCAGGGACGGCGGCGCTGCCCGACCCGGCTCGCGCCTGGTGCGGCCATTGGCGTTCCTTGCGTTGCCGCTTGCCGCGGAGCGGTGGCTGCCCGCGTGCCTCGGGCGACGCCGTTCTGCCGCCTTGCGAGGGTGCGACGACCCTGCGGCACGCACCGGTTGGTGGAGCGATGGCACTGGACCGGAAGCCCCGACATTGCGTCTCGACGGGGCACGGCGGCGCCGACGAATCGGAATAGCGGGGCCAGCCGTGACCTGGCCCCGTTTGGCAGACTTGGGTCGTCGGGACGCGGTGTTCAGGGCGGGCCGGTCGCGGCGGCGGCGACCGGCGCCCACGGTGCCGCCGCGACGGCGAACGGATCGAGCGGATTCTCGCCGATGAGGAAGCCCAGCACGCGGCGGATGCCAGTGCGGTTCTCTTCCGGCAAGTCCAGCCCCGGATGCATCCATTCTTCCTGGTTGAACCGCTGCTCCCGACGTTTCACTTCCAGCACAAAGCCGCCGAAGCTGCCGCGATAGAGGCGGATCGCGTCGAACAACCGGTTCCAGAACATGCCGTCGCATAGCGACGGGGAAATGCCGAGATCGCGGCAGATCGCGGCGATGGTGCGGCCGACCGGGCTGCGGCGGACCTCGGCTTCGATGGCCTCCATGGGGGGCAGGGTGTCGAGCGTGAGCGGCTGGGTAGCGGCGATGCGGCGGGCCAGGCGCGCCTGCGCCTGGTGGGCGGCGGCCTGGCGGGCGGCGGCCTGTTGCTCCGGCGTTAGTTCTGCTGGCGGCGGCGGTTCCGCGGGTTGCCCGGAATCTGGTGCGTTTTCCGTTGGCGGCTTGGGGTCGGGCGGGGCGCGCGGCGGCAGGATCGACAGGTCATGGCCGCGCGCGGCGCGGGTCCGCAGCATGCGCTCCAGCGCGACCGCCCGCATCAGGCCGCGGTGGAGGTGGGCGAGGATGGTGTCGAACGTGACGGTGCCGAAGAAGCGCGCGATGGTGGCGAAGCCGCGGGCGACGGCGCGTTGTTCGAGGGTT
>DATLQW010000214.1:0-32745 GCA_035535035.1 Acetobacteraceae bacterium
GATCGATCCGGCGCCGGGCGGGGTCAGGAAATACGTCGCATGACCCGCCCAATGCCCGAATGTAGTGTTACTCGGCGAAAATCCGCCGCACACATTGCTGATATTGCAGAAGTTTTTTTAGTGAGTGTCAAAGATGGGCTATGGCATCGATCAGGCGATGCAGGTCCACCGCGGTCTCGAAGGTCGGCTGGCGGCTTTCGCCGTCGCGGATTGCCTGGGCGAACAGCGCGTACATTTGACCGACGTTCGTGGCTTCACCCGACGGCGTACCGGGCGTGGCGAAGGTGAATCGCCCCGGCGCGGGCATCGGCGCGAGCGTGTTGTTGCCCTTCGCCCCATGGAGGAAAACCGTGCTCAGTTGCGGCCAATCCTCACCCGCCGCGACCAGCGTTCCGTCGCGGCCGTAGATCTCCATGTGATAGCCGCTGCCGGCGAAGGGAATGGCGCCGACATGGACCGACGCCACCCCGCCATTCGCCAGCCGGCCGCAGAGCAGCACGTTGTCGGGCGAGGTGACGTCCAGCAATGTCCCGGTGCCGGTATCGAGCCACTGCTTCGCCTGAGTCGCCACCACAGCGGACACTTGGCGAAGATCACCGGCGACGAAGCGCATAGCGTCCACCGTGTGGCCGTTGGCGATGGTCAGCGTGTTGGCGCCGAGCGCCGCGTCCCGCTGCCAAATGCGGTGCGACGGCCGGGACAAGACGCCGTCACGCATCAGGCTGACATGGACGGCCAGCACGTCGCCGACGAAGCCGGCCTCGAGCTGTTCCTTCATGTGCATCAAGGCAGGATTGACACGGGCCTGCAGGCCGATCGCCGTCACTAGCCGGTTGGCCGTGGCCAGCGCCGACAGTTCCGCGGCCTCCTCTGTCGTGCGTCCAAGCGGCCACTCACAATAGACGTGCTTGCCTGCCTCCAGCGCCGCCCGGGTCGGCGCGTAGTGAGAAGGTACGCGCACGACCACGGCGACCGCGTCGATCTCCGGCGAGGCGATCATCGCGCGGTAGTCGTCGAAGGCCAACCGGGCACCGACACGCCGGGGCGGATTCGCCGGGGCGGATTCCGGCGTGCGCGAACAGGTAGTCGCCCTCGCGATGCGACCACACCAGGCTGTGCAGGAATGTCACATGCGATGCGGGCAGCGCGGTTGCCCATGCCTCGCGCGGCAGGTCCGATGCGAGGCCCCAGCTTGCCAGCGCGGCGCGCGCCGGACCACAGCCAGTCGGTCGCCGCGGCGCGGTCGCCATCCAGCGCCTCGAGCAGCATCCGCTCGTGGTCGCCGCGCAGGTTGATGGTCGTTACGCCGGGGATCGGGGCGGCGTGCGCCAACAGTTCGATCACGCCGGCACTGCCGGGGCCCAGATCGATGTAGTCGCCGAGATGGATCAGCGGCGCCGCGCCGATCGGCCGCGCCGCCAGGTCGGCCGCGATCGCGCGAGTGACGGTTGCCGCCGCATCCGCGGACCGCCACTTCCCATCCACACCCATCTGCTCCCGGCGTCGCGCGGACCGGCAACGGCCGAACCCTTGCCGGTGTTTCCGCAATTGGATCAACGCTCGCCTTTCTTGCGCTCGTCCGCTTCCAGCTTGCGCAGTTTCGTCACCGGGAGCTGGTAGATCTGGGCGAAGCGGAACACCGTGTCGTCCTGCTGGTTCCAGCACACATAGCCGCGGCAATCCTTCGGCCGAGCCTCATAAACCCCGCACAGATGATTGTTCTTCAGGAACTGGCAGGTGTCGTAGCCGGACTTGATGCGCTTCTCCCCCTTGCGGGTCTTTTCGACGATGTGCTTCGCCTCGAACGCCGGCACCGTCAGCCCGAGATGCTTGGCCAGTCGGCGGATGTCGGCACGGCTGACGCTCACATAGCCCGCCATGCGGCAGCAGAAGCTGGCGCATTTCAAACAGTCGAGCTTGCCGTTGGACTCCATGCCGGCATGATCGGAGCGTCAGTTGGGGGACGCAAGCGATTCGGGGCGGCAGCGGATGAAGTTCATCGGCCGCATCGTCAGCACCGGCTCATCGCTCGGGTTCAACACCTCGACCAGGCTGGTGACCAGGCCGCGATCCGGGCGCGAGCGGGAACGGCGAGCCTCGGTCACGGTACCCCGGACACGCAGCGTTTCGCCCGGCCGCACGGGGAGCAGCCAGCGCAACTCGTCGATGCCTGGCGAGGCGAGGCCGTTTTGCGGCAGGAAGTTCTCGACGATCAGCCGCATCATCGCGGCGACCGTGTGCCAGCCGCTGGCGATCACGCCGCCGAACGGCCCCTGTGCCGCCCAGCCACGATCGACATGCATGGCCTGCGGATCATAACGCGTGGCGAAGGCGACGATGTCGTCCTCGGACAGCGTGAACGTGCCAAGGTCGAATACCGCCCCGACAAGGTAGTCTTCGAAGTGCCGGTCGGCGGCGGGGGGAAGGGTGGTAATCACCCCCGTACACTTCGCTCGCTTCGCGGGAGAGGTCAAGATGCGTCAGCACCAGGGCAATCGCACCTGGCTTGTGCCTGGTCTTGGCTGCTGGCTTGTGCCCGGTCTTGGCTGCGGCCGTTCGGATTATCCGGTCCCCCGCCCGCATGCGCGACCTCGCCACCCGCCATCATGCATCCTCGGGGACGACATGGATCGAAAGCGTCTCGCCTGCCCGCAGCACGCCCAGCGGCACCTCCCGCCCGGCTTGCTCCGCCGTCAGCGCCCGGTGCAGATCGTCCACCCCGCCGATCGGCGTCCCGTCGAACGCCACCACCACGTCGCCCCGCGCCAGCCCGCCGCTGGCCCCCGGTCCTTCCGGCACCAGCTCCATCACCAACACGCCGCTCGCCTGTGTCAGCCCGTGCCGCCGGCGCATCCGGGCGTCCAGGGGCACGGTCTGCCCGGACAGCCCCAGCCGGGCGCGCCGCACCCGCCCGTCGCGCATCAGCCGCGTCGCCACCCAGATGGCGGTGTCGATGCCGATGGCGAAGCAGATCCCCTGGGCCGGGGCGATCATTGCCGTGTTGATTCCCACCACCGTGCCGCCGCCCGCCACCAGCGGGCCACCGGAATTGCCCGGGTTCAGTGGCGCGTCGGTCTGGATCACGCTGTCAACGCTGTGCCCCGACCGGGTGCGCAGGGTGCGCCCCAGCGCGCTGACGATCCCCGCGGTCACCGTGCAGGTGAAGCCCAGCGGGTTGCCGATCGCCACCACCATCTGCCCCACGCGCAGCCCCGCCGAGCGCCCGAGTTCGGCATGCGGCAGCCCGTCGGCCGCCAGCCGCAGCACCGCGGTGTCGGTGGGCGGATCGTCCCCGGCCAGCGTCGCCTCCACCACTCGCCCGTCGGTCAACGAGACCCGCAGCCGCGCCGCGCCGGCGACCACGTGGCTGTTGGTCAGCGCGTAACCATCCGGCGTGTAGATCACGCCCGAGCCTTGCCCGCGTCCCCGCCCGTTGGCGTCCAGTGCCATGACATGCACCACGGCCGGGCCGACGCGGTCGAACGCCTGCACCACCCGGGCGGAATAGGGGTCGAGCTCACCGGCGTCGTCGAGCGGCATGGAAGATGTCCTTTCGCCCCCCACATGGGAAGCGCCGCGGTGCGAACCGACCCGGCCGAACAACCGGGTGAAGAGAACCTCGCCCGCTTCGTGGCGAGATTCTCTTCACCCGGTCATCCGGCCGATGCCGCTCCGGTCCGCCAACGGGCACTGTGGCGGCCGAACGCAACCGCGGCAGGAGAGCCCCGCATGACCGATCTTCTCGAACAGATTTCCGCCGGCCTGGCCGACCGTGTCGCCGCGGCGGCCCCTTGCGTGGTCGCCATCGGTACCGGGCGGCACCACGTCAGCGGCATTCTGTGGCGGCCGGACGTGGTGGTGACATCGGCGCAGGCGCTGCCCGACCGGACCGGATTCACCCTGCGCCGGGCCGGCTCGGAAATGTCCGCGCAACTCGCTGGCCGCGATCCCGGCACCAACGTTTGCGTCCTGCGGCTGGCGCAGCCGATCGAGGCCGCGCTGCCCGCCGCCGCGCCAGTGCCGCCGCGCGTCGGCGCCCTGGCACTGCTGGTTGGGGCGGACGATTCCGGCGCACCGACCGGGCGGCTCGGCATGGTGCACGCCACCGGGCCGGAGTGGCACAGCCAGGCCGGCGGGCGGATCGACGCGCTGCTGCGCCTGGATGTGCGGCTCGGTGCCGACGAGGGCGGGCCGGTGCTGGACACCGCCGGCGGATTGCTCGGCATGTCCACCGCTGGGCCACGGCGCCGCGCGCTGGTGATCCCGGCGGCGACGATCGAGCGCGTGCTCGATCCGCTGCTGGCCGAGGGCCGCATCGCGCGCGGCTGGCTCGGCGTCGGCTTGCAGCCGGTGATTGTGCCGGACAGCCTGCGCGCGGCGGCAGGGCGCGACAGCGGCATGATGGTGGTGAGCCTGGCCGCCGGCGGGCCGGCCGCGGCGGCGGGGGTGCTGCCGGGCGACATCATGCTGGACCTGGACGGTACGCCGGTGCGGCGCGCCCGGGCATTGGCGGCGGCGATGGGGCCGGAACGGATCGGCCACGGCGTGACGCTGCGGCTGCTGCGGGCCGGGGCGCTGCAGACCCTGTCGCTGGTGATCGCGGCACGCCCCGCCGGATGAGCGACACCGGCCTGCTGGTACGGCTGGTGGTGACCGACCCGGTGCGTCGCCGCGAACTGGCCGCGATGCTGGCGGCGGCCGGCCATACGGTGGTGACCGAGGCGGCGGACGTGGTGCTGTGCGATCTGCTGCCCGGCACCACACCGCCGCCCGAGGCCGAGGCGCCGGTCCTGGCGCTCACCGACCGGCCGGCGCCGGATCAACTCGCCGGCGTGCTGCCGCTTGCGGTGGCGCCGGGGCAGTTGGACGCGGGGCTGCGGGCGGTGGCGGCGGGGCTGGTGGTGCGCGGGCCAGGCTCCGCGCCGGTCGTCGGCTTCCGCGCGGTGGAGGACGCCCCGGCGCTGACGCCCCGCGAGGTGGAGGTGCTGGCGTTGGTCGGGCAGGGGTTGACCAACAAGGCCGTGGCACGGCGACTCGGCATTTCCGTGCATACGGTGAAGTTCCACCTGGAGGCGCTGTTCGCCAAGTTGGAAGCGACCAGCCGTGCCGAAGCGGTCGCGAAGGGGCTGCGCGGCGGGGTGATCGAGGTGTGATCGCACCGCTTCCACAACCCGGGTGAGGGTGCCGCGCCGATCGCCCTCACTCTCGCCGCAAGCCCCCGTCGCGGCCCAGGCAGCCGTCTCGCCAGCGGCGTGAGGGCGTCAGTGCGGCAGACCGGTGAAGACCAGCGAGACCGCTGCCGTCACCGCCGCGATGAAAAGGGCGATCAGGAACGGCTTCAACTGAACCTGTCCGGAGCCGAGGCTCGGGGCGAGATGCGTCGTGCTCATGCGGGGGCCTCCTTTTCGGCTGCGCATCAGGCGCATCCTGCCAACGGCGCCTCGCGCCCGCTTTGATCCGGATCAAAGAGGCAGAAATGCTGCCCTTTCCGACGCCGAACCGTGCCGTCCTTGCCAAGGCCGCTCGTGAACCCCCGAATCCGGATGAAAAGCCGGGCCGGTCAGCGCTTCGGCCAACCGCTGCCGGGTTGCCGGATCGTGACCCCCGCCGCCATGCGCGCGCACGTGCTGCCACCAGCCGGTGCTCCGGTCTGCCGCGCTTCCGCCATCCGCGCCGCGCTCATTCGGTGGCGGTGCGACTGATGAGGTCCTGCGACGCGTGGCATTCTACGTTGGGCTATCGGCATGCCGATCCCGGCCATGACACGAGGAGCGCGCAGCGGCCGGTATGTGTCAGCCATTCGGGCGGTCGGTCCAACCGCGATTGAGAACGGGAGAGGGAATGACGCTACGCCTGCTCGCCGACGACCTCACCGGAGCACTCGATAGCGCCGCGCGGTTCGTTCCGCTGGTCGGGCCGGTGCCGGTGCAGTGGCGCGCGGACGACCTGCCGCCGACAGCGGCGATCGACGCCGGCACGCGCGATCTGGACGCTGGTGTCGCGCGGGCTGCGATGGAACGACTGGCACCGCACTTGCTGGGCGCCGACATTGCTTTCAAAAAGATCGACAGCCTGCTGCGCGGCCACGTCGCCGCGGAACTCGCGGCCTGCCTGCGGTATTTCGACCAGTGCGTGCTGGCGCCGGCCTTCCCGTTCCAGGGCCGCATCACCCGCGGCGGCCGCCAGCTTGCGCGCGACGGCGATCGCTGGCGCGACAGCGGCGTCGATCTGCCGGCGGCGTTGCGCGCGTGCGGCCTGACGGTGCCGATGCGCGATGCGGAGACCGACGCCGACCTGGACGCGATTGTCGCCGCCGGCCGTACACTCCCCGGGCGCGTGTTGTGGTGCGGCACCGGCGGCCTGGCCGGCGCGCTGGCGGGCAGCCGCGTCACGCCGTGCCCTTCCTTGCCGCGGCCCATCCTGGCGCTGATCGGGTCCGACCACAGCGTCTCCGCCGGCCAGCTTGCCGCCACGGGCGACCGCCTGCACCGGATCGCGGACCCCGGCACGGCGGAACTCGCGGCGATCCGTGGCTCGCTGCAATCCGGGGCCGCCGCGGTCAGTGTCGCGCTGCCGGCCGGCACGCCTCGCGTGGAGGCCACAAGGCGCATCGGCATCTGCTTCGCCGCGGTGCTGGCGGCGATCGAACGTCCCGGCACGCTCGTGGTTGCCGGCGGCGAAACCCTGCGGCGCCTGTGCGATGCGCTGGGGGTTGCCGGGCTCGAGGTGGACGGGGAGGTTGTCCCGGGCGTGCCCACGTCCCTGCTGCGTGGCGGCGCATGGAACGGCCAGCGTGTCGTGTCGAAATCCGGCGCGTTCGGCGATGCGGGGTTCGTCACGCGGCTGCTGGCGCGTTAGAAGATTTTCCCCCGACCGGGCAAGGCCGTCCGCCGATGAGACGCCGCCTGTCGTCAACCGCGCCGCGGCCGGATTATGACGCGTCCGGTCCGGGTGAAACCGCTCCGGTGCCCGGCGGCGCAAGGCGTGACCGTCATCCGGCCGGCATCCTCACCATGTGCTTGCTCGCCCGGCCATGATACGGGGGCCGCGCCATGCTCCGCCTGACCGAACTTAAGCTCCCCCTGGACCACACGCCGGACGCCCTGCGCGACGCGGTGCTGACCCGGCTTGGGATCCCGCCCGGCGACCTCCTCACCCTGACTCTCGCCCGCCGCGGCTACGACGCCCGCCGCCGGTCCGCCATCAGCCTGGTGTATGCCGCCGATGTCGAGGTCCGGGGGGAAACCTCGGTGCTATCCCGCCACGCCGCCGACCCGCGCATCCGCCTGGCCCCGGACACGACCTACCGTTTCCCCGTTCACGTCACCGCCCCGCCCAAACGCCCCGTCGTCATCGGCACCGGCCCCTGCGGCCTGCTCGCCGCCCTGACGCTGGCGCAGATGGGGTTTCGGCCGCTCATCCTGGAACGCGGCAAGCCCGTGCGCGAGCGCACCCGCGACACCTGGGGCCTGTGGCGCCGCGGCATCCTCGATCCCGAATCGAACGTGCAGTTCGGCGAGGGCGGCGCCGGCACATTCTCCGATGGCAAGCTGTATTCCGGCATCAGGGACCCGCGCCACCTGGCGCGCAAACTGCTGACCGAATTCGTTGCGGCCGGCGCACCCGAGGAAATCCTTACCGCCAGCAAACCCCATATCGGCACGTTCCGGCTGGTCACGGTGGTGGCAGGCATCCGCGCCAGGATCGAAGCCCTGGGCGGCGAATACCGTTTTTCCGCGCGCGTCGAGGACGTCGAACTCGACGCCAACCGCCACCTCCGCGGCCTCATCCTGGCCGGCGGCGAGCAACTCGACGCCGACCACGTCGTCCTGGCGATCGGCCACAGCGCCCGCGACACCTTCGCCATGCTGCAGCGCCGCGGCGTCCACATCGAAGCCAAGGCGTTCTCGATCGGCGCCCGTATCGAGCACCCGCAATCCCTGATCGACCGAGCCCGCTTCGGCACCTTCGCCCGCCACCCCTTGCTCGGTGCCGCCGACTACAAGCTGGTGCACCATGCCGGCAACGGCCGCTCGGTTTACAGCTTCTGCATGTGCCCCGGCGGACGCGTCGTGGCGGCGACGTCCGAGCCAGGCTGCGTCGTCACCAACGGCATGAGCCAGTATTCGCGCGCCGAGCGCAACGCCAACGCCGGCATCGTCGTCGGCATCACGCCGGACGATTACCCCGGAGGTGCGCTGGCCGGTGTCGCGTTCCAGCAGCAATGGGAGCGGCGCGCGTTCCTGGCCGGCGGCAGCGATTACGCCGCTCCGGCCCAGTTGGCCCGCGACCTGGTGGCGGCACGCGAATCGAAGGCGCTGGGACAGGTCGCGCCGTCCTACCAACCAAGCGTCCACCCCGCCGACCTGGCCGCCTGCCTGCCGGGCTTCGCGGTCGCGGCGATCCGCGAGGCGTTGCAGAAATTCGCCCGCGACATCCCCGGCTTCGCCATGCACGACGCCGTGCTGACGGGGGTGGAAACGCGCACGTCGTCGCCGATCCGGATTGTTCGCGGGGCTGACGGGCACAGCGTGAACACCAAGGGGCTGTTCCCGGCAGGCGAGGGGGCGGGCTATGCCGGCGGGATCATGTCGGCAGGCGTGGACGGGATCAGGGTGGCGGAGGCGGTCGCGGCGAGCCTGACCGGGAGTCCGCTGCTGGAGCGGATGACCCGAGGGGACGGGGCCGTGGCTTATGGGTAGGTTTGCGCTGTCATGCCGACAACGGGCGTGTTTGGCTCACCGGCGCGGCCCCCGGCCGGGCTGCCCCACCGTCGAGGCCTGCGCGCCGCGGCGTGACGCTGCCGTAGAACAGCACGCCGATATCCTGCGCCGGAACAGGCGCGATCCGCGTCGATTGCGGCACATAGCCGATCGGCACGTGATGCACGATGTCCACCGGCCCGGGCGAGCCCTCCGGCACGGCACGGAACAAGGGCGCCGTGATGGCCATCGCAACTCCGGTTGCGCGTGACGAGATGCCGGGGCGACCATCATGCTCCGCCCCGGTTGCGCGCGGCCGCATCAGGATAAGGTCCGGGGCAACGGAATGTTCTCCTCCTGCCCTTGAGGACTTTGGCCGCGAAGCGGACCGGGGCCGGGGGACGGGGAAGAACGCCTGCACGCAACGGAGGACATCGTGAGCAATCCACCACGCCTCGGCCTGACGATGGGCGACCCCGCCGGGGTCGGCCCGGAGATCATCATCAAGGCCTGCCGCAAACTGCAACCTCGGATCGAGGCCGGCGAGCTGCGGCTGCTGGTGATCGGCCACCGGTCCGCGCTGCACGCGGCGCGCGACCTGCTGCACGAAACGCTGGCGTTCCCGGAGACCGACTCCGCCCCGCTCGCCCTGCTGCCGGCGGGCGAGGAACGCGAACCCATCCGCTTCGGGGTGCTGTCGCCGGAAGCGGGCCGCTTCGCCTATCTGGCGGTGGAGCGCGCGGTGGCTCTGGCCAACGGCGGAAACATCGATGCGATCGTTACCGCCCCGCTCAACAAGGCGGCGCTGAACCTCGCCGGCCACCACTATGCCGGCCACACCGACATGCTGGCGGCGCTCACCGATACGAAGCGCTCGGTCATGCTGCTGGCGCATGGCGACATGCGGGTGAGCCACGTCACCACCCATGTCGCGCTGCAAGACGTGCCCGGCCTGCTGACGCCGGACCGGTTGCGCCGAACCATCGAGTTGACGCAGGGCGCGCTGATCGACCTGGGCATCGCCCGCCCGCGTATCGCCGTGGCCGCGCTCAACCCGCATGCCGGCGAGGGCGGGCTGTTCGGCCGCCAGGACATCGAGATCAGCGCCCCGGTCATCGCGCAGTGCCGCGCCGACGGGTTGGACGTCACCGGCCCGGTGCCGGGCGACACGGTGTTCGTGAAGCTGCGTGCCCGGCAGTTCGACGCGGTGGTCGCGATGTACCACGACCAGGGACACATCCCGGTGAAATTGCTCGGGTTCGACGTGGACCCCGCCACCGGCACGTGGCGGGCGCTGTCCGGCGTGAACATCACCCTTGGTCTGCCACTGATCCGCACCTCGGTCGATCACGGCACCGCGTTCGATATCGCCGGCAAAGGCATCGCCAATGAGGAGAGCCTGATCGAGGCGATCGACTACGCGCTGCGGCTCGCGGCCAATCGAGCAGCTCAGCGGCCGACCGCGGCTTGATCCTGATCAATGGCGGAACCGCGCCGGAGTGGCAGGCTGCCGTTCCAATAATCAGTGGAGGCAACCCGCCATGAACCGCGACATGTCGGAGATCGTCCGCAACCAGAAGCCGCTGACCCTGCCACCCGACACCACGGTGCAGGAAGCCTGCAAACGGATGTACGCGCGCAAGGTCGGTGCCGTGCTGGTCACCAACGAGCGGTCGCAGCTATTGGGCATCTTCACCGGCCGCGATGCCGTGCGGGTGTTGGCCAGGGGCCGGGACCCGGCGGCGACCCGGCTCAAGGACGTGATGACGAAGAAGCCGGCCTGCATGCCGCCGCGCTCGACGGCGATCGACGCGTTGCGCCTGATGCGCGACGGCGGCTTTCGCCACGTGCCGGTGGTGCAGGAGGAGGTGGTCATCGGCGTGGTCTCACGCGGGGATTTCCGCGGACTGGAACAGGACCGGCTGGACGAGGAGACGGGGGTTTGGGAACGGATGCGGTAGGAAGCGCGGCATAGCCTCGCCCGCGGACCAGGGGAGGTTGTTTATTTCCGTCCCAACCGGATCAATATCAGCCGCAGCACCGGCAGCAGCACCGTGGTCAGCGCTAAGCTGCCGGCAGCGCTGTCCAGGGCCCGCTGGCGCACCTGCAGCGCCTCCATCTCCACCCGCCCGGGTGACGACCGTGCCATCAACAGCACGAGGAAGCCGGCGATCACAAGGTCTCCGCCGGCCAGCGCCATCGCCGTACCCGGCGCGGCCCAGCCGACGGCTTCACGCAGCCAATACCAGACGGCGACATGGACGAACGCCAACGCCCAGCCGAGGAACATCAGCGCGATCAGGCCGATCGCCATGCGAACCGCGGTCCGCCGCGCCTGTCTGCGCAGACGCAACCCCTCCGCTTCCGCCGCGATCCGCGCCAGGCGGAGGGTGCGCATCGCCTAGCGCATCGCCCGGCCGAGAACGTAACCGATGCCGGCGGCGATAAGAACCGCGATCAGCGGCTGGTCGCGCACACGGCCGGACATCGCCTCGGCCTGGTCGCGCACCACCCCCGCCGCGCCGTACACGGCGTTCTCGGCCCGACCCGCCACCTCGGCAACCACCGGCGTGATCCGCTCCTTCATCAGCAATTCCACCTGCTCGCGCAGGCGCGCGATCTGCGCCGTCGCGTCCTCCATTTTGCCCCTGGCATCGTCCGCATAGGCCATCGCGAGATATCCTTCCGCAGTTGGCACACGATGAGCCTAGGTAAGTGGCGGCAATCGGGCAATCCACGCGGTTCGGCCGCACGCTTGCGCGAGCATGGCGCGGGACGCGGCAGGCTCTCGCACGCTGCTTCGCGGCGACCTGTTCCATGCCGCGGGAGAGGATTCGCGGTCAGGCCACCAGGCTGGCTTGCGGCAGCAGGTCGGCGACCAACGGCATGGATCCCAGCATGGCGGGAATGTCGCGCAGCGGAACCGGCCGGCTGAACAGATAGCGCTGGATGTCAGAACACCCGGCCAGCGCCAGGGCGCAAAGCTGCTCGCGTGTTTCCACCCCCTCGGCGGTAGTGGCCATGCCGAATTCGTGGCTCAGCGCGATCACCGCCCGGATGATCGCGCCACAATCGCGCCGCTTGCCGATTTCGCGGACGAAGGATTGGTCGATCTTGATCCGGTCGAACGGGAAACGCCGCAGGTAGCTCAACGAGGAGTATCCGGTGCCAAAATCGTCCATGGCGATGCTGACGCCGAGGTTCCGCAGATCGTGCAGCGTCGCGAGCGTCGCCTCGGTATCCTGCAGCATTACGGTCTCGGTGATTTCCAGTTGGAGCCGCGCGGGAGCCAATCGGGCCTCGCGCAACGCAGCAGCGACAGCGGCGACAAGGTTGCGGCTGTTGAACTGCATCGGTGACAGGTTGACCGACACGCAGAGCGCATCCGGCCAGCTTGCCGCCGCCACGCAGGCCTGCCGCAGCACCCATTCCCCGATCGGCACGATGGCGCCGATCTCCTCGGCCAGGGGAATGAACTGGCTGGGGGGGACCATCCCACGCTCCGGGTGCTTCCAGCGCAACAGCGCTTCGAAGCCGGACACCGCCTGGGTTCGCAGGTCCATCACCGGCTGGTAGTGCAGCTCGAACTGGCCGCCGCGCAGGGCGTGCCGCAGATCGAGGTCCAGCAGCCGCCGTGCCTGCATTTCGGCGTCCATCTCGGCATGGAACAGCCGATACGCGCCGCGTCCGTCGGACTTGGCGCGATGCAGCGCCAGGTCGGCATTTTTCAGCAGCTCATCCGCGTCCAGCCCGTCCTGCGGGGCGAAGGCGATGCCGATGCTGGTGCCGATGATGACCTGGTGGCCATGCACTTCGAACGGCTCGTCGAGCATGGCAATGAGCCGCTCGGCAAAGTCGGCTGCCTCGGCCGGCCGGTCGATCGGTGCCTGCACGACGGCGAATTCGTCGCCGCCGAGCCGGGCGGCGATGTCGGTCTCGTGGATCCGCTCCGTCAGCCGGCTGGCCACCGCCTGGAGCAATGCGTCGCCGGCCGGATGTCCGAGCGTGTCGTTCACCGCCTTGAACTGATCGAGGTCGAGACAGAGCAATGCCACGAGGTTGCCTCGCCGCGCGTACGTCATTGCTGCCTCCAGGCTCTCCCGGAACTGCACGCGGTTCGGCAGGTCGGTCAGTGCGTCGTGCTTCGCCATGTGGTCCATCCTGGCATCGGCGCGGCGGCGCTGGGTGGCATCCTCGTAGGTCGTCAGCCAGCCGTCCTGGATCGTCTGGTGGGTCACCATCAGGACGCGGCCATCCGCCAATTCCCAGGTGAAGTTGCTTCTGCCGCTGTTGGCGATCGCGCTTTTCCGCCAGGCGCGCATCGTCTCCGTGTCGCGCGGCGCGACGTTGCCGCAGCCGACCATCAGCTCGACGATTTCGGCATAGTTCCCGGCCAACCGCGCGGTATCCGCGGGCAGGCCGAACAGCTCGGTGAAGCGCCGGTTGACGACCAGCAGCCGACCCGCGTTATCGACCATCATCAGGCCTTGGATCATGTTGCTCAGGGCTACATCGAAGCGCTGCGCCTGCAGATGCGCCTCGCGCTCGCCGGTGTCCCGCCGGCGCGCCACGGCCAATTTGGACATCGCCTGCGCGCGGACCGCTTCGGCCTGCATGGCCACGGCAGCGGCGGCAACCAGGCGCTCCTGGGCGCGCAATTGCCTGACGCCCAGCACGACGATGCCGGCGACGATCAATTCGGCCAACGCGGTGACGCCGAACAGGGAACGCGCCGGGATGCGCCAGCCGGCCAGAGCCGCGGAGACGCCGCCGGAGTGGCGCAGGATGCCGTGGTCAGCCGAACCGGCAAGACGGCGAAACCCGGGTGTCCCGCGGTATTGTCTGCCCGAATCCGGGTCGAGGTGCGGATGCTGCGCGAGCCGGACGCCGTCGCTACGAAACACCGCGGCTGCCGAAGCGTTCCGCAGGGCAGATCGCGCGAAGGGGTCCTCGAAAGACCCGAGATGGAGACTGCCGCCGACGATGCCCGGCAACTTTCTACCCGGTGCGGCGATCGAGCGCGCAGGCAACTGCGTCCACCGGTCAGTACGGCGACGCGATGGCGGTGCTTTGATGAACGAAGTGGGAGGATGTTTGCCGGCGAACACCAAGAAATCCTCCCGATCGCTCACATCGGTCGGCACTGTGGGCCAGGACCAGGAAGCTTGCATTGTCGTGCCGCGCCGGCCGGCCAACAAAACTGCACTGATCCCCGGCATGGCCGCGGTGTGGCGTCGCGGGTCCTGGTTCACCGGCAAGGACACCGTCTTGCGGCCGAATTGCTCCGGAGAGTCGACGCCTTGCCCATGCATATGCCTGATCCGGCCGAGCGCGTCCTGGGCCACGCCGTGGAACTCGCGCCCGGTTTCCTCCGCCGTTACGATCGAGAGGTTGTGCGAGTTCGCTCCGGCATCGGCCACGGCCACGCTGCGCGAAGCAGCCGGCGGCAGCGTCGCGGCGGCGGCCAGGGCCACGACCAAGCCGCAGGCGACCGACAGGTGCCCGGCGCGGGAGCGACCCATCAGGGCCGCGAGTTTGACGAGACGAGGCAGCATGGCGCTTCCCGTTGAGCGCCGGACTCTTCTTCCAGAACACTGAACCGATGGTTAACGCGCCGGGCGGATTATTCGGCGGAGATGCCCTCAAGGCCGGCGAGCGAGCGACCGCGGCTCTCCGGCGGCAGCAGCGCTCGGCCATGCAGGCGCCGCCGGCGCAGCCGGGGACTGCGCCAGGAATCAGCACCGTCAGACAGCGGAGAAGCGGCGCTGCAAGGCAGGGGACGGATGCGGGGACGGATGCGCGGCCGGCGGCGTCAGCCGTGCAAGCGGCGTGCTGGCTCAATCCAGCACCCAGGGCGCGGCGCAGGCCTGGGCGATCTGCCGCACCTGATTCAAAAGGCCCGGTCCGACCGGTATGCCCTCCGCCATCCGCTTCGCGGCGTAGTTCCATTGCGGATCGCCCGCCACCATCACCGGCTGCGCCGGGTCCATCGACCTGGTGGCGCGCAGATCGTTGCAGAACCGCGTGACGTCGGCGGTGAATTCCTCGCGCTCCCGGAACAGGCCCGGGTCGATCGCGATGAAGCAGTGGCCGATATCCATGCCCTGCGGCTTCTTCGTGTGCATCGGATCGGTGATCAGCGTCGCGCCCGACAGGCACGAGCCGAGGATGTTCACCATCGCCGCAAGCCCATAGCCCTTGTAGCTGGAATTCTCCGGCGAACCGCCGAGCGAGGTCAGGAACCCGCCTTTCTCGCGTGCCACCAGCGGGTCGTTGCTGGGCTGGCCCTCGCTGTCCAGCACCCAGCCATCCGGCGTCGGCAAGCCCTCGTTGGCCTTGTTGCGGATGCGGCCGGCGGCCACCGTGGTCGTTGCCATATCGAGCAAAAACGGCTGCCCCTCGGCGGTCGGCGCGGCGAACGACCAGGGGTCGGTGCCGAGTTTGGCTTCCTTGCCGAAGGTGGGTGCGACCTGGATGCTGGAAGCCGACGTGCAGGCCATGCCGATCAGCCCCGCCTTCGCCGCCATCAGCGTGTAATAGCCGGTGGCGCCGAAATGCGCCGAGTTGCGCACCGCGGCGATCGCCATGCCGGACTGCTTCGCCTTGTCGATCGCCGCCTGCATGGCGAAGCGTGCCGGCACGTGGCCCAAGCCGCCGTCGCCGTCCACCAGAACGGACACCGGCGACTCTTTGATGATGCGCGGCTGGGCGTCCATCTTCGCGCGCCCGGAGCGGCGCAGGCGGTCATAGCCGGGGATCATCGACATGCCATGGCTGTCCACGCCGTGCAGGTCCGCCCAGGACAGGATGTCGGCGGTGTGTTCCGCGTTGTCCTCCGGCATGCCCCAGGCCAACAGGATGGCCTTGATCTGCGCGCGATGCGTTTCGTACGTTGCCGGCATGGTTTTTCCTTCCCTCGATCGGCGCGCAGCCTTGCGCGACGGGAGCGTTCCGGCAAGGGTGTGGCGCTTGGTGTCGTTGCGGATAGCGCAGGGCGGAACAGCACAGCGCATTCCGCCTTGCGCTACCCGCAACGGCGTTTCAGGGAGAGGCAGGATGGCGGATGGCGGAGAACTGTTGCGGGCACGCTTCGGTGTCGATGTGCCGGGCGCCGAGGTGCCGGACGCCATCGTTCCATTGCTCGATCGCCGCGTCGTCCGGCGCTATCGGGATGAGGCGGTGCCCGACTCGCTACTGGATGGGCTGCTGGCCGCGGCGCAATCGGCGCCGGCGAAGTCCGACCTGCAGCAATACTCCGTCGTGGTGATGCGCGACGCTGCGCGCATCAAGCGGATCGCCGACTGGATCGGCACGATGGACTGGATCGCCACCGCGCCGGTGTTCCTGGTGTGGTGCGGCGACATGCGGCGCGGCCAGCGCCTGTGCGACATGCACGGGATGCCACACGCCAACAACAACCTGGACACGTTCCTCAACACCGCGGTCGATTGCTCGCTGGCGATGGGCCAGTTCATTGCCGCGGCGGAAGCGGTGGGGCTGGGCACCTGCCCGATCTCCTATGTGCGCAGCCATATCGAGCGCGTGTCGCCATTGCTGGGCCTGCCGCCGGGCGTCTATCCGGTCGCGGGATTGACCGTCGGCTGGCCGGTGTTCCGCCGGCCGGTCTCGATGCGCCTGCCGCCTGCCGTGGTGGTGCATCGCGAACGCTACGACGACAGCGCGATGGAATCCGCAGTCCGCGCCTATGACGAACGCCGACGCGCGCGCGAACCGGTCGCTGCCGCCAGCCTGAAGAACAACGACGTGTATCCGCCGCGTGACGGCGTGGGCTGGAGCGAGAATGCCGCGCGCCAGCTCTCGGTGCCGGAGCGTTTCGGCTTCGCCGCGTATCTTCGGACTCGGGGGTTCGAGCTTGCCTGAAGACCACATCCGCCACCCGCCGCTGTTGGACCAATCGGAGCCGCCACGGCCCGATGTCGTGCAGCCGCGGCATGCTGCCAGCCTGGTGGTCTATCGCAGCCTGGGCGCGGCGACCGAGGTGTTGATGGGGATGCGGGGCGCGAAGCATCGATTCATGCCGAACCGGCTGGTGTTTCCCGGGGGCGCGGTTGACCAGGCGGATCTGTCGGCACCTTGCGCCACGCCGTTGTCGCCGGCCACGGAGCATGCGCTGCGCAAGAACGCCAATGGCCATCTGGCGCATGGCCTGGGCATCGCCGCCGCGCGCGAGCTGGCCGAGGAAACCGGGTTGTCGCTCGGCGTGCCGCCGCATTTGCACGTGCTGGAGTATCTGGCGCGCGCGGTGACGCCGCCCGGCAATCCGATCCGGTTCAATGCGCGGTTCCTGGTGGTTTCGGCCGAGCACGTCTCCGGCGCGCTGGGCGGTGACGGAGAGCTGGAGAATCTTCGGTATTATAGCCTGCATGAGGCGCTGGCTTTGGACCTTGCGTTGCCGACCCGGCGGGTCACCGAGCGTTTGCAGACCTGGCTGGCGATGAGCGAGGCGGAACGCGCGGCGCAGACCCACTCCGTGCTGCTGCGGGATCGCGGCTGGCACGTGGAATAACCCCTCCCGCGCAGCGCGGGAGGGTTTCAGTGCACCGTCACCGGCAGGCTCGCCATCCCGCGTAGCGTGTTGTTGTAGCGGCGGCGCGGCTCGCCGCTGATCTCGATGGATGCCACCTTGCGCGCCAGCGCCGACAGCACCAGCTCGCCTTCCAGCCGCGCCAGCACCGCGCCGACGCAGCCATGGATGCCGGTGCCGAACCCGACATGCCCGGCATTGCGCCGCGTGATGTCATAGTCGTCCGGTTGCTCCCACCGTCGCGGATCGCGGTTCGCGGCGCCGAGGAACATCAGCACCTTGCGACCTTCGCCGATCGTTTCGTCGCCGATCTCCACGTCGCGCGTCGTGGTGCGGAAGAACGTCTGCACCGGGCTTTCCAGCCGCACCGCTTCCTCGAACGCCATGCGTGCCAGGGACGGATCGGCACGCAACCGTGCGAACGCCGCGGGGAAGCGCGCCAGGCAGTACACCGCGGCGCCGATGCCGTTCACCGTGGTGTCCACGCCCGCGGTCAGCAACGAGCGCACCAGGACCGCCGCTTCGTCAGCGGTGACCTCACCGGTATCCACTGCGGCGTGGATCGCCGCGCCGAACCCGGCTGGCGTCAGCGCGTTGCGCAGCGATTGCGCCTGCACCCATTGCAGCACCGGTTCGGCGTCCCGCACTGCCGCCTCGAAGAATTCGTTGCGCGGTCCGAAGCTGTTGAACACCATGTTGCCGTAGGGCAGCAGAAAACGCCGGTTCTCCCGCGGCATGCCCACCGCGTCGGGAAACACGGTCAGCGGATACGCCTCCGCCAGGTCGCGCACCGCATCGAAACTGCCGCGCGCCAGCAGGTCGTCGATCAGCGCGTCGGCGGCGCGGGCGAAATCGGCACGCAACGCGCGCACCGCGGCGGGCGACAGCACGCGGTCCATCAGCTTGCGCGTGCGGTCGTGCAGCGGCGGGTCGGTCTCCAGCAGCAGGCTCGGCAGGCGCCAGGGTTTTTCCCGCGCGAAGTCGGACAGGCCGACGCCGCGCGCCGACGTGAAGCTGCCCCAATCCAACAGCATCGCCTGCACATTCTCGTGGCGCCACGGCGAACGCGTCGTAGCGCGGGAGGTACGCCACCGGCCCGGCGTCGCGCAGCGCCGCATGCACCGGGAAGGGATCGTCGAAAAACTCCCGGCAGAACGGATCGATGTCGGGGGCCGGGATCGCCATGCTTTCCCCCCGTGTTCAGGCGGCGCGCCACAACTCGCCGTCGCGCACCACCTTGCCTTCGGATTCCAGCTTCATCAGATGCGCCAGCACGTTGCGCTCCGCCGCGCGGCGGAGCCGTGGATGCACCTGCGAATAGATCGTGCTCATCAGGGTGAACGTGTCGGCCGCGCCGGCGTCGGTGAGCTTCGCCTCGATGGTGCGCTCGCGCACCTGGCGGTGGTGCAGCATCTCGCGCACCAGCGCGCGGGGATCGGCCAATAATGGGCCATGGCCGGGCAGGAACACGTCGTCGGTGCGATCCAGCAATATGCGCAGGCTGGCGAAATAGTCGGCCATGTTGCCGCCCGGCGGGCTGACCACGCTGGTGGACCACGACATCACGTGGTCGGCGCTGAACAGCACCGCGGTGCCGTCCTTCGCCGGCAAGGCGAAGCACAGGTGATCGGAGGCATGGCCCGGCGTGTGCAACGCCCGCAGGCCAGCAACGCTGTCGCCATCCGCCAGCTTGACGTCCGCATCGAAGCTGTCGAGGCCGCTGATGCGGAATCCGACGGTCGGCGCGCCGGTCGCTTCCCGCAGTTCCGGCACCGCGCCGACATGGTCGTGATGCGTGTGGCTGACCAGGATCAGCGCGATTTTGCCGCCGGTGGCGCGCAGGATCGCCTGCACATGCTCCGGATGGTCCTCCGGTCCCGGGTCCAGCACGACGGTGCCGTCCGGCGTATCGATCAGGTAAGTATTGGTGCCGTAATAGGTCATCGGCCCGGGATTGGCGGCGACGATGCGGGAGATGCCGGGCAGCACCGGCAGCACCGCGCCGCGTTCGGGCTCGGGTTCGGTCAGGAAGGGCATGGGTGGCCTCGCTGGATGTCGGCGCCGTACATGCCGCAAAGCGCGGGGACTGGCAACAAAGCGGCACATCGTGCCAGGATGGGCGCGGTTTGGACCGGGAAGGAGACCGCCATGGCCAATGGCCTGCTGTTCGCGTCGTTCGATTATTCCGGCGCACATGAGGATGAGTTCCACGACTGGTATGACCTGGAGCACATCCCGGAGCGGCTGCGTGTGCCGGGCTTCATCAACGCGGAACGCTGGATCGGCGACGAGAACCCGAAGATCGCGGTCGCCACTTATGACCTCGCCAGCCCGCGCGTGCTGTACAGCCCGCCTTACGAGGCGATCGGCGGCGCCAATTCATCGGTGTGGACCAAACGCGTCACCGCGATGTGCCACCGCCTGATGCGGTATGAAGGAGAGCAATTGGTGCCGGGGGACGCGAGCGCGCCGGCGGGTGCTGACGCGCTGCTGGTGGCGACGATGAACGTCGATCCGGCCGCGGAACACGAGTTCGGCGAGTGGTACGATACGGAACACCTGCCGCAGCTTGGCGCCGTGCCGGGCGTGTTGTGCGCCCGCCGCTTCCGCGCGTCGGACACCGCGAGCGAGCGGAAATATCTCGCGCTGTATCACCTGACCGGGCCGGAGGTGTCGCGTTCGCCGGCCTGGAGCAAGGCCGCCGACACCGAATGGACGCGCCGGATGCGCCCGCATTTCCGCGACATGCTGGTGCTGCGGTGCAAACGGTATGTGCGCGCGGGCTGATCGCGGAACGTCCACCGCTCCTGGCGGAGTTGCGACGACGCAGCCACGCTGCGCAATGTCCTGCGCGAAGCGGCAGCAGAGCGGATACGGCGATGAGGTTCTACTGGTTCATGCTGGCAGCGGCGATCGGCACCAGCGTCGTGGGACAGACCTTGCTGAAGGCGGGTGCCAGCGTGCCCACCTTCATCGGGCAACTGTTCGACCCGCGGACCTTGGCAGGCTTCGTGCTGTACGGCGGCGCGGCGGTGCTGTACATCGTAGCACTGCGCCGTATCCCGATGTCGGTGGCGCTGCCATGCACCGCCGCGTCCTATATCGCGGCGACGCTGATCGGACATTATGCGTTCGCCGAGCCGCTCGGCATGATGCGCATGGGCGCCATCGGACTGATCTGTCTGGGCGTCGTGCTGCTGGCTGTGGCATGACCCGGTCTGACGGTACCGCCTGGCGCCGGCGACCGGCGTTTCAGCGATGCAAGGCGAATCCTGGGTCCGCGCCCTGTGGGGCGAATGCGCCATACGCCAGGCTGCGCGGCGCGAAGTCGGCATACGCAACGGAGCGCGGTGCGAAATCGCGATACGCAACAGCGAGGCCCAGATACCAGCCGGACGCCGACGGATCCTGCCAAAGCGCCAGCACCCGCCGGCGATAATCGGCGCCGAGCGCCTGGGTCTGCGAATGATAGGCGGCGATCGCGCTCAGCCAGTCGTGGTCGTGGCTGCCCGCATGCAGCGCGGTCAGAAACCGCGCCGCGTACAGCGCGTTGACGCGCGGGTCGAACGCGTCATCCAGCGACGCGAACGCGGCCGGATGGAACATCAGGTTGACCTGCATGCAGCCCACGTCGATCGAATGAACGCCACGCGCCTGCAAGGAGCGAACCGCGGCGATTGCCTGCGCCTTGCTCGGAAAGAACGCGCCCTCCCCGTCGGCGTTGATGGTCCAGGGCCAGGGTTGCAGTCGCCCGGTCGATGGATCGGGGCGGCCGCTTTCGACCTCGGCGATGGCCAGCAGCAGATGTGGCGGCAAGCGGAATGAGTCTCCGGCGGCGGCGACCGCGGAGTCGCACGACGCGGCGGGTCTGGGCATGCGCGGGGCCGCCAGTGCCACCGCGAAGGGTGGCCAGAGCAACAGCAAGGCAAGCAGGCAGCGGATCAGGCTGGACATTCGGGCGCTATGCGCACGAAAACGTGCGCATAGCCAGAAGAATCGTGGGCGACCCGGCGGCATTTGGTTGCCGCAAGATTGCATGCGCGCGATGTAGCCGACCTGCAACTTTGCGGCATCCCAAGTCAATTGCAGCCCACCGCAAATTTCTGCATCCGGACCGATACGACGTAGCATCCGCGGATCTGCCAAGCGGCACGAACCGGTCGTCTCCCGGGCATACGCGCTTCGCGCCGAGGTTGCGACCGTGCCGCGCTCCCTGCTCAACGAAATGAAAGATGCCAACCGATAACCGCCACATCTCGTTGCGTATTATTTATTATCGTCCTCGGAACGAACCTCAAATGATCCAGGAACGCCGGCCATCAACCTCATGTCATTCGGCTTGCGCGCCCGCGGTAGCCGACAAACATGGCGGACTACGCGCCACTTTTCGGCTTTGGGAGTGTTCCGGGATGCCGCAGGATTTTCAGGACCAACTGATTGCCTTCCTCCCGAAAATGCGAGTTTGGGCCCTGGCCCTCACCCGCAACAGGACCGCCGCGGAGGACCTGGCGCAGGATGTCGCCACCAAGGTCCTGGTCGCCCGCGACTGCTTCATCCCAGGCACGAATTTCTCCGCCTGGGTTCACCGAATTATGATCAATCACTTCATCAGCAGCGTGCGCAACCGCCGGGAATTCACCGACATGGACACCGTGCCGGACCAGCCGGTGCCCGCCGCACACGAGGACCGCACCGCCTTGCGCGAACTCGGCTGGGCGCTCAACCGCCTGCCGCCGGACCAGCGCGAGGCGCTGTTCATGATCGTCCTGCAGGAAAAGTCGTACGAGGCCGCGGCGGAACTCACCGGCTGTGCCATCGGTACGTTGAAGAGCCGCGTGCATCGCGCCCGCCTGCAACTGCGAACCTATCTCGCCGGCGAGCCGGTGCAGCGCAAGGCGGCATAGCTCACGCCGCCGTGCGCGGCTGGAGCAGATAGAGAGCGAACAGCCGGGCGGGGTCGGTCCACATCGCGCGGCAGTGCCAGCCCGCATCGCCGGCGATCGTGGTGAAGCGTTCGGGCGTGTGCTTGTAGCTGTTCTCCGTGTGGATGGTTTCGCCGCGCGCGAAGCGGATCGGCTGGCCGGCGACGCGCACCGCCTGGTTTTTGCGGCTGACCAGATGCATCTCGATGCGGCTCTCGTCGTCATTCCACACCGCGCGGTGGACGAAGGATTCCACGTCGAACTCCGCGCCTGCCTCGCGATTCAGCCGCACCAGGATGTTGCGGTTGAACGCGGCGGTTATTCCGGCTGCGTCATCATAGGCCGGCAGCAGCACCGAAGGATCCTTGTGCCGGTCGGCGCCGACCAGGAAGCACGATTCCATCCCGAGCGTGCCGCGCGCCAAGGCCAGGAACCGGCTGGCCTCGGCTGGATCAAGATTGCCGATCGTCGATCCGGGGAAGAATCCGAGCCGCTTCACGCCAGCCACTGAAGCGGGCAGCTTCACCGGGTCCATGAAGTCCACGGCGATCGGATGCACGGCCAGCCGCGGGTGCGCGACGGCCAGCCGCTCGCGCATCCCCAGCAACGCCGGCAGGGCAACGTCGATCGGCACATAGGTCTTGATCGCATCGGCGCCATCGGATCCGCCCCGGGTCAACAGGAATTCCGCTTTCCCCTCGTCACTGGCGCCATACTCCACCAGCACGCAGCCGGCAGCGAACGACGCGAGCACGAGCGGTGCGACTTCCGGCAGCAATGCCCGCTCGGTGCGGGTCAGGTAATACTCCGGCAATTCGGTGATCCGATAGAACAGCCGGCAGCCTTCTTCGTCATAGAACAGCCTGGCCGGCAGCGTCTTCCGCGGACGCGACAGGCCGGACAGCGCCGCATCCACCAGGCCGCGGTCAACGGCCGCGGCACGCAGGCCAATATCGTTGGGCATCAGGCAGGCCTTTCCGTCAGGCGTCGCGCGCGAGCCGCAGCCCGGTGAACTGCCAGCGCTTGTCGGGATGAAAGAAGTTGCGATAGCTCGGCCTGGTGTGCGTTGCGGGCGTGGCGAGCGACCCGCCGCGCAGCACCATCTGGTTCACCATGAACTTCCCGTTATACTCGCCCACGGCGCCCGCTTCCGGCCGATACCCGGGATATGGACCATAAGCGCTGGAAGTCCACTGCCACACGTGGTCGGTCACCTCACGAATATCGGCATGGAAGCTGGCCACTTCCCATTCCGCCTCGGTGGGCAGACGCGCGCCGGCCCAACGGGCAAACGCGTCTGCCTCATACCAGTTGACGTGACGCACCGGCACCTCCGGATCGAGCGGCGCAAGTCCAGCCAGCCCCGTCTGCCACCAGGTACCGTCGCGCTCCTGCCAGTACAGCGGCGCCGACCAGCCCTGCGTCTGCACCTGAGCCCACCCGTCCGACATCCACAGCGCCGGCGCGCGATAGCCGCCGTCCCGCATGAAATCGAGCCACTCTCCGTTGCGCACCAGCCGCGAGCCCATGGCGTAATCCCGCAGCACGACGTCGTGCGCCGGAGTCTCGTTATCGAAGCTGAACCCGTCGCCGTGCCAGCCGATGCGAACGACGCCACCGGCGAAGCCGACGAAGCGTGTGGGCGATTTCCCGCCAGCCGGCTCCTGCCAGTCCGGCAGGACGGCGGGCGCGAGTGGATTCTGCGCGAATGCGTGCAGCATGTCCGTCAACAGCAATTCCTGGTGCTGCTGCTCGTGCTGCAGGCCGAGCTCGACCAACCGCGCGGCATCGTCCCCGATGTCCGGGATCAGCCACGCCATTGCGGCATCGACATGCGCGCGGTACGCGGCCACATGCTCTGCCGGTGGCCGCGTGAGCAGACCGCGCATCGGCCGCGGATGACGCGCGCCGACGGCGTCGTAGTAGGAGTTGAACAGGAAGCCGAACGCCGGATCGAAGGCCCGGTAGCGCGGCGCGAACGCGCGCAGCACGAATTGCTCGAAAAACCACGCGGTGTGCGCACGGTGCCACTTCGCCGGACTGGCATCGGGCATCGACTGGACGCATTGGTCCTCGGCTGTCAGTGCAGCGGCAAGCTGTTCGGTATGGCGGCGGATGGCGACGTATCGCGTCGCCATGCTTCGGCTGCCGGCCTGCTCATCCATGCGAAAGGCGGCAACGTCCATGCCCATGCTCCCGGGATCGAACGGTAAGACGGCGTGCGGTATGCGGCTACAGTATGGCAGGCCACATCGTCGGCCGGAAGGTTCGGCTGGAAGGGCGCCCGGCACGAGGGTGGGCGACTCGCGTCGCCCAACCAAGCCGACGATGCGGCACTCTCGGCGAGCGTGGCCGAACGCGTCAACCGACAATGCGCGCCCGCCAGGCCTGACCCGGACCGCACGAAACGCGGCTTGTATCCGTCACGCGCTTTTGGACCTGTGTTCCGGCATGCTGGCCGGCGATGCCTTGGTGGCACGGAAGGGTCGCCCTCGACACCGCCAACACCCGGCACGGCCATCGGCAGCTCTCGCTGTTCAATGCACACTATGACCAGCAATTGGTCGGCTTCGCGGCCCAACTGCTGCCGATCCAACTGTATGACGCCGGCACCGATCACTGCGTGTTGACCATCTTGCGCCCGGACAAGACGCCGGATGGCAAGACGGTTCGCGCCTATCCGCGCCGGCTGGTGCGGCGGCACTAGCCGAAGGCGCGGATCACGACTCGCGGCGACGGCCATCATGGGCGGCATGCGGCGACGGACTGGTGCGAGGAGCATGGCGTCCAGTACGTCTTCGGCCTGTCCGGCAGCCCGGCGCGGGATAATCCGGTCTCCGCCAGGACCGACGCGGTGTGCGTCCGGCGCGCAACCGGCAACCTGGACGTGGTGCGCGACGACGCCGAGACCCGCAATGCCGCCAGGTCCCGGGTCATCGCCGCTGTGTCGTGGCGCGGATCAGGGCGATCCCGAGGGGCCTCGCTGTCCCGGTAGCGGCGGACATCCTCGCACTGACTTTCAGTCGGACGCCTTCAGCCCAATAGAGCGCTTCAAGCCGGTTTTCCATCGCGGGACTTCAGCCGTGTTGCCGCCTGATCCGAAAGTTTCGCTCCCATCGTTCCACGATGCGTCACCGCATGTTCGCCGGCGCCTCGCGCGGCCAGAGATCGGCCCGCCAGCGCATCGCGATCGCCAGCGTCAGCAGCAGGCCCGTCGAGCACAGCAGCGTGGTCGCCGCCGGGAAGCCCAGGCGGTTGATCAATGCACCGGCCGTCAGCAACCCCAGCGGCAGGCCGTAGATCGCCAGCATGCGCAGCCCCATGACGCGGCCACGGAAGCGCTCGCCGGCGCCTTGCAGCAGCATGGCCGACATCGGCACCAGGCTGAGGCTCTGCGCCAGGCCGGCGAGCAGCAGCACGGCGCGGCCGTGCCTGGCGTCCGGCACATGGACGAACACCAGCAACATCGCGTACCAGACGACGGCGAACACCAGCATCATGCGCGCGGGACGGATGGCGCGTCCGGCGATGCTGATCGTTACCGAGCCGATCAGTGCGCCGGTGGCGAAGCTGGCGACCAGGGTGCCGAGCCCGGTCTGGTCGATGTGGTAGATCTCGCGTGCGACGTAGGGCAGCAGGCCGCTGGTCAGCGGGAACGCCGTCATGTTGACCAGGAAGGCCAGCAGCAGCGCCGCCAGCGCGGCCGGGGCGCCCCACACATAGGCCAGCCCCTCGCGCAGCTCGCGCCAGAAGGTGAAACGCGGCGCCGTGTCGGCGAAGCGGCGGGCGGCGCCGGTGCCGAGCGTCAGCAGCAATCCGGTGACATAAACCAGCGCGATCCCCAGATAGGCCGGTCCCATGCCGAACGCGGCGAACAATCCGGCGCCGGCGAGCGGGCCGGCGATGCGCGCTGAATCGGCGGTGGTGCGCGAGGCGCCCATGGCGCCGATCAGGCGCTCGGAGGGGATCGTCTCGGCGACCAGCGCGCCGCGCATGGCGAGGTCGGAGGGACGCACCAGCCCGGCCGTGGCGGCAATCACGAACACCTTCGCCGGGCTCAGCCAGCCGGCAAACGCCAGCGTTGCCACGATCGCGGCGAGCGTCGCGTAAACTGCGCGCATGGCGCAGAGCACGTTGCGATGGCCGACCCGGTCGCCGGCCAGGCCGAGCAGCGGTGCCACCAGGGTGCCGAAATACTGCAGCGACGCGAACACGGTGAGCAACAGCACGGAACCGGTCTGCACCAGGATGTACCAGCCTAGAATCAGGTTCTCCATCTCGCCGCCCCAGGAGGTCAGCAGGTCGGCCGGGTACTGGAAGCGGAAACTACGGACCTGGAATGGCGCGAACAGCGGAGTGCGCAGCGGCGCGTTCGCGCCGGGCCGGCTGAAGGACACTATGAACGTTTCCCCGATGGTCAAATTACCCTCCCATGCCTGGCGGGAGAGGTCGAGGCGCGTCAGCGCCGCGGACGCGGGGCGGTACGCGGCACCCGCGCCCGGCACCGCGCGGCGTCCTCTCCCATGTGGGGCGGGAGAGGTTTACGGGCCGCCGAGCACGATGTCCTGGGCGCCTTCCCACAGCACTTTCCGGCCCAGTGCGACCAGGTTCTCGCCGCCTGTCTCGATCGTCAGGAAATGGTTGCCGGCGAGCTGGCCCATCTTGCTGGCGAACCGCACCGCGCCATACGCGAGCAGGATTTCGGTTTCGCTGATGCCGCCGGGATACAGCAGGATTTGGCCGGGCGCCGGATAGCTGGTGTGGTTCTCGTAGCCGAGGCCGAGATCGAGGTCGCCGAGCGGTATCCAGCAGGCCTCGCCGCTCCAGCGCACGTGGATGATGCGCTGCCGGTACGGCAGCAGGGCGCGGAATGCCGCGCAGGTCTTCGGCGCGGCGGCGGATTCGAAGCGCGCGGTGAAACGGAACGGCCCGGCGGCGATGGCGATCGGGTCCATGGCGGTCACGCGGAGGTTTCGGGCGACGCAGGTCCGGGCGGCATGGCGCCGCCGGCCATCACGCGATCCTCGTCTGCCATCGCTTGCTCTCCTTGTCCGGCTTCTGCTTTACCCGGCATGACGCCGCATGGCACCCGGCAAGTCCAGCCACGCGCCGACGCGGCGGTTGCCGCGGTGCCGGCTTTCCATGACAGTCCGGCCGGAACACCGGCGGCAGCCGGGCGTGGCGGCGGGCCGCGGGCGCACGCCGATGGAGGAGGAACGATGCCGCAATTGATCGCCGGAAACTGGAAGATGCACGGGCTGGCCGCCGACGCGGTGACGCTGGCCCGGGGCGTGGCGGCCGGTGCCGCCCGCCTTCCATGCGAGTTGCTGGTTTGCCCGCCTTGCATCCACCTTGCCGCGGTGGCGCAGGCGCTGACCGGCTCGCCGGTCGCGCTGGGCGGCCAGGACTGCCACCAGGCGAAGCAGGGCGCGCATACCGGCGACATTTCCGCCCCGATGCTGCGCGACGCGGGGGCGAGCTGGGTGGTGCTGGGCCATTCCGAGCGGCGGCAGAACCACGGCGAGACCGACGAGCTGGTCCGGGAAAAGGTGCTGGCGGCGGTGGTGGCCGGCCTGACCCCGATCGTCTGCGTCGGTGAGACCGCGGATCAGCGCGCCGGCGGCCAGGAAACCGAGGTCGTGGGCTGGCAGCTCGCCGGCAGCCTGCCCAAGCCATTTTCCGGCGTGGTCGCCTATGAGCCGGTCTGGGCCATCGGTACCGGCAAGAACGCCACGGACGAGGACGTGGCGACCATGCACGCGTTCATCCGCGATGAGCTGGTGCGGCAGTTCGGCGATGCGGGGCAGGGCATCCGCATCCTGTATGGCGGCTCGGTGCGCCCGGCCAACGCGGCCTCGCTGCTCGCGGTGCCGCATGTCGGCGGGGCGCTGGTCGGCGGGGCGAGCCTGCAGGCGGAGGACTTCCTGGCGATTGCCCGAGCGGCCCAGGGACGCTAGTAGGCCGCACGACGAGGAGCGGTCGAGCGGGGGCAGCAAGCGTCCCCCTCCCCATGCGGGAGGGGAAGCTTGCGACCTTTCCCTTTCTTTGGCTGCTTCCGGCTTTTCTTGCTCCGCCGCCAAGGACCGCGAATGACCACCGTCCTGCTCATCATCCACCTGTTCGTCACCCTGGCCCTGATCGGCGTGGTGCTGATCCAGCGCAGCGAGGGCGGCGGGCTGGGCATCGGCAGTTCGCAGGGGATGGGGTCTTTCATGTCCGGCCGCGGCACCGCCAACCTGCTGACCCGCACCACCGCCATCCTGGCCACCATCTTCATGGCGCTGTCGCTGACGCTGGCGCTGATGAACCGCGGGACGATCGGGGCGGGCGGACATTCGATCCTGGACACCGGCCTGCCTGCCGCTCCGCCGGTTTCCGCCCCGGGACCGGCCGGCACACCGCTCACGGGCCACGCGCCCATCGCGCCGGTGCCTGCCGCACCGGCCAAGCCGTCGGGACCCTCGGTGCCCACCAACTGACGCCCCCTCGCGTGACGCCTGTGTGACCCGCGCCGGGACGGGCTTCCCTCCGCCCGATTCGGGTCCGTATGATGGGTGCCCATGACCCGGTTCGTGTTCATCACCGGCGGCGTGGTTTCCTCCCTTGGCAAGGGTATCGCCTCGGCGGCGCTCGGCGCCCTGCTGCAGACGCGCGGTTTCCGCGTGAAGCTGCGCAAGCTCGATCCCTATCTCAATGTCGATCCGGGCACCATGAGCCCGTACCAGCACGGCGAGGTGTTCGTCACCGATGACGGCGCCGAGGCGGACCTGGACCTGGGGCATTACGAGCGCTTCACGGGCGTGCACGCGACGAAGCTGGATAACGCGACCACCGGACGCATCTACTCCGAGGTGATCGCCAAGGAGCGGCGCGGCGACTATTTGGGCGCCACCGTGCAGGTGATCCCGCACATCACCGACGAGATCAAGGAAACCATCGTCCGCGGCACCGGCGACGTGGATTTCGTGCTGGTGGAGATCGGCGGCACGGTCGGCGACATCGAGAGCCTGCCGTTCCTGGAGGCGATCCGCCAGCTCGGCAACGAGCTCGGCCGCGAGCGGGTGATGTTCGTCCATCTGACGCTGGTGCCGTTTATTCCTTCCGCGGGCGAGCTGAAAACCAAGCCGACGCAGCACTCGGTGAAGGAGCTGCAGAACGTCGGCATCCAGCCGCAGATGCTGCTGTGCCGCTGCGACCGGCCGATCCCGGAGAACGAGCGGCGCAAGATCGCGCTGTTCTGCAACGTGCGGCCGGAGGCGGTGATCGCCGCGCTGGATGCCGACACGATCTACGCGGTGCCGATCAGCTACCATGCCGAAGGCATGGACCGCGAAGTGCTGCGCCATTTCGCGCTGCCGTTCGAGCGCGAGCCGGATCTGGCGCGCTGGCAGGATATCGTCGAACGGGTGCACTCCCCCGAAGGCGAAGTGCGCATCGCCGTTGTTGGGAAATATACCAATCTGCTGGATTCTTATAAGTCGCTGGCCGAGGCGTTGATGCATGGCGGCATCGCCAACCGGGTGCGGGTGCGGCTCGACTGGGTGGATAGCCAGGTGTTCGAGCAGGATGGGGCGGTGCACCGGCTGGAGGAGGTGAACGGGATTTTGGTGCCGGGCGGGTTCGGCGAGCGCGGCACGCCGGGGAAGATCGAAGCGGTGCGGTTCGCGCGGGAGCGCGGGGTGCCGTTCTTCGGCATCTGCTTCGGCATGCAGATGGCGGTGATCGAGGCGGCGCGCAACCTGGCGGGCCTGCCCGACGCGTCGTCCACCGAGTTCGGGCCGTGCGACGCGCCGGTGGTCGGGCTGCTGACCGAATGGGCGCGCGGCAACGATATCGAGCGGCGCATGGAAGGCGGCAATCTCGGCGGCACGATGCGGCTGGGCGCATATCCGGCGGTGCTCTCGCCGGGCTCGCTGGTGTCGGAGGTGTATGGCGGGGCCGTGCGGATCGAGGAGCGGCACCGCCACCGCTATGAGGTGAACGTGCACTACAAGGACCGCCTGGAGGCGACGGGGCTGCGGTTCTCCGGCATGTCGCCGGATGGGGTGCTGCCGGAGATCGTGGAGATTCCCGGGCATCCGTGGTTCATCGGCGTGCAGTATCACCCGGAGCTGAAGTCGAAGCCCTTCGCACCGCATCCGCTGTTCGCGGGGTTCGTGGCGGCGGCGGTGCGGCAGGCGCGGCTGGTGTAGCGCGGGCGCCGCCTCATGGCCGTTGAATTAGCGCCGTGCCCCCGGGGCGCCGTCATCGCCCGGCAGGTTCCGGACGGCGCGAGATCGTTGCACTGGTGCGCGCCCGCTATGGGGAGACGCCGCGGGTTGCGCTGGAGGGGCTGAGCTGCGATGCCGATGCGGTGCTGGGCGGGTTCTTCCCGGGGGAGTGTCACCTTTAATTCTTGCAGCGGGGTGACATTTCTATCTTACGCCGACAGGCGTGTCGCAGAATCGGCTTTATGGTAAGTCCAGATGCGAACGACGAAGCCACGATCATGGCGCGCTGAAGTTTTACACTAGCTAGTATCTCATTTTGAGATATCGGGTCACCTCAAATCTCGGCATATACGGCTCAGACAAAACAGTGTTCATGAGATCCCAATATAGGACCTGAGAGACTGGTCTCTGGCACTCCGCCGGATAGATGAACCTGTAGGCAACAGAAGCAGGGTCGTCCTTGGTAAATGATCTCATAAATTTCGACCTTAGATAGTCGTTCTCGCGAGTCCGGAGTTCTGCCCCAATCCCGGCTCAGGACGCGAGCCGGAACGCCTGCATATGATCGCTGTCCTGCCGTTCGATGACGAAATTCGCGAAGCTGTTGCCTGATGCGGAATTCGGGAGAAATTCCGGCATGCTGTGGCGCAGGGCATTGGCCACGACCAGCTCCGACGGCGGGATGCCGGGCCGGATGGTGTGCAGCCAGGAGCCGAAGGAGGCCCAGACGCGCTGCGGGAACGCGACAGCCAGGTACTGAAGCAGTCCCTGACAGACGACGGCCGCCTGGATGAAGACGTGATAGGCGTGCAGCTTGCGCCTGACGGCGTCGCGGTAGTCCGGCGACGCACGATGGAGGTGCTGGTTGCCGCTGCGGCGGCGCAGCGGCTTCATGTCGGACATCCAGAAGTGGTAGCTGAACGAGCCGATCAGCCGCACCGCCTGCTTGAACGTATGCTCGATCTTGAAGCGCAGGCCGTAGAGGCGAATGATCTCGACGGCCGCCAAGGAAGTGTCTGTGCACATCAGCAGGCAGGAGCCTCGCGTCGGATGGATCACCGCGACGAAGCGCACGAGCCGACCGGCCGGGCGCCACAGCAGGTCGCGTACCTTATACTGCATGACCACCTGGCGCTCGCCGTAGACGGGACTTTTGGCCTGTTCGCGGCCCTTGGAGTCTTGCAGCAGGGATTTCAGCTTGACCTTGCGGTCATAGACCTTGGGCCGGCCTCGCTTGCGCGGGCCGCGCTGTTGATGGGCAGTGTAGGCGACGGCGTTGGACTTCACCCGGGTGACCAGGTGGTTGTTGTCTTTGAGCAAGCCGATGACGATCTTGCGGGCGGCATAGTAGGCGTCGGCGACGAAGTAGCAGGGTTGTGCGATGGCGGCGATGCCGAGGAGGGCCAACATTTTGTCGAGCAAGGTGCGGCGGTCGCGATTGGACCACACCACGCCCTCGTGGATGCGCACGGCGAGCGGCACGGCGAACACGCTGGCGGCGGCGTGAACCAGCAGGCTGACGGCCTGGAGCGAGTGTCCCATGATGTATTCGGGCTTGGTATTTGACTCGGACTGCTGATGCAGAAGTTTGAACCCCCGGCATCTTGCGGCCGCGCTTTGGTACCTTGATGCCGTCGCCGACCACGACGCACCGGCCGTTGACGCGCAGCGGCTGGGGGAACAGCCGCAGCACCGCCCGGGTCCACAGCGCGGTGAGCTGGTCGAGCTTCACGGCAGGGCTGTGGAAGTGATCCACCAGCTTATTGTAGAAGCGAGGCTCGAGGTTCAGCGCGCGCACGAGGCTGGTGACACCGAGCAATTCGGTGCGCACGGTGAAGCCTGCGACGGCGGTGGCGAACCAGAGGAAGGTGCGCAGACGGGAGAACGCCGGACGCAGCAGCCAGATCGCATTCCACCAGGGGATCCAGAGTGACATCGGGCCGATTCGTTGCTGTTTTCGATGAACGATGCGCGTACCCCGAGAATCACTGTAACAATGTTGAATCCCTTGTGATCGACGTTGACTCTATCGTGAGTCTCACGACCGCGGTGACCGGCGGTGCTACCCTGGTCCGATGGGCAAGCGGCGCGCGAAACACCCGTTCGAGGACAACCCCGTCATCGAGGGCTTTCTCGACTGGATGGACGCGCCGAGGGACAGCCGTCGATCGAGGCACTCGATCTGGTGTTCGCCGCCCTGGAACATGCCGGCGTCGACGCCGGGCAGCGCAAGATCGTCCGGGCCGACGGGACACGGCTGTCGATCGAGCAATCGGTCGCGCGCATCCACGCGGGGCATCCGGGGGTAGCTTGCGAGCTGATCGAAACTCACGTGCTGGGTTGGCTCGAAAGCTGTGTGCCGGAAT
>DATLQW010000215.1:0-31360 GCA_035535035.1 Acetobacteraceae bacterium
CCGCGTGCCGACCGCCAGCACCGCGTCGGCGTGCTGCCACAGCGCGTGACCCTCGGTGAAGGACACGGCGAGCGGGTGCGTGGTGGGGATCGCCCCGCGCCCGCGGCGGAACGACGACACCGGCGCGTTCAGCCGTTCGGCCACCGCCTGTAGTTCCGGGCCCGCGTCCAGTGCGCCGCCGCCCACCACGATCAGCGGGCGTTCGGCCTTGGTCAGGATGTCCGCGGCGTGCCGGAGGGCTTCGGGGTCTACCGGCGGTGGGGCGGCGGGGGCGATGGGGGGAAACTCCACCGCGCCCGGCTGGCCCCAGACATCGATGGCACATTCCAGCGCCACCGGGCCGGGCCGAGCGCCGGTGGCGTGGCGGATCGCCTCCGCCAGCAGCGCCGGCCCGTCCTGCGGCGCACGGATGCGGTCCGCGTAGCGCGTGATGTGGTGCAGCAGGCCGATCTGGTCGTGGATTTCGTGCAGATGGCCGTGACCCTGGTCGATGGCGAAGGACGGGATCTGGCCGATCAGCCCGATCACCGGCGCGCCCATGCCATAGGCGGTCAGCAGTGCGGCGGCGGCGTTCAGCAGGCCGGGGCCGGGCACCACGGAGAAGGCCTGCGGCCGTCCGGTGACCAGCGCCGCGCCCAGCGCCATGTAGGCGGCGGACTGCTCGTGCCGCGTGTGCAGCACGCGCAGGCGCTCGCCGGCGCGGTGGGCGGCATCGAACAGGTGGTCGTTGTGCACGCCGGGCAGCGCGTACAGCGTGTCGATGCCGTGTTGCAGCAGGCTCTCGATCACCGCCTCGGCCGTCGTCAACCGTGCCATCGCTCCGCACTGATCCTCCCCATGCGTCTTGCGCCAGTACAGCGCGATTGGTCCGTGCGCCAGGGGGTCGGCCCCGGGGGCCAACGCCGCGGTGGAGTCGGTCGGATGTTTGCCGAATACCAGTCCCATGCTGTACAAGATCGCGCCGCACCAAGCCGGATTGCAGGAGCAGATGTCGTGGCAGCGGACGCATCCGGTGGCGATTTGATGGTTACCCGACTTGGCGGATGTCAGTGCGGCGACGTGCGCTATGCGCTTTCTGCCCCGCCGCTGACATTATATGCCTGTCATTGCCTGGATTGTCAGAAGCAGTCCGCAAGCGGTTTCGGCATGTCGATGCCGGTCCCGCGCAGTGGGTTTCAAATTCTCCAAGGCGAGCCGGAGATGTGGCGCCGGACAGCCGCAAGCGGCCGGGTCGTTGCCTGTGCCTTTTGCCGGACCTGTGGAACCCGGCTCTATCATGCGCCGGACCGCAATCCATCGATCGTCAACGTCAAGCCGGGCACGTTGGACAATCCTCTCGGGCTCATCCCGATTGGCCATGTGTGGGTCAGTCGCGCCCATCCCTGGCTCAAGCCGTCGATCGCCGGTCTCGTGTTCGAAGAGCAACCGGACACCTTCGAGCCGCTGTTCGCCGCCTGGAAGCAGCGAAACGAGTTGCCTGCCGCCTAGATCGAGCGGGCCACGCCGACTGCAACGCCGCCGCCCGGGTCATGGCCGTGCTTGCCACGCCGACGCCAGCAGCAGCGCCCAGCCGAGCATCAGCAGCGTGCCGCCGACCGGCGCCAGCACGCCCAGCGACACGCCACCCAGCGCGAGCGTATCGACCGCGCCGCAGAACAGCAGCAGCCCGAGCGTGAACGCGGCGCCGGCCGCGTCCGCCAGCCGCCCGCCGCGCGGTGCCCACAGGCCGCAGAACAGCAGCGCCAGCGCGTGCCAGCCCTGCATTTGGTTGGCGTCGCGCAGCATTGCCAGCCGCGCCGGGCCGATCGCCGCCAGCCCATGCGCCGCCAGGGCCGCCATCGCCACCGCCAGCAGCCCGGCCAGTGCGCCCAGTCCGATCCAGAGCCTCGCCATCTGCCCGCCAACCTTGTTCCGTTCGCCCGCCGCCGCCTATACCATCCGCCAGCATGCCACGCGGCGACCTGTATCCCGAGATCGGCCCGTTCGAGACCGGCTACCTGCCGCTCTCCGGCGGGCATGTCATGTACTGGGAGCAGGTGGGGAATCCGCGGGGACGGCCGGCGTTGTTTTTGCACGGGGGGCCGGGCGCCGGGGCGGGCGCGGTGCATCGCCGGTTCTTCGATCCGGATTTCTGGCGGGTGGTGATCTTCGACCAGCGCGGCGCCGGGCGATCGCGCCCGCTCGGCAGCCTGGAGCACAACACCACCGACGATCTGGTCTCCGACATCGAGACGCTGCGGCGGCATCTTGGGGTCGAACGCTGGCTGCTGTTCGGCGGCTCCTGGGGGTCCACGCTGGCGCTGGCCTATGCCCAGGCGTTTCCGGACCGGGTGCAGGGCTGCGTGTTGCGCGGCGTGTTCCTGGGGCGGCCGCACGAGGTGGCGTGGTTCCTGCACGGCATGGAAGCGGTGTTTCCCGACGCCTACGCGAATTTTTCCGGGTTTCTGCCGGAGGCCGAGCGGCACGACATCCTGGGCGGCTATCTGCGGCGGCTGACGCATCCGGACCAGTCGGTGCACCTGCCGGCGGCGCGGGCGTGGTCGGTCTATGAAGGCTCGTGCAGCACGCTGATGCCGAGTCCGGAGACCGTCACCTCGTTCGCGCAGGACCGCACGGCGCTGGGCCTGGCCCGGATCGAGGCATACTACTTCGCCAACGCCCTGTTCCTGCCGCCGGAGGGGTTGCTCGGGCGGATGGACGGCATCGGCCACATCCCGGCGGAGATCGTGCAGGGGCGCTACGACATGATCTGCCCGGCGCGCACGTCGTTCGAACTGGCGGCGGCGTGGCGGGCGGCGCGGCTGACCATCGTGCCGGATGCCGGGCATTCGGCGCTGGAGCCGGGCATCCGCCGGGCGCTGGTGGCGGCGGTGGACCGGTTCCGGCATGGGCGCTAGGGGTGGAGACAGGGAGATACGGCGTAGGCCATGCAGCGGCGAACCGGATACAACCCGAAGCGCAGGATCGCGGCAGCCGATCTGCTGACAGCGGCAGAGCGCGCGAGCCTTGCGGCACGCGTCGCGTACGGCGGCAATCCTGAGCACAAGCGCTCGCCCGGTGACTATCGGCTTACGCCGCCGAGCAGTCCGCGGCCGGGGAAGACGCTGTGCGACGGCGAGCACACTATCTTGAAGGTGGAGGCTGTCGCCTTGTTGCGTGCTGGATTGCAAAAGGGGATGATGAGTGCCGCGCGACCGGAGGGATGGCCGCAAAATGTTTGGGCCGTATCCGCTACGGGCGAGGTTTTCGAGGCTCAGCTCGAAAACCCGGTGCAAGGGACGTATCATGGCTATCCGATGCCAGAAACCGATGACTTTCGCAGCGTTGTTCTGATAGAATGGGCAGCACGTGTCTGACACGCTCGCCATCGAAGCCGATTGGGAGGTGTTGCAAGCTGGCACAGCGGAGGAACGTGCCTGCTTCGCTGCAATCGGCATCAGCTACGGCAAGCTCTGGCTGACACAGGCCGAGGATGCTTTCGTCAATCGTGTGCGAGACAAGGTGCATTTGTCCGGATATCGGCTGGCGGAATGGTTTGCGTGGAACTGGTGGAGGCTGCGGTGGGAACCGCAAACCCGGGCGCCGGATTGGGCACTCGCTCACCACATGAGTTCCATTGGCGGCGGGTACATCTGGCCCAACATCACTATCTTCTCGGATGGCGAACGTGTTGGTCTGCTTGCCAGATCGACGATGCGGCGTGCGGCGGAACCGCTGCGCTACGTAGCCGATGTGGCAGCCGTTGTTCGCGCCCATGTGTTTGAGGATGCGATCGACCGATACGTCGCGCAGGTGGTTGGACAGTTGCGTGCGGCGAAGGTCGCCGAGACCAACCTCGATCAGGTCTGGCAAGACGTCCAGGCTGAACGTGCCGATCCCCTACGCTCGTCTCGCCGTAAATTCGAAGCCCTCATGGGGTTTGAACCGGATGAGGCGGATGAAGCTACGTTGAATGGACTGACTGCGGATGCCACGACACTGGGTGATTCCGGTATGACGGAGATTGCCGCCGATCGCGCACCGGGCGAAAGCGTCATGAGGGCTGCAGCACTCCGGGAATTAGCTGCGACTTTGGGCTACGATGCGTCGCCGCGTGACGTCGTCCGGTTGGATGCCGCCGGCCGCCTGTCCGCGACCGGCGAGGTGCCGGCGTGGACGCGGGGGGCGGAGGCTGCGCGTGCGCTACGCGAGCAGGAGCGTCTGGGGGACGCACCGATCGGCAACTCGCGCCTTGCCAGGATGGCGGGGGTCGATCCCGGCGTGCTGACGGAGCGGACCGGGGGAGCACGCCTCTCCTTTGCGCTCGACACGAATGCGACGAATGGCCGAGTGGTGCTGAGATCGAAATGGCAGACGGGCCGTCGTTTTGAGCTGGGCCGGTTGCTCGGCGATCACGTCGCCGGCGCGCGGAACGATCGGCTTTTCCCGGCAACTCGCGCTTACACCTATCGCCAAAAGATGCAGCGCTCATTCGCGGCGGAATTGCTTAGTCCGTTCGAGGCAGTTGCAGACATGCTGCACGGCGACTTCTCCGAGGAGAGCCAGATCGAGGTTGCGCGGCATTTCGACGTCTCCGAGCTCACGATCCGCACATTGTTGGTCAACCACCGGCTCATCGACAGGGACGTCCTCAGCATGGAGGCGGAGGCGGTCGCCGCCTGATCGCCCAGAGCATCGAGTTGCAAAAGGACGCGTCAGCATGAAAGTCGGCGTGATCGGCCTCGGCACCATGGGCATGGGGGCGGCCCTGAACCTGCACCGCAAGGGCCACGCGGTGACCGGCTGCGACATCCGCGAGACCGCGCGGGCGGAGTTCGTGGCCGCCGGCGCCACCGCCGTGGTCACGCCCGCCGCGCTGCCGGGCGACCTGGAAGCGGTGGTAGTCTTCGTCATCACCGCCGCACAGACCGAGGACGTGCTGTTCGGCCCCCAGGGCTGCCTGGCCCGCCTGCAACCCGGCACGGTGATCCTGTGCTGCGCCACCGTCGCGCCGGAGGCCGCCCGCGCGCTCGGCAGGCGCATCGCCGATGCCGGCTTCCTGGTGCTGGACGCGCCGGTGTCGGGCGGCAGGACCGGCGCCCATGCCGGCACGATGACGGTCATGGCATCCGGCTCGGACGCCGCGTTCGCCAAGGCGCGGCCGGTGCTGGATGCGATCTCCACCAAGGTCTGGCAGCTCGGCGCCGAGCCGGGCGTCGGCAGCACGGTGAAGATGGTCAATCAGTTGCTGGCCGGCGTGCACATCGCCACCGCGGCCGAGGCGCTGGCGCTGGGCATCCGCGCCGGCGCCGATCCGCGCACGCTGTTCGAGGTGATCTCCTCCTCCGCCGGCAGTTCCTGGATGTGGCAGAACCGGGTGCCGCATATCCTGGACGGCGACGACACGCCGCTGTCGGCGGTGAACATCTTCGTCAAGGACCTCGGCATCGTGCTCGATCAGGCCCGCGCGCTGACGTTTCCGCTGCCGCTGGCGGCGGCGGCACATCAGTTGTTCCTGGCCGCCGCCGCGCACGGCGAAGGCGCCAAGGACGACGCCTTCGTCATCCGCGTCTGGCAGGCGCTGACCGGGATCGCCCTGCCGAACGGCGGCTGAGCGTCAGCTCCCCTCGTTCACCACCAGCACGCGGCGGTTGCGCGCTTCCGGCGTGTTGGCGGGGGTGGCGACGAGCAAGCCATTCTCCCCCATGCCGATAGCCTGCAAGCGGGATGCATCGATCTGGTACTTGCTGGTCAGGTAATTCGCCACGGCTTCGGCCCGGCGCTCCGACAAGGATTTGTTGAGCGCGGGACTGCCGACCGTGTCGGTATGGCCCTCAATGCGGAAATGGTAAGCGGCGAGCGTGGGGCTCCCGAGTGCCTGGCCCAGTTGGTCCAGCGCGCGAATCGCCTGCGGCGTCAGGCCGGCGGAGCCGGTGGCGAACTCGATGTTCAGACTGACCGCCGGCGCCTTGGTCGCGACCGGGGCCGGCGCCGCCTGTCCGGCAGGCCCATTGCCGATGCGGATACCGCGGGTGGTTGTGCCCAGCTTGTCGGTCGGGGTCAGCGATTTCACAATCGAATTGGCGTTGGGAGGGCTTTGCGTCTGGCCGAATGCCGGCGCAAGCACGCCGGCGGCAAGCAGCATGGTAGTGGCGAGGGCTGTCCGAACGGACATGGTGACGTCTCCTGATATGGCCTTGTATCGCGTTTAGCATGAATCTCATCCGGTGACACCGGGCCCTTGGGTCACGGGATTGTGAGGACCGCTGTTCCGGCAGGCTCGCGAAGATAAACCGCAGCGATGGACCATTGTCCACAGAACCCCGCTTCAGGCCAGTGGCCGAGGCGGCGGATGCCGCCTGCGCGCCTCACTCGGCCGCGGCCGGGATAACGTCGCCCGGAACCAGTTCTCCCGGCTTGCCCTCCTCGCGACGGAACACCAGCCGTTGCTCGTGGAATCCCGCGACGGACGCGAGGTGCGCGATCGAGACCAGGGTGGCATCGGGCAGGCGCTCCCGCAGCACGCGATACACGTCGCTCTCGGCCTGCGGGTCGAGGCTGGCGGTCGCCTCGTCCAGGAAGATCCAGTCCGGCCGCGCCAGCAGCGCGCGGGCGATCGCCACCCGCTGTTGTTCGCCGCCGGACAGCCGCACCGGCCAGTTCTCGTCGTGGTCGAGCCGGTCCACCAGTTGCGGCAACCCGGCATCGGTCAGTGCCTGAGCGATCTGGGCCCGATCATAGGCGTCGTGCGGATGCGGATAGGTGACGACGTGGCGCAGGGTGCCGAGCGGGATGTAGGGCCGCTGCGGCAGGAAGAAGGCGTTGGCCGGCAACTGCACGCGGCCCCGGCCGAACGGCCAGATGCCCGCGATGGCACGGAACAGGGTGGACTTGCCCGATCCGGAACGGCCGGTGACGACCACGGAGTGGCCCGGCCGCAAAACAAGATCGGCGTGCTCCAGCAGCGTCGTGCCGTCGGGCAGCGCGAGCGTCACGTCGTCGAGACGCACCGCGCCGTCCTGGGCTTCGGACGTGATGAAGTCACGGCTGGCTGCCGCGCGCGCCGCCACGACGGCGCGGTGGAACGTCGCCAGGCGTTCGGTGATGGCATACCACTGCGCCAGGTCCGGATAGCGGCTGACGAACCACGACAGCGACGCCTGCACGTTGCCGAACGCGCTGGCCGTCTGGGTCAACCCGCCGAGCGGGATCTGCCCGGCGAAATAGCGCGGTGCGCCAACGATGAAGGGAAATATCACCGCCACCTGGTCATAGCCGGACGTGAGCGCGTTGAGCAGCTTGGTGCGCTGCATGATCGCCCACCAGTTGCCGATGACGTTGTGGAAGCGGTGTCCCAGATTGCCTTTCTCTTCGGCCTCGCCGCGATACAGCGCGATGCCTTCCATGTTCTCGCGGACGCGCACCAGGGCGTAGCGGAAGTCGGCCTCCACTCGCTGCTGGCGAAATCGCAGCGCGGCGAGCGGACGGCCGACCAGGTGGGTGAGCCAGGTGCCGATGACCGCATAGACCAGGACCACCCAGACCATGTAGCCGGGGATGGCGATGCCAAACAGCGTCACGATGCCCGACAGGCTCCAGAGAATGCCGAGGAAACTGACCAGGTTGACGATGTTGGCCAGGAAGCTGATGCCGAGGCTAAGGACGCTGTCGATGAAGTCGCGGATGTCCTCGGCGATGCGCTGGTCCGGGTTGTCGGTGCCGACGGCGGCGCGGTCGGTGGTCAGGCTGATGCGGTAATAGGCCCGGTCCGCCAGCCACTCGTCGAGAAAGCGGGTGGTCATCCAGCGCCGCCAGCGGATCTGTAGCCATTGGCTGAGCCAGGTGAAGTACACCGCGACGACGATGTACACCGCCGCCACCTCGCAGAACCCCGGCATCAAGCCGCTCGGCGTGCGGCGGTAGAGGACCAGCAGGTCAATGAAGGCGCGCCAGTTCTTGTCCTGCAGCGAATTGAAGAATTCGCGGTTCCAGAAGCTCAGGACCACGTTCATGCCGACCAGCGCGAAGCGAAGCAGCAGGATCGCGGCCAGCAGGCCCCAGGCGGACAGGCGCTCGTCGGAGCGGGCAAAGTAGGGCCGGGCCAGGAGCCAGGCGTCCTTCAGGAACTGGCGGAGTCGAAGCATCGAGGCATCATCTTTCGCTGGCTGGCGGGAGGGTGCGCTGCAACGCGGCGAGCCACGCCGCCAGACGCTTGCGGTTGGCGCCGAAATCGCCGTAGCCATACACGCTGCGGGAATACAGCACGAGTGTGGCGGCGTCCGCGCCGGCCGGGGCGACCTGGGCGGTGACCAGGTCGGGGAAATTGAACACCGCGCTACGTGCCACCCAGTGGTCCTGTAGCCGGTCGGGGTAGTCCGCGGCCTGGTAGGTGCCGGGCTGCGCGGCGGCGACGGCCCGGATGGCGGCGAACAGCGCGGGCGCGGGCACGTGGTAGGTCGGGGTGACCAGGTCCGGCGCCGGGCGGAAGCCGGCCGGCGCCGCCAGGGCGGTGTTCGGGCTGGCCGGGCGGACGAATTGGGCAAAATCCATCGGCGGCGGCACCGGCAGGCCCTGCGCGCCGGGCGCCCCGCAGGCGGGCAGCAGCAGGCCGAGCACCCAGGCGAGAACGGTCATGGAGCGATCCTATAGCCCAGCCATGCCGAGCAAGGGGTTTCGTCTGCGTTAGGCTTCCGTTCATCGCCGCGTGGTCTGTTGTGCTTCTGGAACCGCACTGCCGCAACCGTCATGGCCTCCCCCGATCTCGCACCGCAAGACCACTGCTTCCTGCAGCACCGCCTGTTCAGCCGGTTCGGCGATCCGTTGTTCCGCCGCTCCGAGACCGACGGCACTCCGGTCATGGTGGTATTGCTCGGCGAGCGCGAGGCGGCCCTGCCGTTGCGGGCCCTGCAACGCGAATTCAATATTCCGGACGAGGCTGAGGATGGCCGGATGCTGGCGCTGATCGCTGCCTCGCTCGACTTCGTCACCAGCCTGCGCCTGGGCGACGCGCTGCCAGCCGAGGTATTGACCGGCGACGCCAGTTGGGAGCCGACCCGGCAGCATCTGCGGTTGGCCAATGCGCGGTTGCAGCTCCAGCTTGTTGCTTGGCTGCGGGCGGGCACCGGAGAAGACCATGTGGCACTCGATTCCCGGGCGTTGCTGACAGCCGCCGACGACCCGGCGCTGCGGCAGCAGGTGCAGGAGGCGTTTAAGCGCGTCGCCGATGAGCTGAAACTGCCGGCGACCGAGGCGGTGGTGCCGATGATGGAGTCGCTCGCGCAGGAGCTTGCTTACGTGGAGGCACTGCGCGAAAGACTGTTGCAGCCGGTGCAGGGCGTGGCAGCCAAGCTCGTGCGTCTGGCGCAGAGCTGGCGCGGCGACGCGAAGCAGCTCGAGACTCTTACCCAGGTGCGGCGGTTGACCGGGGTGGCATTGCGCGGGATCGGCAGCCGGTTCGAGGAGCTGGATGCGCAGACCGGCGAAGTGCTGGCGGCGTTGCGCAACCCGGAGAGTCAGCGGACCTTCATCCGGTCCAACCGGGACTGGCTCTACCGCACCCAGCGGGCGTGGCAGCCGCTGCTGCTGGAGTGGGACAGCATCGGGTTCACCTTCGAACTGGGTACCCGGGCAGTGCTCGATCACAGCTATCGCTTCCTGGCGCCGCGCTTCATGCCGGTGACCGAGTGGATATCGGCGACGCGGTCGGGCGCCGGGGCGAAGCCGAAGGCGCAGGATCGCGGGATGGTGTGGTGACCGCGGTCGCCATGGATGGCGCTGACGACCGATCCCCGGATCGGAGACGGGGGGCGTACCCAATGCGGATCGTGTCCGGCTGACGCGGTGGGGCGGTCGCGTTGCCCAGGGACGAGCGGGCGACCGTCGCCAGGGCCGCGGCGGCGGCGGATTCGTGGCGGGTGCATGCCCCGCTTCGATCGGTTCGCGGCGGGCTCGCATGGCGCGGCCACCGGGCCAGCCGGCCCTCGCCGCACCGCGAGAAGGTGGCGTGCAGGTGCCGGCCATCACCGATTCAGCCGCCCGATTGCCTCCGGCCGGCCACCGGCACCGCCAGCCATGCCCATCCGGCCCGTCAACCATTTCCTAGCAATTGCCCGTGTAGCGTGCGGCCCCGCCGGAAGGACCGCCGCATGACGCTGCCCGGAGCACTCGCGCGCGTACGCCGCCACCTGACGGCCCGTCTCGGCCTGGCCTGCATCGGCGTCGTCACCCTCGGCTTCGTCCTCATCTGTTCCGTCGTATTGCTCGATGCCCGCCGCGACGCCACCGCACAGGCCGCGACCGCGGCCCGCAACATCGCGGCCAGTGTCGCGCAGGACGTGGCGCGCAACCTGGACCTCTATGACCTGTCGCTGCAGGCGGTGGTGCAAGGCCTGCAATTCCCTGGCGTGATGGCGCTCAATCCCGAACTGCGCCAGATGATCCTGTTCGACCGCGCCGCGAAGGCCCCGTATTTCAGTTTCATCAACGCACTGGATGAGCATGGCACCGTCATCGCCGACTCCCAGTCCCCCACCCCGCGCGGCGGCAATTTCGCCGGCCGCGACTACTTCAGGGCGCAGCGCAAAGACGCCCGAGACCAGGTGTTCATCGGCCGTCCGTTCCTCACCGGTCCCGGCCAGCCCGCCACCATCCCCATCAGCCGCCGCATGTCGCACCCGGACGGCAGCTTCGCCGGCGTCGTGGTCGGCACCCTGCGGCTGGCCTATTTCCGCGACCTTTTCGCCCGGCTCATGCTGGGCCCGCACGCCACCATCGAATTGCTCCGAGCCGATGGCATGATCCTGATGCGCCTGCCGTTCCACGCCGACGACATCGGCCGGATGCTGCCGGCGAACGCGCCGTTCTTCGCGGCCCCGGACGGTGGGTACGTGGACGCCGAGGACCCCACCGACCACCAGCGGCGGCGCTTCCTGTTCCAGCGCATCGGCACCTTGCCGCTGGTGGTCGGCGTCGGGCTGGCCGACGCGGACATCTACGCCGCGTGGCGCGGCAAGGCGGAGGCGATTGGTGGGGTGGTTGCCGCTCTGGCCGCAATCGATTTCCTGCTGCTGCTGGTCGTGCGCTATGCGCTGGTCCGGCGAGAAATGGGCCTGGCGGCGCTCCGCCACGGCGACGCACAACGCGCGACCCTCGCGGCCCAGCGGGAAACGGCGGTGGCGGCGGCGGCGCGGACCGCGGCCGTGAAGACCCGCTTCCTGGCGACCATGAGTCACGAGCTGCGCACGCCGCTGAACAGCATCCTGGGCTATGCCGAAATGCTGAGCCTGGACGGGAACCTGCAGCCGGTGCACGCGGCAAGGATCGCGGCGATGCGCAGCGCGGGGAACCATCTGCGCGAGGTGGTCAACCGCGTGCTCGACTTCAGCCAGGTCGAGACAGAGGACAAGCCCGTCCCTCCGGTGCGCACAGACCTGGCGGCGCTGATGGCGCAATGCCGGGCGATCGCCGAGCCGATGGCGGCAGCCAAGGGGCTGAGCCTGACCTGCACCATGGCGCCGGACGCGCCGCCGCATGTCATGGCGGACGCCGCCTCGATCAGCCAGGTATTGCTTAACCTGCTGGGCAACGCGGTGAAGTTTACCCAGCATGGGGCGATCACGCTGCTGCTGGCGCGTGGCAAGGAGGGGACGCGATTCGCCGTCGCAGATACCGGGATCGGCGTGCCCGCCGCCCGGCGCGGCGCGCTGTTCCAGCCCTATGAGCGGCTGGATGCCGACCGGATCGGCGTGCCTGGGACCGGCCTCGGCCTGGCGATCGCGGCGCGGCTGGTGGCGCGGATGGGCGGCCGCATCGGCCACGACGACAACCCGGCCGGCGGCAGCGTCTTCTGGGTCGAGTTGCCGCTGCACGAGACCGCCGCGGAGCCGCCGCCGGCGCAAGCCGCCGGGATCGTGCCACGAACCCGCCCGCTTCGCGTGCTTGTCGCCGACGATTCGGCGATGAACCGCGACGTGGCGGCGGCCTTCCTGCACAGTGCCGGCCATGCGGTGACGGAGGTCGCCGACGGCGAGGCGGCCCTGCACCTGGTCGCGGCCGAGGCTTTCGACGTTGTTCTGATGGATCTGCGCATGCCGTTGCTCGGCGGCATCGAAGCGACAAGGTGCATCCGGGCCCTGCCCGGTCAGCACGGCCAGACCCCGGTCATCGCCGTTACGGCAGACGTGCAGGAGGACAACGGCGCGGCGTTGCGCGCGGCGGGCTTCCAGGCCTGGCTGATCAAGCCTATCGACCAGACGTCGTTGCTGGCGGCGGTTGCCGCCGCCGTGGCCGGGCATGCCCCGGACACGGTGCCGCCGGTTGCGGCTCCGACGGACGAGCCGCCGAGGCCGATACCGCGCGTGCCGATCCCGGACATGCCGACCCCGCGCATGGCGACCCCGCGCATGCCGACTTCGGTCGCGCGAATGCCGGGCATGCCGGTCCCGGATGCGATGGTGCGGTTCCCGGACGACATCGACCCCAAGGCAGCCGAACATCACCTGGAGATATTCGCTGCGCAAGTTGGCGAGTTGCTCCACCTGCTGGATGAAACGCCCGCGCAGCCTTCGCCGGGCACGTCCTCCCGCTCGGCCCAGGTGGAACTGGCGCACCGGATCGCCGGCGATGGCGGGCAACTGGGATTCATGACGCTGTCGGCCGCGGCGCGCCGCTACGAGGCAGCATGGTACCAGGATGCCACGCAGCTTCCCAGGCTGGCCGCGGCGCTGCGCGAGATGGCCGGGAACGTATTGGAATCCCTGTGTCAGCGCCGCGATTTCATGCGTCGCGCCGCCATGACTTCGGCGAAGCTGCCGTAGCGCTGCGGGCTGGCGGCCGCCTCGACCTTGCGATACACCGCGAGGACGTCGCGGCCGGCTGCAAGATCGTCATTCGTCTGCGCGATCGGCGACAACGATGCGTCCGGCCCACCGGACGGCTTCCTCGCCTGGGCGGCGTCGCGGCCGAGGGCGACCAGCGGCAGCACCCCCGCCCGTAGCGCGGTCGCGCTGAACGGCTTGGCAAATACCGCCGTGGCGCCTGCCTGCGCGGCGCGGCGCCGCAGATCGACACTGTCATACGCCGTCAACAGCACAATCGGTACCGATGCATAGTTCGGCAGGTTGCGAATCACCGCGCAGGCTTCGACCCCGTCGAGCCGCGGCATGTGAAAATCGAGCAATACGAGTTCCGCGGTGACGCGGCGCGCGTATTCGACCGCTTCAATGCCGTCGGCAGCCAAAAAGACACGCCACGGCTCGCCCAGGGCGGCGCGCACGTTGTCGCGAATGATGATGCTGTCGTCGGCGACGATCACGCCTTGGTGCACGGCTGCCGGCTGCATTCTGGCGCCCCCTAACCAGCGCATGCTGGTGGCGCATGATAGGCGCGAACGGCTAACCGCTGGTTAACGCCGCTCCGGCGGCGCGCGAGGGATTGAGACGCGTCGGCGTCGATGGTGCGGGCGATCGGGCCAGCACGCAGCACCCTAACCCTGGGCTCTCGCACGCAGTGGGCGGAGAGGGTCTGTCGCTATCGCACCGCGCCGAGCGCCCAGGCCAGCACGCCCTTCTGCGCATGCAACCGGTTTTCGGCCTCGTCGAACACCACCGATTGCGGTCCGTCGATCACCTCGGCGGTGACCTCCTCACCGCGATGCGCCGGCAGGCAGTGCATGAAGACGGCGTCCGCCGCCGCCTTCGCCATCAGCCCGGCGGTCACGCGGTACGGCGCCAGCAAATTGTGTCTGCTCTGATTTGGATCGTCCGACATCGACACCCAGGTGTCCGTCACCACGCAGCGCGCGCCGGCGACCGCCTTTTCCGGATCGTCGGTCAGCTCGATTTTTCCCCCGTTGGCACGCGCCCAGTCCAGCAGCTCGGCCGGCGGCCGCAGGGTTTCCGGCGTTGCCAGGCGGAGGGAGAAACCGAAGCGCACCGCCGCCTCGATCCAGCTTCGCGCCACGTTGTTGCCGTCGCCGCACCAGGCCACCACCTGCCCGGCGATCGGGCCGCGATGCTCCTCGAACGTCAACACGTCGGCCATGAGCTGGCACGGATGCGAGGTGTCGGTCAGGCCGTTGATCACCGGCACGGTGGCGTGTTCCGCCAACTCGTGCAGCTTCGACACGCGGTCGGTGCGCAGCATGATCGCATCGACGTAGCGCGACAGCACCCGCGCGGTATCGGCGGGAGTCTCGCCGCGGCCGCTCTGCATGTCGTGGGCGTACAGCACCACCACGTCGCCGCCAAGCTGGCGCATGCCGACCTCGAACGAGACGCGCGTGCGGGTGGACGGTTTCTCGAAGATCAACGCCAGCGTCTTGCCGGCGAGCGGGCGCGACGAGACGCCGGCGCGCTTGTAGTTGGCGGCGGCGTCCAGCATCTGGCGCAGCGTCGCGCCGTCGAACTCGCGCAGGTCGATGAAGTGGCGGAGGCCGGACTCCCGGTCGGCGGAGCGGCCCTCGACCTCCGTCGCGCGCTTGAGGGACGCGCTCATTTCGCGGCTGCCTTGGCGGTGGACGGCAGCACGCGGCGGGTGGCGCGGCGCAGCATCACGACCGCCTCGTCGAGGTCCGCGTCGGTGACCACCAGCGGCGGCGCCAGGCGCAGCACGTTGTCGCCGGCGGTGATCGCCATCAGCCCCTCGGCGACGCAGGCGGCCTGCACCTGCCCCACCGGGATCGCGCATTTCAGGCCGAGCAACAGCCCCATGCCGCGCGCGTTCTCATAGACCTGCGTGTATTCGCGGGCGATTTCGTCCAGCTCCGCGCGCAGCCGGCGGCCCTTGCGTTCGACGTCTTCCAGGAAGCCGGGCGCCAGCATGATGTCCAGTACCGCGTTGCCGGCGGCGCAGGCCAGCGGATTGCCGCCATAGGTCGTGCCATGAGTCCCCGGCACCAGCGCCCTGGCGAATTTTTCCCGTGCCAGCACGGCGCCGAGCGGGAATCCGCCGCCGATGCCCTTCGCCGACGACATGACGTCCGGCGCGATCCCGGCCCATTCATGCGCGAACAGTTTCCCCGTGCGCCCCATACCGGACTGCACTTCGTCCATGCCGAGGATCAGGCCGTACTCGTCGCACACCGCGCGCAGGTCGCGCAGGAACTGCGGATCGGCCGGACGCACACCGCCCTCGCCCTGGATCGGCTCGACGATGATGCCACAGGTGGCGGGACCGATCGCGTCGCGCACCGCGTTCATGTTATTGAACGGCACGTGGTCGAAACCGTCCACCACCGGGCCGAAGCCTTCCAGGTAGTGCGCGTTGCCGGTGGCGGCGAGCGTGGCCAGGGTGCGGCCGTGGAACGCGCCCTCGAAGCAGATGAAGCGGAAGCGTTCCGGTTTTCCCGAGTCCGACATGGCGCGACGCATCATCTTGATCATGCCCTCGTTCGCCTCGGCGCCCGAGTTGCAGAAGAACACGCTGTCCGCGAAGGTCGCATCGACCAATCGCTGCGCCAGGCGTTCGGCCTGCGGGATGCGGTACAGGTTGGACGTGTGCATCACCTTGGCGGCCTGTTCGGCGATCGCCTGCACCAGATGCGGATGGCCGTGGCCGAGCGAGGCGGTGGCGATGCCGGACCCGAAATCGAGAAATCGTCGCCCGTCCACCGTCCACAACCAGGCGCCTTCGCCCCGCTCGAAAGCGAGGTCGGCTCGGGCGTAGTTCGGCAGCAAAGCGGGGATCATGGCCTGTATCACCCTGTCAGGGGGGTTTTCCAATGGATCGCCCGCCCGCGACCTTTCGGGGCGGGTCCAGAGGAAGCGCCGATCATTGGCGGGGGTTGCGGCCGGTGTCAAACGCGGTTGTGAGCAGGCCAGGGCGCTTTCGCCCTGATCGGTATCGCCGTGGTCGGGCTATGGCGCTTGAGGTGGTGGAAGGACGCCTGCCCCTGCGTGTACGAGACCGTAACGCCGGTAGCGGACGGCGTGCGCGCGACGGCAACGCTGCCGACGGCCGGCTCACGGCATGCTCGCCGGCTGGCGCGGCGCGGGTCGTTTGCGCGGAGGCGCGGCCCGCAGGTCGTCGCGCAGCAGGCCGGACGGACCGCGTGCCAGCCGCCGGCGCATGGTTTCCCCAGCCGCCGGTCCCGCGGCCAACGTGTTATCCGGTTCCACCAGCGGGCGCAGGCTGGTGCGATCGACCAGGGTCGGATCGGCGACGGCACCGGTTTTGACATCGGCAAGCATGACGCCCGGCCCCTCGGGCGCGAAATGCCGGGTGCCCCAGGTGAGCATCGCCACCAGCACGGGCCGAAAATCGCGGCCAAGCTCCGTCAGGCGGTATTCGTGGCGCGCCGGGTGACCGCTGTAGCGATGGCGTTCCAGCATCCCGGCCTCGACCAGCGCGTGCAGCCGGTGCGCCAGCATATCAGGGGTGATGCCCAGGCTGCGCTGGAACTCGTCGAAGCGCATCATGCCGGCGAAGGCGTCGCGCAGGATCAGGATCCTCCACCATTCGCCGACCCGCTCCAGCCCTCGGGCGATCGGGCAGGACATGGAACCGAAGCTGATGCACTGCATGGACAGGCTGGCTTGACTTGACTACTATCATGCTAGCTAGTAGGCAGGAGGGCCGGCGTCAATGAGCGGATCACCGAGTGGCATGCACCAGGCGCCGGGGGGCAGTGCCTCGATTGGCAATGCCATGGGGCGCAATGCGTCGGTCGTGGTGGTCGGGGCGGGCGACTACATCGGCGCCGCGATCGCCCGGCGCTTCGCGCGCGAGGGCTATGTCGTGTTCTGCGGCCGGCGCCACGGCGACAAGCTGGCGCCGCTGGTGGCGGAGATCGAAGCCGCCGGCGGCACCTGCGTCGGTCGCTCGCTCGACGCGCGGGCGGAAACCGCGGTCGCGGGGTTCATGCGCGACGCGGATGCCGCGGCGCCGCTTGCGGTCGCGGTGTTCAACGTCGGCGCCAACGTCAATTTTCCGCTCCTGGAAACCACCGAGCGGGTGTTCCGCAAAGTGTGGGAACTGGCGTGCTATGCCGGCTTCCTTACCGGGCGCGAGGCGGCGCGCTGCATGGTGCCGCGCGGACGCGGCTCGATCTTCCTTACCGGCGCGACCGCCAGCGTGCGCGGCGGGTCCGGTTACGCTGCGTTCGCCAGCGCCAAGTTCGGGCTGCGCGCGGTGGCGCAGAGCATGGCACGGGAACTCGGCCCGCACGGCATCCACGTCGCGCACCTGGTGATCGATGCCGGCGTCGATACCGCCTGGGTGCGCGAACGCATCCGCGCGCGTGGCGACGACGCGGCGCACCGGTTGGAGCCGGACCGGCTGATGGACCCCGCCTCGATCGCCGAGGCCTACTGGCAATTGCACCAGCAGACCCGCGACGGCTGGACTCACGAACTCGATATCCGTCCCTATGGCGAGACATGGTGAGGCACATGGCGAATGTGGAATTCCATTTCGATTTCGGCAGTCCGAACGCTTATCTCGCGTATCGCGTGATCCCGGCGATCGAGGCGCGCACCGGCGCGCGGTTCCGCTACGTGCCGGTGCTGCTGGGCGGCGTGTTCAAGGCGACCGGCAACCGCTCGCCGGCGGAAACGCTGCGGGGCATCCGCAACAAACCGGAGTACGAGCGGCTCGAGACCGAGCGCTTCATCCGCCGGCACGGCATCACGCAGTTCCGCCGCAACCCGTTCTTCCCGGTCAACACGCTGCAGATCATGCGCGGCGCGGTGGCGGCGGCGCTCGACGGGTTCCTGCCGGCCTATGTCGAGTCGATGTTCCACCACATGTGGGAAGCGCAGAAGAAGTTGGATGAACCGGAGGTGATCCGTGCGGCGCTGGATGCGTCCGGGATCGACGGCGCGCGCATGCTGGAACGTATGCAGGACTCGACGGTGAAGCAGACGCTGCTGCGGAACACGGAACAATCGGTCGCGCGCGGCACGTTCGGTTCGCCGACCTTCTTCGTCGGGGAAGAAATCTGGTTCGGCAAGGACCGGCTGCGAGATGTGGAAGTGGCGATTGCGGCGGCGAGGTGAAAGACAGCGTGTGCGCCGCGGGTCTGCCGAGCTCTTGCGCCATGATACGAATCTCTCATATTCGCCTCAGATAGCGCGGCGAATATGTGCATCTGGGAACGCCCGGACTGGCCCCACTTCCGCTGGGATGCCAACAAACTGGCGCAACCGCTGTCTGTGGCGCACGTGAATCAAGGACGGCTGCTCGGCCGAATGGAACGGCCGGGCTTTGGTCTCCGGATCGAGGCCGAGTGCAAGCAGCAACCGAGACGGCAACGGCCGAATCGCGCGCGCCCTGGCGGACATGAGCCTCGCGCACTCGGAAAACTCGTCGCAGCGGTTTTATGGTTTTTCGGGCCAGATCCGCCGCGACCACTCCAGCTACTACGAATCTCTCGAACGCGCGCAGAAGGGCGATCTCGACCTCACCGCTCGCCTCCTGTGGTTCATCGAATGCTTCTCCCAGATGCTCGACGCGGTCGAATGTGCCTGTGCCGGCGTCCTGCACAAAGCCGAGTTCTGGCACCGTCACGCGCTCTTGTCGCTCAATGAACGGCAGAGGGCGATCCTCGATCGCTGCCTTGATGGCTTTGAAGGCAAGCTCACGGCGAAAAATGGGTGGCGATCGCAGGTGCTCGATGCCGACAGCGCAACGGGACATCAAGGACCTGATCGGGCACGGCGTTCTTGTTCGCCACGCAGGCGGCAGCAGGAACACCAGCTACGATGTCATCGTGCCGTAGCCGGTTCACCGGGAGCACGAAAAAGGCAGGGAATTGGCCGAGACCGGCGAGCGCCGGCACCTTCGACGGTCATTGGTGCCTGCGACGCGAGACGGTTTCGCTGACGGTCACCGCAGCTCGAACCCCAGATTCCGCAGCGCCTCGCGCATCCGGTCGCGCCCGCGCAGCGCCGCGGCATCCTTCACCCGGTTGATGCACTGCTGCGTCCAATCCGCTACCCGCATCCCCTGCTCCTGCTGAAACCCGCGCATGATCGCGTTGTAGGCCTCCACCGCGTCGCGCGCCGCCGCCGCATCGTAGGTCTCCCGATGCAGCACCGCCCGCTGCGGCAGGCGCGGCTTGATGTCGGTCGCCTGCGCCGCATCGGGCCAGCCGATCGCCATGCCGAACACCGCGAATACATGTGGCGGCAGCTTCAATGCCTCCGCTACCTGCTCCGGCAGGTTGCGCATCGCGCCGATACACACGCCGCCCAGCCCGAGCGACTCCGCGGCGATCAGCGCGCTCTGCGCTGCCAGCGCCGCGTCCACCACGCCGACGATGAACTCCTCCAGATACTGCGTGCCCTCCACCGTCTGCTGCCGCTCCGCCGCGATGGCATCGATCCGCGCCAGGTCCGCCAGCCACACCAGCAGCAATGGCGCATCGCGAATGAACTGCTGGTCCCCGGCCAGCGTGGCAAGGCGCGACTTGTGCGACGGCGCCTCGATCGCCACCACGCTCCAGAGCTGCAGGTTGGACGAGGTCGAGGCCGACTGCGCAGCGGCGATCAGCAGTTCCAGCGTTCCGGCCGGCAGGGCGTCGGGCAGGAAACCGCGTACCGAGCGGTGGTTGAGGATGGTTTCCACCACGTCGTTCCAGTGCGCCGGCACGTCCAGGGCGCCGTCGCGGTTGCGGCGGCTCAGCAACGCGTGCGCGGCGTCACGCGCCGCGGGAGGTGTTCTTGCGATCGACACGGCGGTCTCCGGTTGGCCAGCAGGTGGGAAACGGGGGCCGGATCATCGCCGACCGGCCGGACCGCTGCAACTCGGCACGGCCCGATGCGGCGCCCCAATCTCGGGCGGCGTGGCCGGCCGACCGGCCGCGACGCACGACCCTGCCGCCGCCAGGCTGGACCGGCGACGGGGATTGATGGCAACATCCCGTCATAGCCCGATCCGCGCTGCGAGGTGTCGATGCCCACATACGACTACGGCTGCCAGGCTTGCGGCCCGTTCAGCGAAAGCCGCCCGATGGTGGAGTTCGCCCTGCCGCAACCGTGCCCGAGCTGCGGCGACCCGGCGCCGCGCATTGTCCTCACCGCTCCGGCGCTCGGCGGCGCCGCCAGCCCGCAAGCCGCCGCGATGCCACGGCAACGCATGCATCCCGGCGGCTGCGCCTGCTGCGCCGCGCCGCGCCGTTGGTCGGCCGAGGCGGTGTAGCTCGCACCGGCGCGGTTGCATTGCCGGTCCGGGTCGGGGAGAACCGCACCCGCCATCGACGGCACAAGCGCACCCGGCCAGCCCTGCCATGACCACGCACGATCCCATCCGCTTCATCGCCAAGAACATGCGGGTCGATCTGCGGCTGATCAGCGGCATGATCGCGCCTGGCACGCGCGTGCTGGACATCGGCTGCGGCGACGGCGAGTTGATCGACTACCTGTTCCGCACCAAGGGCTGCGACGCGCGCGGCATCGAGATCGACATGGCGGAGGTTACCCGCGCCGTGGCGCACGGCCTCCCGGTGATGCACGGCGACGCCGACATCGACCTGGCGCATTACCCCGATGGCGGGTTCGACTACGTCGTGCTGTCGCGCACGCTCCAGGCGGTGGAGCGTCCGCGCGCCGTGCTGCGCCAGATGCTGCGCATCGGCACCCGCGCGGTGGTCAGCTTCCCCAATTTCGGCCACTGGCTGGTGCGCTGGCAATTGGTCAGCACCGGGCGCATGCCGATGACGCCGACCTGGGACCGTCCCTGGTACGAGACGCCGAACATCCATCCCTGCACCATCCGCGATTTCTTCGACCTGTGCACTCAAGAAGGCTACGCGGTCGAGCAATGGCTGGCCGCCGACGATGCCGGGCGGCGCGCGCCGTGGCGGCGGTTTCCGCGCCTCGCCAACCTGTTCGGCGAGCAGGGGCTGTTCGTGCTGCGGCGGGTGTGCTGATCGCGGCAGGGATGCGCATGACCGTGCGCGCCCCGCACAGAACCGTACGGACGGCATTCCCGCGTACGGCTCCCACCTTCGGGGGTTTGACGCGGAAGCGTTGAAGCGGCGAGGGGTGAACCTGCGCGGTCGTGTGATCCTGCCCGGCCAACGAATTCACCCGGTTCGCGCGGCTGATCGTTCAGAGGAAGGAGCCAAGGTCGAGGTTGCCCCAAGGCTTTCGGTCGGGCCCCGTGGCACGCTGCATTGGGGCAACGTTGCCGTTCGTTGTCAGCAACCAGCATGATGTCGGGCGCGGTTTGATCTTCGATCGGGATGACATGACGATTGCGGCGATCGGAAATGCGCTCCAACGGCTGATCGCGCAGCAGGCCGCTTGACGTTGCGACCGCGCGTTGCCCCGGAGGGGTCTCATGTTGACGGCTGCGATCGCATATTATGCACATGACATGGCGGATCGGCTCGAGGCAAACTTCTGCTGGAATCTACCATAAATAGCAGGAATTGATAGAATACAACCGCAATTGGCTGCAAAATCGTGTCTTTTATTGTAATGTTGCGGCAAATATTTTATGCATCGATGGCGGATTGTCGCGCTCATTGGGCTTGACGCCCGGCGCACGGTGCGGCGTCATTGCGACAACGGGCCGTCCGAGTCCCGGCCCGCGACCCGAATCATCGGGAGGGCCAAAATGAGTGCGAGCTGCTCGCTGCGAGACGTCGTCTCATGACACTGGACGCCTGGACATTCCTTGTCCTGGGCATGGTGGCGCTGTCCGTGCTTCGTCCCGCCTCGGCAACCTGGGCGGAACGCCAAGGCCCCTACTCGGATAAGCGCAGGCAATGCCTCACGCAGGCCAGCGGCGGGGCGGCAATGCTTGCCATGGCCGTCTATTTGGTCACCGAGGCCAGGCAAGTGATCTATCGAGGCTATTGGGACCTGGCCCTGCTCGCCTTGCATCATCCCTCCATGCGCAGGTTTCCAACGGTCTGGGTTCCTGCTCTGTGCTGGGTCCTGCTCGTGGTCCTCGGATGCTGGTTCCTGTTCGAGGGCGCCCGCGGGTCACGCGGCCCACGCGACGCGATGATCGTGGTGTGGGCGTTCAACGAAATCGCGATCTTCGGTGCCCTGCTGTGGTGGAACGTCGATGTGCCCGACAATTGGACGCAGGCGACGTTCATCAATTTCGGCCTCAAGGGAATTTACCTCAGCGCCCTGGTCGGCGGTGGCGTGCGCTTCGTGCTGGCCATGCGTGGTTCTGGCCGCGACGCGGAACACCCGGGAGCGCAACGTACGGACCCGGAGGGCAGGTCCTGGCTCGGCCGCTTCCGCCGCTATTAGAAAAAGAGGCGCGGCCGAGAACCCAACCGTTCCGGCTCGCGCGGGGCCGGTTGCCCGCCATCCGCCGGTCGCTGTCAATGCCCCCTTCGCGGCGACTCAGGGCGCCGGCTTCGCGGCCTCGAACAGCGCCACGTCGATGCTGAAGCTGCCGTCGCGCTCGACCGCGAAATGCCGCGTCACGCTGTCCGACGCCAGGGCCTGAAGGGCGCGGATCGCGTCCGCCCGCACCGGCGGCGTGCGCATGCGCTCGATCCATACCGCGAAGTCCAGACGGATGCGGAACGGGCGGACGGTGCCCGGCAGCAGGCCCGCGCGGACGATCGCGTCCTCCCATTCCGCCCGCGAGCGGCTGCGCACGTGCGACGGGTCGCGCAGCAATTCGACAGCTTGCAGCCAGGTGTCCAGCAGCGCTGAACCGAGAGAGACGGTGTCAACGATCCCGGCAATGCCGCCCGGCCTGAGGACGCGTGCCGTCTCCCGCAGCCCGGCGTCGAAATCGCGCCAGTGGTGTGCGCTGTAGCGACTCAGCACGCCGTCGAATTCTCCGTCCGCGAACGGCAGACGTTCGGCAACGCCCTGCTTTGTCGCCAGATTGCCGAAGCCGCGGGAAGCGGCGGCGCGCGCGACCACGTCCAGCATCTCGGGCGACAGGTCGCAGGCGACGACCGACCGCACATGGGGCGCCACCGCGAAGCTCACATGGCCGGCGCCGCAACCGAGGTCGAGCACGTGCGCCGCCGGCCGGCCATGCACAAGGGCGGCGAGGGCTTCCAGATCCGCGCCCTGCGCGTGTACGGCGCTGGTGAGATAGGCGCCGGCGCGCGATCCGAACTGCGCACCCACCAGGGTTTCATGCGGGTTCTGCTGCATCTGTGCCTCCGTTTCGGCTGCGATGGCGCCGAGGGCCATCGGCGGGTTGCGTAGCAGCGCCGGAACACCGGTTTAAGAGCGAAAGTTATCCCAGTATAAATGGTACCATGATCGACACACGGTCTCCGGCGCAGCGGCGCGAACTGGGCGATTTCATCCGCGCCCAGCGGGAAAGGCTGAGCCCGGCCGAGCTCGGTCTGGCGGCGCAGGGCCGGCGGCGGACGCCTGGTTTGCGGCGGGAGGAGGTGGCGCAACTCTGCGGCCTGAGCGCCACCTGGTACACCTGGCTCGAGCAGGGGCGGGATGTCTCGGTGTCGCCGTTGGCGCTGGCCCGGGTGGCGGCAACGCTGCTGCTGGGCCGGGCCGAGCGTGCCTATCTGTTCGAACTCGCCGGCAAGCGCGATCCGGATCAGGCCGGCGCCGAGGCCGGCGGCGTCCCGCCCGCCCTGCTGGCTTGCGTCGAGGCGATCCGGGCGCCTGCCTACGTCCTGGACCGCGATTGGAACGCACGCTGCTGGAACGCCTGTTCGCCGGATGGCTCGACCAGCCGGGCGAGCGGAACTTGCTGCACTTCGTGTTCCTCGAACCGGCCGCCCGGTCGCTGATCTGCGACTGGGAGGTGCGCGCCCGCCGCGTGGTCGCGGAGTTCCGCGCGGGTTGCAGCACCCACGTGACCGATCCGGCGTTGCTCACCCTCATCGAGAGCCTGCGTCGCCAAAGTCCTGAATTTGCACAATTCTGGAATCGGTACGGCGTTCTGGAACGGGAAGGCGGCGAACGCACGTTCAATCATCCGCTGGATGGCCTGCTGCGCTATGCGCAGGTGACCTTCAACCTGGCGGGCCGGCCGGATCTGAAACTGACGATGCTCGTGTCGGGCGCCGCCGGCGTCCCCTCCGTCATCCCGGCTGCGCCCGTCATCTCCGTGCAAGCGGTCACCCATCCCCGGATCTAGTCCGGCGCGACCGTCCGCGTCGCAAGCCGGCGCCCTGCTCAGTGCGCCGGGCCGGCGGAACGCGGGTCGGTCTTGCGAGCATGCAACGCCATCGCCGTGAGCGCCATGCCGCCGAACACCATATCGATGCCGACCAGCAATCCGAGAGCCCAGGCCGCGGTGCCGGGCAGGCCGGCCAGAACGACAGCGGCCAGGATCAGGTCGGTGATGCCGTTCACCAGCATCCAACCCCAGCGTCCCGACAGTTCCCGCTTGTGCTCGAGCGCGAACATGATCGAGGCAACGCCTTCGACCGCGAAAAACACGATGAGCACCAAGGTAAGCGAGACGATGCCGTTCAACGGCCACGCCAGCAGCGCGGCACCGGCGGCAATGGCTACGATCGCCGAGACGAGCGACCACCGGAAACCCGGCGCCTGGCGCATCCAGAAGGTCGTGACCAGGCCGGCAATGCCGCAGATGAGGAAGATCCAACCCAGCAGGATCTCGACCGCGAGGGTGGCGATCGGCGGAATGATGATGGCGGCCACACCCAGGATCAGGAGAATGATCCCCTCGGCCAGATAGAGCACCCAATGCTCCTGCAGCGATGTCGCCACCGCGCGCTGAATTTGCTCGATGTCGGGCTGGTTCGTCGGCACGGCAGGCCTCCTTGGATGGTGCTGCTGCAAACGCCTGATGAGGTAGCCGGAACGCGCCACGACGGCCAGATCAGGGCCGCGCGATCCGCCGGTCGGGCGAGGCAGCGGCGTTGATCGTCCGTCAGTTCGTCACGACGCAGCCGACACGGGGCGTCTTCACGCGCGCTACATATCCACCACCGACCCGTCCTCGTGCGGACGCATGCGGATCGGCCGCGGTCTGTACGGGAACCGCCGCTCCGCATCCTCCACCAGTTCCACCCCGATCCCCGGCGCGCCGGGAATCGCGATGAACCCGCGGGCCTGTTCCGCCAGCCCGCTCGCCAGGCCGGCGCCGAGCAATTCCTCGCTGCCGTCCAACTCCGGCGTGCGCGACGGATATTCCTGGATGGCGAAGTTCGGGATGCAGGCGGCGATTTGCAAGCAGGCCGCGGTCGATACCGGCGACAGCGGGTTGTGCGGCACGATCCAGGCGTCGTGCGCCTCGGCGATGGCGGCGATCTTCTTTGCTCCGGTGATGCCGCCGCACAGGCACACGTCGGGCCGCAAGTATTGCACCGCGTTGCGCGTGAGCAGGGTCTGGAACTGGTAGAGGCTGGTGAAGCGCTCGCCGGTGGCAATGGGGATGTCGATGTGGCGCGCCACCTCCGCCATCGCATCGAAGCTGTTGGGACGGAGCGGGTCCTCGAAGAACATCGGCGTGTATTTCTCGATGCCGCGGCCGAGGGCAATGGCTTCCGGCGGCGTGAGGCGGCGGTGGATCTCGATGCAGAGATCGACCTTCGGGCCGACCGCCTCGCGCAGGCGGCGGACGTTGTCGATGGCTTCCTCGATCTTCGCGGCGTGGGATTTATAGTACGGCGTGCTCTCGCCTTCGTCGAGCAACGGGTTGAGATGGCCGAGCGCGGTGAAACCCGCCTCCTTCAGCCGCACCGCCTCCGCCAGCAGCGTGTCGATCGTGCGGCCCTTCACGTGGCCATACAGCCGCGCCTTGTGCCGCATGCGGCCGCCGAGCAATTCATAGACCGGCACGTTGAAGGCCTTGCCCTTGATGTCCCACAGCGCGATGTCGAGTGCCGACACCGCGCCGGTGATCGCGCCGCCGGTGAAGTGGTTGGCGCGCAGCATGACGTTCCAGTGGTGCTCGATGGGGAAGGGGTCCTTGCCGACCAGGTACTCGCCGTATTTGGCGATCGACGCGGCGGAGGCTTCGAGCTGGCCCCAGGTGCCGGACTCGCCCAGCCCGATGATGCCGGCGTCGGTGCTGACCCGGACATACAGGAAGCGATCGAGCAGCAGCGGTTCGACTTTGGTGATCTTCATGGGGCGTCTCCTTCGCAGGAGACGGTAGGTCGGGAGGGTAACCGGAGCAATCACGGTGAGCGTCATCGACCGCGGCGTGGACGGAACCACCCCGACACCAGAGAACCGTGGGATCGGCGCGGCCTCGCCAGGCGTCCGGCCGGCCGGGCCATGGCATTCCGCCTTGCACCGCCCCGTCTGCCCCAACATGATGCACAACATGATGCGCACCGCATCGCGAAAGGCCCGGCCGCCATGCCCCAGAGCCTCCCCAACGACCCCACCACCGCCATCCGCGAGCTGACCCAGCGGATCGAGCGCCAACTGATAGAAATCCGCCGCGACATCCACGCCCACCCCGAGCTCGGGTTCGAGGAAGTCCGCACCGCCGGCATCGTCACCCGGGAGCTCACCCGGCTCGGCATCCCGCACCAGACGCAGATCGGCAAAACCGGCGTGGTCGGGCTGATTCAGGGCGGCCGGCCCGGCCCGGTGCTGGCGATCCGCGCCGACATGGACGCGCTGCCGATCCAGGAGACCAGCTTCCTGCCGTTCGCCAGCACCTATCCCGGCCTCATGCACGCCTGCGGGCACGACATCCACACCACAACCCTGCTCGGCGTGGCGGAGGTGCTGCGCGAGCTCGCCCCGCAGCTTGCCGGCACGGTGAAGCTGGTGTTCCAGCCGGCCGAGGAGGGCATCGGCGGCATGCGCGCCATGATCGCCGACGGCGTGATGGACGGCCCGAAGGTCGATCTGGCGCTGGGGTTCCACAACCACCCCGACATTCCGGTCGGCAGCTTCGGCTTCGTCCGGGGCGCGGCCCTGGCGGCGGCCGACCGGTTCGACATCGTAGTGCACGGCAAGTCCGGCCACGCGGCGTTCCCGCACACCACGGTGGACCCGATCGTGGCTGCTGCCCTGCTGGTGGCGCAGTTGCAGACCGTGGTGTCGCGCGAGGTGCCGCCGACGATGCCGGTGGTAGTGACGGTCGGCTGCATCCAGGGCGGCACGACCTACAACATCATTCCCGACTCCTGCGCGATCAAAGGCACGGTCCGCACCCTGCACCCGGAAGCGCGCGACGCCGCGGAAGCCGCGATCAAGCGCCTGTCGGGCGGGATGCGCGAGGGCCTGCGGGTCACCTGCGAGGTGGACTACCGCCGCGGCGTGCCCATGCTGCGCAACGACGACCGCGTGCTGGACCCCACGGTCGCCGCGGTGCGCAAGCAGTTCGGCGGCGACGCGATCGAGCAAGGCGAGGCCAGCCTCGGCGGCGAGGATTTCGCCCTGATGGCGGACCTGGTGCCGGGCTTCCAGTTGCGCGTCGGCTCGTCGCAGCCGGGGCGCGAGGACAGGCTGCACAACTCCGCCTACCAGCCGGACGAACGCTGCATCAGCTATGGCGTGCAGGCGCTGTCGCGGGCGGCGCTGGAGCTGCTGGGGTGATCGCCAGGGGGCGGGATCGGAGGGGCAGGGGGAGTGGCAGGACTTGCTCCCGCGTTGTGGGGAGGGAGCAGCAGGGACTTTGCGGTGCGGGTTTGCGTGTTCGGTGCCAGGTCGGTCGGCGGCTATCTGGCGGCCTGTCCGGCGCAGGGCGGCGCCGAGGTATCCGCGGTCGCGCGCGGCGCGCATCTCGCGGCCATCCGCGCGAATGGCCTGCGCGTCGAGACCCCCGACGGGTCGGTCACCGCCCGCCTGCCCGCGAGCGACGATCCGCGCTGGCGCTGTCGGCGGCGCGGTGGGGAGCCGCGGAGTCTCATGGATGCCTCGTTTCGCCGTGGTGGAGACGGTGGGTCGTGGGGTGAGAGGCGGACGGACCGATTCCGGGGGGTGCCGCGGAGTGCCGGAGATCTGGCGGCATCTCACGGACGTCTCGTTTCGCGGTGTGGGAGACGGGCGCTCTGAGGGTGAGAATTGCGGGCGCGGACGCTGGACCGGCTGTGGGGGGAGGTTGCGATCGCCGGAGTTTCCTTGCGGTCGCGCAAGGGATCCGCCACGGAGTTAGGGCGGGGTTCGGCTGGTGGGGTGGCGGCGGCGTTCGGATGGAGGAAGGAAAGAATTATCAGCCACAGATGCACGCGGCTGCACGCAGATGCACCGTGCGATCGCAACGACTGGGGCCATGCGGTGAGGCTGCGGCCGGTCAACGAGAGCGGATCGCTCGGGATACGGTCGGTGGCGCCGCATGAGCGGGTTCCGCCGGAGGGGGAGTGACGCGCCGCCGGTGTCGTCCTGGATGGCGCGCAGGCCACCAGGCTCGGCAGCGTTGCGGACGGCACGAGGCGATGGCGCGCGATCGGTGCGGGACCGATCCTTGACGTCCTCCCGGCTGTGCCGCGACGGGTTCCGTTACAATACAGATATGAATCGCCAGGATAGCGATCTATCGGAACAGATCACAAATCCGCCAACGCCGACACCTCCCGGCGCGCGACGGCGCGCGGTGCCGTCTCGCTGATCCCGACGACCAGCGCAGCCAGCACGACCTGCGCGCCGACCGCGAGCCAGAGCGCGGCGGGAAGGCCGAAATGGTCGGCGACGATGCCTCCGACGACCGGCATGACGGCGGTGCCAACCATGACCGCGAAGAAATTGGTCATGCCGAGAGCGGCGCCGCGCAGCTCTCCCGGAACCAGCTCGCTGACGCAGGTGGCGATGACGATGGGACCGAGTCCGAAGCCGAAGAATCCACTCGCGCCCGCCATCAGCCGCATGCCGTTGAGGTCGAACCCACCAGCGATATAAACCGCCAGCGTGATCGCACACAGCAGGGCGCTCACCAGGACAACGGGGCGCCGCCCCAGGTAGTCGGACGCAAAGGGAAGCAGGATCTGCCCGGCGGTTCCGACCAGGCCCCAGGCGGATACGACTGTCCCGGCCTCGACCAGGCTGAACCCGCGCACCCTGGTCAGGAACAGCACGTTGTAGCCGATCGAGAGCTGCAGCCAGGCCAGGGTGGCGCAGCCCATGAGCGTGACGAGCAAGACCGAACGGCCACGCAGCAGGCCGGCCGCCGCATGCCAATCGACCTTGCGGCGGGTCGCGTGCGGCGAGGGCTCCCGCATCACGGCGAACAGCGCGACGAACACGACCGCGGTGGCCAGGCCGATGATCGGGAACACCCAACGCCAGCCGAGATGCGCGGTCAGCGTGGTGATGATCAGCGCGCCCAGCCCGACACCGAAAAAGCTGTAGCCAGCATTGTACAGCGCCTGGTTCAGTCCGCGGCGGCGCGGTGCGGCTTCCTCGCTGATCGTGGCCTGTCCGACCGACCAGCCGATGCCGTCACCCAGACCGAGCAGATCGCGGACGACGAACATCGACAGGAAATTCCAGGTCGCGCCCATCGCCGCGGTTGCCAGGGCGGTGAATGCGACGGCGGGCAACAGGATCGCGCGACGGCCGCGGTTGTCGGACAGCCAACCGCCGATCCAACTGCTGAACGCCCAGGTGATCGAGGTGCCGGAGATCAGCAGCCCGGCCTGCCAGAGCTGCATGTGGAATTCAGGCACGATGATCGGAAAAATGAACCCGATGCCGACCCGGTTGATCCCGATGCAGCCCCAGAACAGAACGAGCAATACCATGATGTAAAGTTCATAGCGGGCCGGTTTGCGGCTCGGCATGGCGGACTCCCTCGGCGTTTCCGTTGCGATTATTGTTTGATCCGGGCGCGCCGGCAATCCTGGCGCACCCGCAGGCGTCGGCCTGGCGGCTAGTGTCCCGCGACCTTTTCGAATTGACGCCGGACGCGGCCTTGCGCGAAGTCGGTGACCGGCGGGGTCTTGAATTTGCGGATCTCGCCCGCGCGGGCCGGCGCGGCGTCGCCGGCAGGGCGGCTGTCGCCGGCAATTGTTACGCGGTCCATGCGGCGCCGTTGCGGATAGTAGTCGTGCACGGCAGCGTGCTGCACCGACCGGTTGTCCCAGAACACCAGCTCGTCCGGCGACCACCGGTGACGATACTGGTGTTCGAGGCTGCGGGTCAGGCCGAACAGCGTTCCCAGCAACGTTCTGCTCTCCTGTTCTTCCATACCCTTGATGTACAGCGTGAACTGCGGGTTGACGAAGATCGCCTTGCGGCCGGTGACGGGATGCACCCGGACCACCGGATGAGTCGCGGGGCGGTACAGATTCTCGAAATGCTGCAGCCGCTTCCAGCCTTCCTCATCCTGGGCGAACAGGGTCTTGAACGGCTTGAAGTCGTGCACCGCCTCCAGCCCGGAGAGGAAATTCTGCATCCGGTCCGACAACCCGTCATACGCCGCGGTCATGCTGCAAAAACAGGTATCGCCGCCGAGCTCCGGTATCACCTTCAAGCACAGCATGGTGCCCATCGGCGGGATCTCGCGGAAGGTCTCGTCGGAGTGCCAGATATCGGTGGCGTGCGGCGGGTTGCCCGCCTGGTTGTCGAACACGATCAGCTCCGGCGCGTGTTCGGCGTTGGTGGAGAACGGATGCACGCTGAGCGTGCCGAAATAGCGGCCGAACCGCATCAGGTCCTCGGCGCTGACGTGCTGGTCGGGAAAGACCAGCACCTCGTGCGCCGCGAGCGCGGCACCGATCGCCTCGATCGTGTCCGCGCCGAGCGGCTCGCGCAGGTCAATGCCGGTAACCCGGGCACTGAGAAATGCCCCGGTTCGGCGTACCGCGAGGGACGCGGACTCATCGAGGGACGCGGAGTCATTCGGGATCGCCGCAGCGGTACCGTCCATTGGTGTTTCCTTTCCCACTGGTCTGGCCGCGGTCAGCCAGCATGCCCCGGACGCTCCGGGGTGACTGGGCGATGGTCCGCCGCCCGCGCTGCCCTGGCAAGAGGTGCCGGCGCGACCCCGCGGGTGCTGCCGGCCTGATTGGCCGCCCGCATGACCTTGCCGGGGACGCCGCGGGCCTGGGATCAGCCGGACGGGAGGGTGGGGCGAGCAACGGGACTCGAACCCGTGGCATCCAGGACCACAACCTGGCGCTCTACCAACTGAGCTATGCCCGCCATCGAGAGGGCGCGCTTTAGGGCTTCCGGCCGGCGCAAGTCAACTCGCGCGGGAGCCGGGTAACGGGCCAGTTTGAATGCCACCTTTGACCCAAGGCGGCGGCAGCCTGCCCGCCCGGGCGGAAACCCGCCTTCGACCCACAGCAGCGGTAGCGGGGCCGGCAGCGGCTACGGTCGGAACCGACCCAGGTCTGGCAGTGCGCGGCTACCGAGCCATTCCCGAAGGCAGTCGTTCGCCGTGCTGCCGCGCTGGCAGCAATGCGCCAATCAGACATTAACCCATCTTTGACACTCACTAAAAAAACTTCTGCAATATCAGCAATGTGTGCGGCAGATTTTCGCCGAGTAACACTACATTCGGGCATTGGGCGGGTCATGCGACGTATTTCCTGACCCCGCCCGGCGCCGGATCG
>DATLQW010000216.1:0-8999 GCA_035535035.1 Acetobacteraceae bacterium
GGGCGGCGGGATTCGGTCAATGGATTGCCCGACGATTATGTCACTACATGACGGATTCCAGGTCTTGGCCTAGTCTTTTACTGGATATTTCCGAAGTCGTTACGGAAAATGGGACCCGGACTGTCAAAGATGGGTTAAGCCGTTGCAGCAGCTCCGGGAGTTCCTCGGCGTTATGCCGGCTGAGCAGGATCGACAGCGTTACCGTGGGGCCGAACAGGGCGATCAGCGCCTGGATCGCTTCGGTCAGGCGTTGGCAATCGGTGCCGGCGCGGGTGGCTTGCGCGGTTCGCGGATCCAGGCTGTCCACTGAAACGCTGACGTGGTCGAGCCCGGCGGCGCGCAACGCCTGATAATACGCCGGCTCGCGCACCAGCGCGTTGGTGTTGAAACTGACCGCGCCGAATTTGCCGGCACCGCGCGCCGCCGCGATCAACTGCGGCAGGTCCGGATGCAGCGTCGGCTCGCCGATGCCTTGCAGGATGATCGTGTCGGCCGGCGGTGCATTGCGCAGGATGGCGGCAAAAATCCGGGCGGGCATGTGGGCGTTGCGCCAGGAGCCGGCTGCCATGCCGAGCGTTCGCTGGCACCCGGCGCAGCGCAGGTTGCAGCCGGTGGTGATCTCGATCTGCAGGCGGCGCAGGCGGGCGGGGACGGCAAACGGGTTGCGCTGGAGAACCGGCATCGGCCGCACCATGCGGCCGAGAGATTAACCAACCGTCACCGCGGCGGGCGGCTCTCGGCGTGGCATGTTACCGCAACGAAGTGACCGTGCTCTCCGCCTCCCTCAAGGGGAAGGGGGCAGGATCCGTCCCGTAACAGGCGCTTCGGGCGGCCTGACGAGGCAGCGGATCGCACCGGCCGGTTCGCCGCAGCGGCCCAGCCGAACGCGATTCAGCCTCCGCCAGGGCTGACAGCGCCCCGGTTTGGTACCATGCTGCCGGCATGAGCGACATCGACTTCGACAGCGCGCTGCTCGCTGCGTTCTTCCGGCTGGCAGCGGAAAAGGGCTGGCGCGGGACCAGCGTGGCCGAGGCGGCCCGCGCCGCGGCACTGCCCCTGGCCGAAGCACGCGTCCGCTTCCCGGGCCACGCCGCCGTCCTGCTGCGCTTCGGCCGGATGGCAGACCAGGCGGCGCTCGCTGAAACGCCATCGGACGGAACCGTTCGCGACAAGTTGTTCGACCTGCTGATGCGCCGCTTCGACGCGCTGCAGGCGCACCGTGCCGGCGTGATCGCCCTGCTCCGCGCCGTGCCGACCGAGCCGCCGACCGCGCTGCTGCTGGCCTGTGCCACGCGCCGCAGCATGCGGTGGATGCTGGAAACGGCTGGCGTGTCCACCGCCGGTCTGCGCGGCGAGCTTCGCGTGCGCGGGCTGTTCGCGGTGTGGGTGTGGACGCTGCGCGCCTGGCAGCGTGACGAGAGCGCCGATCTCTCCGGCACAATGGCCGCGCTCGACGCCGCGCTGCGCCGCGCCGACCGCCTCGCCGCCTGGCTGGGCGGCGATGGCACTGCGGCGGCGGCGGCCGACGCGACGGCGCCCGACGCGGCGGCGCCCGACGCGACGGCCGCGGATGCTTCGGCCGCCGAACCCGGCGCCGGGCCGGCCGGTCCCATCGCGGAAACACCACCCGCCTGAGCCGCATCGCCGGCGCCCGCTTTCCCCCGCGCCTGCATCGCCGCGCCCGGGCCCGCTGGCGGCGCCCCACAACCCGACGTAGTGTCGCCGCCGAAGCCCAGGCGAGCAAAGGAGCCGAGCCATGGCCAGCGGTCCACAATCCAAATCCGGCACCACGAAAGCCTCGCCCGGCGCCGGGTCCCCCGGGGATTTCGCCAGGCTGTTCAGCGAAATGAACATGCCGGCCATGCCGGACATGGAAGCGTTCATCGCGGCCAATCGCCGGAACATCGAGACCTTCGCGGCGGCCAACCGCATCGCCATGGAAGGCGCCCAGGCGGTCGCCCGCCGCAACATGGAGATCATGCAGCAAAGCATGACCGAACTGACCGACGGCATGAAGGCGCTGGCCACCGCGGAGGGGCCGCAGGTCAAGGCGGCGAAGCAGGCCGAAATGCTGAAGCAGGCCTATGAGCATGCCGTCGCCAACATGCAGGAACTGCGCGACCTCATCCAGCAATCCAATGCCGAGGCGCTGGCGCTGATCAACCAGCGGTTCGCCGAAGCGATGGACGAGGTGAAGGCGCTGGCGGAGAAGCATTAGACTCGGTGGACAGTTGACCGGGCCCCGCGCGCTGCGCCGCGCCCACGATGTGGTTCTCAGCGATCCCCACATCCTGGGAGCGGCCGCGGCGATCTCACGTGATTCGGTTAATTCCCGACAAGCCCTGAACGGGAATTCAGAACAGCCCTTCGATCTCGCCGTCCTCGCGCAAATGGATCGCCTCCGCGGCCGGCGTGCGCGGCAGGCCGGGCATCGTCATGATGTCGCCGCAGATCGCCACCACGAAGCCCGCCCCGGCGGACAGCCGCACCTCACGCACCGGCAGCACGAACCCTTCCGGCGCGCCCATCACCGTGGGATCGGAGGTGAAACTGTACTGCGTCTTGGCGATGCACACCGGCACGTTGCCGAAGCCGGCATCCTCGAACCCCTTCAGCCGGCGTGCCACCGCGTCCGACACCGCGATGTCCGACGCGCGATAGATCTTCTGCGCGATGGCGCGGATCTTGTCGGCGAGCTTGAGTTCCAGCGGATACAGCGGCTGGCAGGCCGCCTTGCCGCCGTCGATCCGCGCGACCACCGCGTGTGCCAGGGCTTCCGCGCCCGCGCTGCCATCCGCCCAGTGCGTGCAGGAAATCGCCTCGACCCCTTGCGCGCCCATCGCGTCGCGGATCGCGGCGAATTCCGCCTCCGTGTCAGAGTTGAAATGGTTCACCCCGACCACCACCGGCACGCCGAACTTGCCCATGTTCTCCACGTGCCGCGCCAGGTTGGCGATGCCGCGCCGCACCGCCGCGACGTCCTCCTTGCCCAGCGCCGAACGCGCCACGCCGCCATGCATCTTCAGCGCCCGCACCGTCGCCACGATCACCGCGCAGGACGGCGTCAATCCCGCCTGGCGGCACTTGATGTCGATGAATTTCTCCGCCCCCAGATCGGCGCCGAACCCGGACTCCGTCACCACCACGTCGGCCAGCTTCAGCCCGAGCCGCGTCGCCATCACCGAGTTGCAGCCATGCGCGATATTGGCGAACGGCCCGCCATGCACGAACGCCGGTGAGCCTTCCAGCGTCTGCACCAGGTTGGGCGCCAGCGCGTCCTTCAGCAGCACGGCCATCGCGCCGTCCGCCTTGATGTCCTTCGCCGTCACCGCCCTCCCGTCGCGCGTCTGCGCCACGATCATGCGCCCGAGCCGCTCCTGCAACTCGTCGAGATTGCGCGACAGACAAAACACCGCCATCACCTCGGAGGCGACACTGATGTCGAACCCGTCCTCGCGCGGAAACCCGTTCGCCACGCCGCCCAGGCTGTTGACGATCGAGCGCAGCGCCCGGTCGTTCATATCAAGACACCGGCGCCATGACACCCGCCGCGCGTCGATACCGAGCGCGTTGCCCCAGTAGATGTGGTTGTCGATCATCGCGGCCAGCAGGTTGTTGGCCGAGGTGATGGCGTGAAAATCACCGGTGAAATGCAGGTTGATCTGGTCCATCGGCACCACCTGCGAAAACCCGCCGCCGGCCGCGCCGCCCTTCATGCCGAAGCTTGGCCCCAGGCTCGGCTCGCGCAAGCAGATCACCGCCCGCTTGCCGACGCGGTTCAGCGCATCGCCGAGGCCGACCGTCGTGGTGGTCTTGCCCTCGCCGGCGGGAGTCGGGCTGATGCCGGTGACCAGCACCAGCGCGCCGTCCGGTTTTTCCCCCTGCTGGTTGATGAAGTCGAAGCCGACCTTCGCCTTGTAGCGGCCATACGGTTCCAGCGCCTCGTCCGGAATGTGCAGCCTGGCGGCGATCTCGGCTATGGGCCGCATCTTGCTCTCGCGGGCGATCTCCAAATCCGTCTTCATGTCAGGCTGCTCTCCTCCGGTTGATGCCGAGTTCGTTCAGCGCCTCGCCCATGGCGGCGACGGCGAGGCGCATGTCGGCTGGCGTGATGGCGCCGATGCAGCCGACGCGAAAGCTCGGCGCCGGCGTGCTGTAGAAATTGCTGATCAGTACCCCGCGCGCCTTCAGCGCATCGACGAAGCGCTGCAAATCCCAGGCGGGATCGTCCGGCGCGTGCACGTTGACGATGATCGGCCCCTGCTGCTCGCGCGCCAGCCAGGGTGTCAGCCCGAGCCCCAGCACGCCCTCGTACAGCACCCGCATGTTCGCGGTGTAGCGCGCGAGCCGCGCCTTCTGGCCGCCCTCGGCATCGAACAGGTCGAGCGCAACATTCAGCGCGTTCAGCACCTGCGCCGGCGGGGTGAAACGGAAGCTGCCCGGACCGCTGCGCAACGAATGGGCATGCACGCTGGCGAGGTCGAACGACCAGCTTCCGGCATGGCCGGCGCAGGCTTCCAGCCGGTCGATGCGCGCCACCGCGAAGGCGACGCCGGCAATGGCCTCCAGGCATTTGTTGGGGGTGAACACCACCGCGTCGAGCTCCGGCTGCGCCGAGACGTCCAGCGGCAGCGCACCGAACGCCGACACCGCATCGACGATCAGCCGCCGTCCGGCCGCGCGCACCACGGCGCCGATCACCGCCGGATCGTGCACCACGCCGCTGCCGGTTTCCGAATACACCAGGCCGACATGCGAGATCGCCGGATCGGCCGCGAGCGCGGCGGCCACCGCCTCCGGTGGCGTGGGTGCCACAAGCGAGATCGGCAACACCACCGGCACCCGCCCGGCCTCACGCGCCAGGCGCACCATGCGGTCGCTGTACGAACCGGTGGCGGGGACCAGCAGCTTGCCGCCGGGCGGGACGAACGTGCGCACCGCCGCCTCGGTGATGAAATGGCCGCAGCCTTGCAGCGGCAGCACGGTGTGCCGGTCCGGCCTGCCGCCGGCGATACGCAGCAACCGCTCGCGCAACCCGGCAACGAGCGGGCGGAAATCGTTGTCCCACGGCGCGAAGTCGTGCCCGAGCGCGGCGCGTACTTCGGCACGTGTGGTCACCGGGCCGGGAATCAGCAGCAGCATGGAGGCACCTGGGCGGAGAAGCGACGGGCACGAGGCTTGGCACGAAGGCGGCGGGAAATCCACCCGGCCGCCCCTGCGGTCCCGTTAACCGCCACGCCCCAGAAATGAAAGCGCCGGCCGGAAATCGGCCCGGCCGGCGTTTGAGAGGAGAAAGCGACGCGAAAGCATCGCAGCCTCCTGCCGAAAATCGCGGTGATTTTTGACGATAAAATCAAGATCACCATCATCCGACAGCAGGAAGCGGGCCGGCCCTGGCGACAGGGTCAGCCTGCTCCTCGCTTTAGCGGCCGCATCGTTCCGATGCAAGCCCGATTCAGCCGGGATCCCACATGGATGGATTAAAACCACCGCCCGGTGCTAGCCTCGCCGCATGACGCTTCCCTTCGCCCTGCCCGATTGGCTGCCCTGGTGGGTGCCGCTCGTTCTGCTCATTCCGGCACTCCTTTACGCGCTCGCCTTCCTCTTCATGCCGTTCAGCGTGATCGGGATGAAGGGCCGGCTCGACGTCCTGGAAGCCAGGCTGGACGAGATCCAGAACGAAATCCGCCACCTCGCCCTGCGCCTGCCCGAGCCGGGCCAGGCCGTCGATTACGACGAAATCTACCATCCCGAACCCGCGGCGCCGTCGCGCCCGACGCCGATCGTGACCCGCCCGCCGATCCCTCCGGCGGCGCACGAACTGGCGCACGGCGACGCCGCCGCGGACCGGCCGCCACCCCCGCCGCACACCAGGCCCGCCCGCCGCGAACCCCGGCTGGACTGGCCGCGATAGACTTTCACCGCTGAGGGGAGCGCGGCGGCGATCTGTTGTATGATGGATTGCCTGGCCTCATGTCGGCTGGGCCGTTCCAGGGAGCGCGGATGTCACTCAGCAAGGACGACCGGGAGTTTGTTCGCGGCCTGTACCGCCGGGTACTGGACCAGCCGCTCGAACCCGACGACCCGCTGTATGAGCCGATCCACGAGCAATCGAACGGGGACGATCCGGTCGCGATCATGCAGCGCCGGATCGAGCTCGCTGACGTGCAGACGATGCAACTGTTCTCGGGCTTTAGCGGATCCGGCAAGACGACCGAGCTGTTCCGGCTGCGCCGCAACCTGCGCCGGCAGGGCTACGTCGTGCTGTATGCGGATGCGCTGAAATATGTTGATCCGTTCGACCCTTTGCCCATTGGCGACATGCTGATGGTCGCTGCCGGAGCCTTCAGCGACGCCATCGAAGAGGACCTGGGCATCGACCTGCGCGCGGAATCGTTCTGGGAGCGCCTGCGCGGCCTGGTGGAGCGGACCGAGGTCCGCCTGAGCGGCGGCGACGCGAAGCTGGAATACAGCAGTCCGGGACACGGCGTGCTGGGCGGGATTAAGGCAGGCCTGAACATCAAGGCGGAGCTGAAGACGCGCTCAAGCTTTCGCCGGACGCTGCAGGACTTCCTCGCCGCGCATCTGGTGCAATTGCAGGCCGACGTTGCGCAATTCTTCGAACACGGCGCCAAGGCGATCTGGGCGGCCAAGGGCAGCGAAGACGTACAAATCGTCTTCATGCTCGATCAGCTCGAACAACTGCGGGGCGACTACCACAATTGGCAGGCTGTGATCCGTTGCGTGCAGCAGCTTTTCACCGTGCACCTGGATCGGTTGCGCATGCCCTATGTGCACTGCATCTACTCGGTGCCGGCCTGGCTGGCCTTCCTGTCGCGCCCCCAGGACATGACGCTGTTGCCGACGGTTCAGCTATGGAACAAGGGCGCCGATCGGGCGCCGTACCCGCACGGCCGTGCGATGTTCCGCAACCTGATGCGCCGCCGCGTGAGCGATGCCGATTGCGCCCGCCTGTTCGGACCGGACGATGCCGCAACGGACCCGCCGGTCGAGCGGCTCATTGTCGCCTGCGGCGGCCAGGTGCGTGACCTTCTGCGCATGATGCGCGAAGCGCTGACCCGGGCAAACGCGCTGCCGATCGACACGGGCGTCGTCGATCGCGTGATCAGCGTCGCGCGCCGCGATTTCCTGCCGATTGCGGTGGACGACGCGCGGCTGCTGCACGACATCAGCGTGAAGCAGAACCTGGAGCCGGATACGCTCGACGAGAACGCGATCGAACGGCTGAGCAATTTCTTCAACACGCATCTGGTGATGTATTTCGAGAACGGCGAATCCTGGTACGACACCCATCCGCTGATCCGCGACGAAGTCGAACGGATTCTCGGGGACAACCGGCCGGTCGAATGAGTGCGACCCTGGCAACGACGGAAGGCGACACGATCGAACGCCGTTTCGGTGCGGCGGCAGCGGGTGAATGGCAGGTCCTGCTCAACCAGGTCGAACTGGCCGAAGAATTCGCGTTGGTGGTCCTGGTCGTACCCGACATGGACGGCGCGCGCCTGTGCCGGAACGAGCTGCAAGTCTGGCTGGCGCAGCGCGGCCGAAGCCTGACCGTCATCGAGCCGGAATCGCCTGCCGCTCTGCACGAGGCAGCTTCCACCCTGTTCAGCCTGCCGGATGATGCGGCACGCGGGGCGATTTGGATCGCCGCCGCCTATGGCCCGCCGGATGCGGACGCCGCCGCCTGGGACCTCGCCTGGCGCCATGCCCTGGTGGGGTTGAACCAGCAGCGCAACCCGCTGCGCCGACGCTTCCCGCTGCCGCTGATCCTTGTCGGAACGGCCGGCTTGGTGTCAGCGATGCGGGAGATTGCCGCGGATCTTTGGTCGGTCCGCTCGCTGTCGCTGCGTATCGAGCCGGGGCGGGGGGCGATCGAAATCGAGCCAGGGTATCGGCCGGAACCGTCGCAGCCGGCGCGCACCGCGGCACCGGACCCGGAGCTCGCGTTGCGGATGGCCGACCGCGTCCGCGGCCGCGACGGGCAGCAGCAAACGCTTGCATTCCTGCTGGCTCGTGCCGGCGAGGGATTTGCCGCCCGGAACGAATGGCCCAGGTCCGAGGCCGCCTGGCGCGAGGCGGTGGACCTTTTCGAACGCTTCGGTCCGCAGCAAGCTGCCGCATGGATGTGGGTTGAGCTCGGTGACAGGTGGTATGTTACAGGCCGCGTGGAGATGGCGCGCGATGCCTATGCCAAGGCGCTCGAAATCCGCGAGCGTCTGGCGCGCGCCGAACCCGATCGCGCCGACTACCAGCGCGATCTCTCGGTGTCCTACAACAACATGGGCGACCTCTATCGCGCGCTCGGCCAGGGCGAGATGGCGCGCGATGCCTATGCCAAGGCGCTCGAAATCAGCGAGCGTCTGGCGCGCGCCGAACCCGATCGCGCCGACTACCAGCGCGACCTTTCGGTGTCCTACAACAAGATGGGCGACCTCTATCGCACGCTCGGCCAGGGCGAGGCGGCGCGCGATGCCTATGCCAAGGACCTGGCAATCGCCGAGCGTCTGGCGCGCGCCGAACCCGATCGCGCCGACTACCAGCGCGATCTCTCGGTGTCCTACAACAACATGGGCGACCTCTATCGCACGCTCGGCCAGGGCGAGGCGGCGCGCGATGCCTATGCCAAGGCGCTCGAAATCAGCGAGCGTCTGGCGTGCGCCGAACCCGATCGCGCCGACTACCAGCACGATCTCTCGGTGTCGTACGAACGAATGGGCGACCTCTATCGCACGCTCGGCCAGGGCGAGGCGGCGCGCGATGCCTATGCCAAGGCGCTCGAAATCAGCGAGCGTCTGGCGCGCGCCGAACCCGATCGCGCCGACTACCAGCGCGATCTCTCGGTGTCCTACAACAAGATGGGCGACCTCTATCGCGCGCTCGGCCAGGGCGAGGCGGCGCGCGATGCCTATGCCAAGGCGCTCGAAATCAGCGAGCGTCTGGCGCGCGCCGAACCCGATCGCGCCGACTACCAGCGC